>DDYW01000170.1 GCA_002348185.1 Candidatus Hydrogenedentes bacterium UBA2224 | reverse complement strand
CGCCGGGCGGCGACACGGCGCCGATCGTGGTGATGCTTCCCTCGTGCCCGCCCAACGTGGTGACGAGGCCGGCTCGCTCGTAAAACTCCGCGAGACGGGTCGGAAGATAGGCCGGGAACCCCTCGTCCGCGGGCATTTCCTCCATCCGGCCGGACAGCTCGCGCAGGGCCTCCGCCCAGCGCGACGTGGAATCGGCCATGATGGCGACGTTATAGCCCATGTCGCGGTAATACTCGGCGATGGTGATCCCCGTGTAGATGCTGGCCTCACGCGCCGCAACGGGCATGTTCGACGTGTTGGCGATGAGCAGCGTGCGTTCCATCAGCGATTTGCCTGTGCGGGGATCGATCAGTTCCGGGAACTCGGTGAGCACGCCGGTCATTTCGTTGCCGCGTTCGCCGCACCCGATGTAGACCACGAGGTCGGCGTCGCACCACTTCGCGATGGCGTGCTGCACCATCGTCTTGCCCGTGCCGAACCCCCCGGGAACCACCACCACCCCGCCCCGCGCCACGGGGAACAGGGTATCGAGCACACGCTGCCCGGTAATCAACGGGCCGGCGCAGGGCAGGCGTTTGGCATACGGACGGCCCTTGCGAACGGGCCACTTGTGGAAAAACCGCAGATCGACGTCGCCGCCGGACGTGCGCACCGTCGCCACGGTATCCTCAATGCCATAGTCGCCGTCCGGGGCGATCCGCACCAGTTCGCCCTCCACCCACGGGGGCGTCAGGATCCGGTGTTCGATGACCTCCGTTTCCTGCACCACCCCGAGAACGGCCCCGCCCTGGACGCGGCACGGGGGACTCACGGAAGGCCTGAAATGCCAGCGCTTTTCGCGCGACAGGGCGGGCGCATGAACGCCCCGGGACACGAAATCCCCCATCTGCGCCCGCAGCACATCGAGCGGACGCTGAACGCCGTCGTAGATGCTTCCCAGCAGGCCCGGTCCCAGCTCTACCGACAGGGGTTCCCCCTGGCCAATGACGGGAGCCCCGGGGCGAAGGCCAGTCGTATCTTCGTAGACCTGGATCCAGGCCACATCGCCGCGAATCCGCACGATCTCGCCCACAAGACGCTCGTCGCCCACAAAAACGAGTTCGAGCATCTCCACCCCGGTGACCTTGCCGGCCTCCACCACGGGGCCGACCACCCGTCTCACCGTTCCGATAATGCGTTCAGCCATGACTGTTCATCACATCCCTGACGATCATCGCGCGAAGCTCCCGTCGTTTGCGCTGCATCCTCGTCCTGTACGTATTGTCGTAGACAACGCGCCCGTCGGGCGATTGGGCGATGCAGCCGCCCCCTAAATCGCACGCTTCCAGCTGCAGCGTCACACTGGAAACCCCGGCAGCAGCGGCGCGGCTGTCCGACGCGACCTCGCTGGCGAAGCTGTCGCCCACAAGCGCGGCGTCGGCCGGGCTGATTCGCACGACGACCTCCGGCTGGCCGATGGCCGCAACGGCTTCCACGGCCAGGTTCCGCAGCGAGCGCGCGTACGTCTCCGGGGACCGCCGCACGGCGTCCAGCCTCTCTTCGAGCTGCCCGAGCACGCGTTCCGCCACGTCTTCTCGCGCCGCCAGCAAGAGCCTTTTGGCCTCGATCCGCGCCGTAGCGAGTTCCTGGGCGTAGAGTTTCGCGCAGCGCTCCCGGGCCTTCGCCAGACTCTCGTCGCGTCCGCGCTCTCCCTCGATACGTGCCTTCTCGCGCGCAGCTCTGGCCGCGTTTTCGGCGCTCTCGATAATGCGGGAGGCCTGCGCATCGGCATCCGACAGGATGCTCTCGATGATCTGAAGGCCTCCGGAGTCCAGGGCATCGCCGCTCATAGACTGACTCCCACCGCCTTGCGGACAATGTCCTCGATTCCGGGCCGGCCGGGCATCGGCCCGGCGGCATCGGCCACTTCGAGGATCAGGGGGAAACCGGCATCGGAAAGCCGCGCGTCGATTTCTTCCCGGATTGCCGCCGCCAGCCGCTCGGGAATCACGATAAGCCCGATTTCGTGGTTACCCAGGGCCTCGTTCAGCGCCGCCAGCGCGTCATCACGACCGCTGGCAACCCGCCCCTCGACGCCCACCAGGCGAAATCCGAGCACGGTCTGGCCGTCTCCGATGACAAACGGTACCATGTCACACCTTGCCCAGCACCATAATGCCGATGATCAGGCCGTAAATCGCGATACCTTCCGCGAGCCCGACGAAGATCAGCGTGCGGGCCGCGAGTTGCGGCTTTTCGGCCACGGCGCCCACGGCGGCGCTGCCCACGTAGGCGACCGCGATGCCCGCACCGACGCACCCCAGCCCGACGCTCAGTGCCGCGGCAAGATAGGCCCACCCCGCGTTCTGCGAATCGGGAGCGGCGGCAAGGCCGGCTTCCCCGGCCTGTGCCCAGGCGCCCGAACACCAGAGCGACGCCGCAAGCACCGCAATGCCCGCCAGAGCCACGGCCTGGATTGCCCGTTTCGGATACTGGATTCCCTTGTACATCGGTTCTACCTTTCAGTTTGCCGCATCCGCCGGAGGTGACGTCACTCCGACAGGCGCGTATTTCTGCCCACTCCGGTTGAAAAACTTGCCAAAAAACTCGTAATACTCCAGCCGCAGCGCCTGGATGGTGACCACGACGCCCTCGAGCACGATGATGAGCACGTTGCCCGCGACAATGACGCCCAGCGACAAAAAGCGGCCGCCCGGCGCCCCGCGCACAATGTCAGCCAGACTGAATACCGCCACGAACAACCCGGCATGCGCCAGGCCGAATGCCGCCACGCGGATGAAGGACACCGTGTTGGCCAGGTACCCCATGAATACCTCCATGACCTCCACGGCGGATTCCATCACGTAGGTAATGACGCCTTCCGGGAACGCCCGTTCCTGCTTGCCAAATAACCGGAGCAGGGGGCCTTTCAACAGAAACCCCGTCAGGGCAAGCGCCATCGGCGCCACCAGCCACGCCGAATGAGGCATCCGCGAGGACGACAGGAATGACTTCACGACCAGCCCGATGCCGGACCAGTAGATGATCCCGACCAGGGGGCCTGCGCCGTCAAACAGGGTTTCCCAGAACGCGTGCGCGCGGACCGCGTTGAGGACGTTCAACACGATGCCCAGGCTGACAAACAGGATCCCGAACCCGATGGCGAAGGCAAACAGGTCGTTGATCCCCTCCAGCGGTTTGATCCACAGAGCGGGCAGCAGATGTTCCAGGCCAAAGACGCTCCCGTAAAGCAACCCGAAAATTGCCGAAGCGATGCCACAATACACCGCGAGTTTGCCGATATCCCGGTAGTGCGGCGCCTTCCAGATCAGCAGTCCCCCCAAACCACACAGCACCAGACCGTGACCCACATCGCCGAACATCATGCCAAACATCAGCAGAAACGAGACCGCCACAAAGATCGTCGGGTCGATCATCGTATACGAAGGAATATCGAAGCCCTCCGTGAGCAGCGCAAAGGGCTGCAGAAACTTCGGGCGGTTGAAGAGCACGGGAACGTCGACCTTGCCCTCCTGGACCGGCTCGAGGGATTCGGCTTCAGCCACCTCAACGATGGCGCGGCCGCGCGTCTGTTCGTGGATGGCGTCAACCAGGGCCCCGGTACGATCCTGGGGAACCCAGCCGGCAAACGCGCAGGTGCGGTCGGTGACTTTGCACAAATCCTGGATGCGCAGGATCAGCAGACCGGCGTTCAGGCGCTGCAAGGCCGTGGCGGCGGCGGGCCAGGCGGCTTCGCGCGCGCCCGCAAGCGCGGTCTGGTTTTCCGCAAGCTGCGCTTCAACCGAACGCACTTCATCGAGCAACTCGCCCCGGGCTTCCTGCGTCACTTCGGCGGCATCCCGCGGAACCGGCGCCTCCACGAAACCCGTATCATGCAAGGCCCGGGTGAGGGTTTCCCTGTGTTTCTGCAGCACCAGACACACCACGTGGACCTCGCGCGCAATGCGCCGGTACGGCAAGACCACCGAAGGAACGTCCCGCAGCAGCGTTTCGAGTTTCGGAAACTGGTCCTGAGGGAGCACGCCGACCGCGGTGTACAGCATCGAAGAGCGCAACAGCCGGGCCAGGGGGAGATTTGACGGAACCAGCGCATCCAGGCCGGACAGCGTCGATTCCAGCCGGGAAAGCCGGTCGGCAAGCCGGATGCCCGATTCCGAATGCGGCGTGATGGCGGCTTCCGCCTCCGCAATGACCGCATCCACCTCGGCCAGGCTCGCCCCCGATACCTCGGCAAAACCGGCGGGCAACGGCGAACCTTCCGTGCGCAATTTTTCGCCGAACAGTCCCTCCAGCTTCGCTTTGCGCTCGACACACTCCCGGGTGAGCCGCTTGACGTCGATATCGGCGAGCGCCGCGGCCCAGGCCTCGGTTTCCTCCACGCGGGTCAGGTGCAGCACGCCCGAGCGGGCAACCGTTTCCAGAACGCCCGGCATGTCGTCACGCAGGATGACGGCGGTGAACCGGCACATCTTTTCCGCAACCAGCTTCACAGATCACCTGATTCCACAAAGCCTGCCGGACAGCTCTTCGGGCGAATACCCGGCGGCCAGTCCTGCGAAAATGCCCCGTAGATTCCGGAATTCCGTACGCAGCAAAAAATAGAACGCGATCACACAGGCGATGCAGAACGGGAATCCCGCGAGTTCCCGCCGCGCCGCGTCAGCCGCCGCCTCAATCACGAACGATTCGAGCAGCGCAATCCGTTCCAGCCCGGGCGCCTTGCCCCCCTGATCCCCCGCAAGTTCCGACAAATACTCCAGCGACATCTCGGCGATGTCTTCCGCCGAAAACCCCGTCTTTTCGAGCTTGCTCGCGAGGGCGGAAACGTTCGGAATCATGGCTTCGCGCAGCAGCGTGGCCGGGGCTTCGTAATACGACGCGCATCGCGAAAGCCACGACAGGTTCACCAGGTCGATCTCAGCCGCAATCAGCCGCAGTCCGTGGCCGGCATCGTGTCCGCCCAGATCCTGAATCGCGGCGATCAGCCGCCGATAGTGCCCCTTCTCCAGGGCAATCTCCAGGTGGAACAGGCTGTGGGTTTCCCGGTAAATGCGCGCGGTCTCGAGGATGGGCTTGGCGTACGGCGTCTTGCCGAGCAAGGCGCCCACCGCCTCCAGCGTGTCGGCGCGGGCGATCTCGCGAAAGGGCACGTCATTCCCAAAATCCACGCTGGGGATCAGCGGGGCATAGGCCGCATCTTTCGCATGCCACGCCCGGAGCGCATCGTGCAGGTCGTCCAGCTCCCACCGGGACAGCAGCAGGGCGCCCACCTCTCCCGCCCTGCCTTTCAGCGAACGGATGGCCCGTTTAAACCGCAACGCCGTCGCGTCCTTCAGAGTGCGCTCCACGGCAAGCGGCGCCGGGGCGGCCATCTCGGGCAGCCACGCCGCGTACGCAGTCGACTTCAATGCATTCCACGAATCCAGGAACGTGCCCGTACGCAGGATTTCGTCCAGTTGGCTTTTCGTGAGCAAGCTGGAGAGGTTCGCGCGAATGATGGCATTCGCCTCAGAATATCGGGCAAGAGAGCGCATCAGGGGAGTCCGGCAAGAGACCGGACGGCCTCGTCGATCCGGGACGCCCCCCCGGTCCATTCGCGCCCGGCAATTTCCGCGGCTTCGGCGCGGGCGCGTTCAATCACCAATCTCTTCTCCCGCTCAGCCTCCTCGCGCGTATGTTGAAGCAGTTCCTGGACTTGCGCCTTGGCCGCGTCCCGAAATCCGGCCGCGGTGCGGGCCGCTTCCGCGGCAGCCGCGGCGGCAATCTCCCGAGCTTTCTGCTCGGCCGCGGCTACCCGGCCCTTGGCGTCCTGTTCCGCCTGAAGGATCTGTTCGATTTGCGTTTTCACGTCGTATCCTGCGCCGGTATGATCCAGGAAGGCGGGTGTCGCATTACCCCATCCACCCCGGGACGCACCGCGGGCTTTCGCCGCGTTCCCTGACTAAGCCAAGGTATCATCGTCCCGGAAGATAAGCGTTACCGACAGACTCCCTCGTTTTAGATACAGAACGAATATTATACTATCAAGTGTCCGTGAAAGGCGTCAAGAAATTGGTAACGCAGCCGCGGGACCAGCCACGCCGGTGTTTGAGCTCCGTCCACCCCCCGCGGAGGGAAGAGCACCCGGTCAACAGGAGTTTCGTCACATGAGAGGTCTTCCAGTCATCGTCGTATACGGTCTGGTCCTGGGTTCTTGCCTGTCCGTTCAAAACGCCGCGCGGGCCGACGCCGTCATGGCGGGTCCGGATGAACTCGCTGCCGTTGCGACGTGGGCCGCGGACGTGTTCGGCGACCCGGCCCTGGACGCACCCGCGCCGGCGCCGGTCGAACTCCAGCTCAAACAACAGGATTTCAGCGAGCTGCATTTCCGAATGTCCTGCGTTGACACCCCCCTGCGCATCGGCGACCGGGGTTTCGAGCGCGGCCTGGGCACCCACGCCAACAGCGAGATCACGGCCACAGTCCCCGGGGGCGCGGTCCGCTTTGAAGCCTTGGCCGGCATCGACAACAACCCCGACACAGGCGGACAACGGGGCAGCGCCGTCTTCATTGTCGAAGTCGACGGCAACGAAGCCATGCAGACGCCTGTCCTGCGCGGCGGCGAGGCGCCGCACCTCGTAAGCATCGATCTGCCGGCCGGCGCGCAGTCCCTGACGCTCAAGACCGGCACGACCGCCGACGGCCCCGCCCATGACCAGGCGGATTGGGCCGACGCGCGGTATGTACTCGCCGATGGCACGAGCGTCTGGCTCGATGAAGGCCACCACCGCCCGCCGATGGCTTCCGGCCAGGCACCCTTCTCGTTTCGCTATGCCGACCGGGATTCCCGCGAGTTCCTGGCGCAGTGGGAGCACAGCGCCTCGTCCAAAGATTTCGGCACGTATCGCCTCTGCACCGCCCAGTGGACCGATCCCGCCACGCGCCTCTGCGTTACCGCCGAGATCAAAGTCTACCTCGCGTATCCCGCGGTGGACTGGGTGCTCTATTTCGAGAACGCCGGCACGGCCGACACCCCGCTCATCGAAGACATCCAGGCCCTGGACCTGGCCATGCACACCGGCACGGCCGCGCTTCCGGTTGAATTCGGCCACAACCGCGGCGACGTGTTCAGCGAAGCCAGTTTCGAAAACGCCACGGCAAAGCTCGAACCCGGCAACTCCTTCGCGCTGGCGCCGCAGGGCGGGCGCTCCTCAAACGGCGCCTTCCCCTTCTTTGACCTGCGATTTGGCAACAATACGGTGGTCGGTGCAATCGGCTGGTCGGGTCAGTGGGCCCTTTCCGCGGTGCGGGAACACCCGGAACACCTGCGCCTGCGCGCCGGCATGGAGCGCACATGCCTCGCCCTGCAGCCCGGGGAGAAGATCCGCTCGCCGCGCATCCTCCTGCTCGCCGGCACGGCCGACGCGGCCACGGCCCATAACCGATTCCGCCGCCTTCTGCTCGCCGAATACCTGCCAAAAATCGACGGACAGCCCGTCGTGCCGCCCGTTGCGCTCCAGTGCTTCGACCGGTATTACCGCAAAGACCCCGAATGGGCCACGGAAGCCGGCCAGCTCGACGCCGCACACAACGCCGCCGCGCTCGGGTTTGATACCCACTGGCTCGACGCGGCCTGGTTCCCCAAAGGATTCCCAACCGGCGTCGGAAGCTGGTTCGCGGACCCGGCACTGTTTCCCAATGGTCTCCGGCCTGTGGGCGACCGCTGCCACAAGGACGGCATCCGGTTTCTGCTCTGGTTTGAACCGGAACGGGTCGCACCCGACACGCAAATCGCCACGGAGCACCCCGACTTCGTTCACGGCGGCAAACAAGGCGGCCTCTATCGCCTCGATCTCCCCGAAGCGCGCCGGTGGCTGACCGACACCCTCTCCGCCCGGATTGAGGAATACGGGCTCGACTTCTACCGCAACGACTTCAACATGGATCCCCTCGAATACTGGCGCAAAAATGACTCTCCCGGCCGGGAAGGCCTCACCGAAATCCGGTATATCGAGGGATTGTATGCCATGTGGGACGAGTTGCTCGAACGCCATCCGGGACTGATCATCGACAACTGCTCCAGCGGCGGACGCCGCATCGATCTCGAAACATGCATGCGCTCCATCCCGCTCTGGCGCAGCGACACGAATTGTTTCCCCGGCAACGCGGACTGGAACCCCGGCCACTCCATCGGGATCAGCTATTACCTGCCCGCGCACACGGCAACCGCGTGGCAGCCCGACCCCTATCCCATGCGCGCCGCAGCCACCGCGGGCCTCATCTGCCAGTGGGACTATCGCAACCCCGAATTCCCCGCCGAACAGGGACGGCGCTTCGTCCAAGAGGCCAAGGCACTCTCAAAATACTGGTACGGCGACATCTACCCCATGACGCTCGGCATGAACGGTGCAGGCCACTGGTGCGCGTTCCAGCTTGACCGGCCCGATTTGGGCGAAGGCGCGGTCTATTTCTTCCGGCGCAGCCAGTCGCCCTACACGCACTTCGCCGTGCGGCTCAGCGCCCTCGCGCCCGACACCGTCTACACGCTGGAATACCTCGCGGAAGGCGGAACGGTCACGCTCGAAGAACGCTCCGGAGAATCACTCGCCAAAGAGGGCATCGAGGCCGTGCTCGGCGAGATGCCCGCCAGCCTCATTGTGCGCTACGAAAAGAAGAAATGAGCAAAAGCGGCCCGCGTATGCGCTCGCGGCGCGAACGCGGGCCGCGCTTCCATTAACCCGGTGAGAGGGACGGCCCGGCGCTGCTGCGGGCCATCTGGAGCTTCTCCATCAATTCCCGCTTGCCCTTTTCGTATTTCGCACGGGGGTTGCCCTGGTACAGGTGCCCCGCGCACTCGTCCCACCACACCGACGGCATCGCGTTGTACTTGATGCACGTATCGGGGATGCCGTGGGTGGTCGTCATGCGATCAAAGAGCAGCCGGTAGAAATCCCGGGCCCGCATCGTGCTTCCAAACTCGAGCCCGAGCTTCTGGAGCAGGTCCAGGTCGCGTTTCTGGCTGTCCAGCTCCCCGCAGCCCCAGACATGCGAGCACGCGTTGAGCTCCGGAATCCGGCCAGGGCACGGCGCGCACATCATCCAGTCCGCCCCGGGCACCAGCGTGACCTGGATATCGGGCTTCTTATTGAGCATCACGTCAATCAGTTCGGGGAGATTGTCTTCCTTGAACGGCGGGCGGAGGCCTTCCCCGTACTGGCACACCGCGCATGCGAGAATGTGCGGCCGTACCGTAACTTCATCGGCCGCATACAGCGCCTCAAGAGACTTCTTCTTCTCCGCCGCCATCTCGTCCTCGGACCGCGGCGGGATGAGCGCCTCGATCCCCTTTTCGTGGCCGCGCTCGTAGTTGCCGCTGTACGCCAGCGGGCAGCCTTCCCAGGCCTTCCCCGTCACCGTGTGATACGCGCAGAGGCCCGATACCGTCGACACCCCCATGACCAGCGTCTTGAATAGCGCCCTCGCGGGCAGCGTGATGCCCGGCGGCAGGCTCAGGATCTGCAGCACGTCCAGGTCGCGTTTGCGGTTGAACTCCTCGCTCTCCGGGGTGTCCTCCTCCGTGCCCGATTCCTGGTACGAAAACAGCGCCCCCGCGCTGCACGATAGCGTCACGGGGACATCCGGATTCTTCCGGACCGCGTCCCGGATTGCCCGGCACCGTTCATACTGCGGGACGCCACTCCCCCCCTCCGCGCCCAGCGAGCAGATCGTACAGAGCAACTGATACGGCCGGATCACAAGTGGCGTCTGCATGGTCGCGTCTCCCTTTTCCTGAGAACCCGTCTGGGCGGCAGCGATGCTGCTCAGCCCCAGGAGTCCCGCCCCACAGAGATGCGTGCATTGAAGAAATTCGCGGCGTTCCATCTTCTCGTCCTCCTCTTCCCTGGCGGGAATCCCTATCGTACCCCCGGCGCCAGTATGCGCCCCGGCCGGTCCGGTTTTCACCTGCCCTGCACCGACGCCAATCGCCGGGTTCGCGGCGCAACCCAACCCCGCCCGCCATTACAACGATTGTAGAATTCCGCAGCGCTGTCCCCCGCTGGCGGGGGTGGCCACGCGGCCCGCGTGGACGGGGGTGGACTCTTTGGCCAGGTGGGCTCGTCCACCTGGTCCATCCTGTCCATCCTGTCCACCCTGTCCACCTCGTCCACCGGGAGGCAAGGATGCAGGCGAGACGCCTGCGCTACAAGAACAAGCATGCCGCGCTGGCGCGTGCAATCCGGAGGGCAGCCACGGGGGGCTGCCCCTGCAATAGAACAATGGGGATCGGGAATGGGCAGCCATGCCGGCGCATTGGTCTGGCGGCACAGCGGACATGCCGGAGTTTACGGATTCTCCCGGAGGTAGTCTTTCATCAGAGGCCAGAGCCGGGTGTAGCGTTCGTAGTGGCTTTCGTACTGGGCGGAGGCTGCCGCCCGAGGCTCGAACGTACGGTCCGGCTCGACCATGGCCGCAACGGCCTGTTCCAGCGAGTCGAAGGCGTGGGTCCCCAGCGCCGCAAGCATGGCCGCGCCGAGGGCGCCCGCTTCGGTCTGTATGGGCCGGACCAGGGGCGTCTTCAGGATATCCGCCGTCAGCTGCAGCCAGGCGTCGGACTTGCTGCCGCCGCCCACGGCGCAGAAACGGGTGACCTCGATGCCCGCGGTCCGGGCACGCTCGAGGCATTCGCGAAGGTAAAAAATGCTCCCTTCGAGGATGCCCCGCAGGATCTCGCCGCGCCGGGTTATGAGCCGCAGCCCGGCCATCACCCCGCTTGAATCGGCGATAAACTCCGGCGGCCCCGTCGTGGTGAAATGGGGCAGGACGGTAACGTTGGCGGGCGCATCGGGCATTTCGGCGAGCAGCCGGGGATACACGTCCTCCCCGGCTTCGAGAGCCGCACGGTGCTCGGCAGCGGCGAAGGTGTCGCGGTACCACTTGAGGAGGCAGCCGGCCTGGTTGTACATGAACGTGATGAACCGGCCCGGCACGGCGTGATGTTCGGTGTTGAGCCCGTGCGGAATCATGGCTTCGGGATCGCGCCGGCATTCGAAGACGGGCGCGGCGCACAGAAAGGTGCCCATGCCGAGGAGGGCGTCACCCCGCCCCAGGACGCCCGCGCCGGCGGCGTTGCAGCACTGGTCGTGGCCGCCCGTGACGATGGCCACGGTTGCAGGCAGGTTCAGCTCGTCCGCAAGCGGTTTGGACACTTGCCCGATCAGCGTGCCCGAGGGTGCGGCGCCGGGGAGTTTTTCGGGATCAATACCGGCCCACGCGAGAAGTTCGCCGGACCAGTCCCGGGCGTCCAGGTCGAAGAGCAGGGTGCGGTTGGCGAGCGAGTAATCCACGACCGGGTCCGCCCCCAGCATGTACGAGACGAAGCTCCCCCAAAGCAGGAACTTGTGGGCACGGTCCCAGATTTCGGGCTGATGCTGCTTCCACCACAGGAGTTTGGTCAGGCCGTAATGGTTGCCGAGGGTGTTGCCGTTGATGCGGTAGAGCCGTCCGTCGTCAAGACGCTGGCCGAGATCGTCGAGAAACTCCGCGCCGCGCTCGTCAAAATTGAGGAGCGACGGTCCCAGGATATCGCGCTCGCGCGAGACGGGCACCGTTGCTTCCCCCAGGGAGGAGACGCCCAGCGCGGCGATGGGGTCGTGGGCGGATGCGGCGCTCACCTGGGCGATGCAGTCCTTGAGTTCGCGCCAGACGGCCCGCGCATCCAGCTCTGCGTGGCCGGTCCGGGGCACGCGTACATCGTACTCGCGGTAGGCGGAAGCGATGAGCGCGCCGTCTTCACGGAAGACGCAGGTCTTGCAGCCCGTGGTGCCGACATCGATTCCGAGAAAGCTCATAGGTCCCCCCCGTTGTCCTGGCCCTTCGCCGCGGCGTGCTCAGAGGAGCTTGTGACGGGTCCCCTCAATGCCAAAATAGTCGCGGATGACCCAACAGGTGCGCGTGTAGGTGGCTTCCTGGCCCGCCTCGATGCTGTTTTGGGCGCGCCAGGCCTGCTCGTAGGCCTGGCGGATCTCGGTGCCGATGTTGACCTTGGCAATGCCCCGTTTGATTCCTTCGAGGACGTATTCGCGCTGCACACCGGAGCCGCCATGCAACACCAGCGGCACCCCAGTGGCCTCGCGAAGCGCGTCCAGGTGGTCCAGGTTCAGGCGCGCCTCGACCTTTTTCTGGTCGCGCAGGGCGCCGGAGATCGCGCCGTGGATATTGCCGATGGCGACCGAGAGCCAATCGCAGCCGGACTCCGCGACGAAGCGGCGCGCGTCGTCTACCCGGGTGAAGCCGCGGCCGGAAGCGAACATCTCCTCATAGGGCGGGGGCGGACCGGCCTCGTGGCCCAGCACCGCGCCGAGCTCGGCTTCACAGGGGACCCCAGCAGCGTGGGCCAGGTCCGCGACCTCGCGGGTCACCTGGATGTTCTCGTCGAGAGAGAGCCGCGAACCGTCGACCATGACCGAGCCGTAGCCCAGGGCCAGGGCTTCCGCAATGATGGCCCGGTAATCGACGCGTTGATCGTCTTCGTCGAGCACGGGCACATGATCGAGGTGCAGGCCCACCTCGGGCCGGGCCCACGTGTCGAACTCGGCCTTGACGGGCCCGAGCCCCTGGCCTTCGAACTTATACCACTCGAGGCGTGCGGTTTCGATGAGGCCGACGCTGTCGCAGTCCGCCACCGCCCGCACGACGGGCTCGACCATCGGGAGGTAAGGCACGTTAAACGCGGGAACCACCAGGCCCTGCTCGAAGGCCCGCCGGACAATCGCCGCGGCGCCGCTCATCCGCACACCGTCTGCGGAAGGGCGGCGTTCATGTTGAGATAGTACTCGAGGGCTTCGGCCACGGGAGCCGCATAGCGGCCGGGCGTGGCGCTGACATGGTGGCGGTAGCCGTTCCTGCCGACATAGAGCAGCAGATCCTGGAGCCGGTCAATCTGCGCGACGCCCGCGCACCCGAAGTAGTCTTCGGGGATGGGGTCTTCCGTGAACGCGCCCTGCCCGACGTAGAACCGCGGCTTGGCTTCGTGGGTCATCATGCTGGCGAAAGTGAATTCGCCGGGCCGGATCAGGCCGGCGTTGCAGCCGAAACCGCGCCCTTTGCCGACCGAATTGGCGAGGATGGCGTGGTCGCAGATCTGTCCCTTGCCCTTCATCAGCGAGGGGGGAATCGGGCCGCAGTGGAACAGGATGCACTTGTCGTCGTCATCGGCGTAGTTGTTGTTCCAGTCCAGGCACATGGCGGGCGACTGAGACGCCAGTTGGAGGGCGTACATGGCCACGGCGTTGCCCACGTCGACTTCGCACGCCGCGGGAATGCCCCGCTGATTGAAATCGCCCATGAGGACGCACGGCGAGATGCCGAGTTGTTCCTGAAGCTCGATCCAGCAGCGCAACGCAAACGCGTCCAGGGCATACTCGTCGATCAGCGCGTCAATGACGAGGCCCAGCCGGACGATTTTGTCGAGCACGCCATCGGGCACGCCTTCCCACGAGGCTGCCTTCTCGAGGCGTTTTTTGGTCTCTTTGTAGGCCGCGTTCTGCTTGATGTCTTTCATCCGGCTGAAGACGTGGCTGAGATCGATGGTTTCCATGGTGATGCCGTGGCGCTGGAGGGCCACCTCGTCGATGCGGACGGTTTTAAACGCGGTGGTGCGCGCCCCGATCGCTCCGACGGTCATCCCGCGAATGCCGTCGACCACCCGGCACAGGGCGGCGAAGTAGTCGAGATTCTCCTTGAAGCGAGGGCTGGCGGGATGCACGGTATGGGGCTTCAACACCGTGAATTTCAGCCCATACTGGAAGAACAGGTCCATGATCGAGAATTTCCCGCAGAACGAGTCGCGCCGCACGGCGGGGGCCATTTTGTCCAGGTCGTCCGGATAGGCCTGTATGAGGATGGGGACCTCCGCCTCGCCGAGCGCGGCCACGGCGGCGGTTTCGTCGCCGAAATTGGGCAAGGACAAGAGGATTCCCTGGTACTTACCGCGATTCTGGCGGAGGAAATTGGCGAAGACCTGGCCTTCCGCGGCCGTGGAGACGGCGCCGTAGCGCGTGGCGTTCTCGTCCATCATCAGACAGCCGTACCCCAGGCTGTCGAGGAGCCGCGGGAACTCCTCGCGGGCTTCCTTCATGAGTTTCGAGGGGAAAAAGCCCCGATTGCCGAAAAAGAGGGCGAATGTGGTCTTTTTGTGTTTCATGACCTCTTCCTTCTGGTTTGCGCGTTGCCAGTCCGCACGCCCATAAGTATACTGTTCGCGGCGCAAGCCTTCCAGGGAGGAAAAAGCAATCATGAAATCCGCATTGGTATTGGCCGCCGGCGAGGGCAAAGGCGCCTGGCCCTTCTGCGGAATCCGCCAGAAGTGCACGGTACCGGTTGTGAACGTTCCGATCGTGCGCCGCATGGTGCTGGACCTGCTCGCCCTCGACGTGGCAGAGATTGTCGTGGTAATCGGCAGTCGCGGCGAAGCGGTCCGGAGCTGTCTGGCCGACCTGGCGGGCGTGCGGTTCGTGGAGCAGCGCGCGTTGAGGGGGCCGGCCGATGCGGCGCTCTGCGGGATCGACGCCGTGACTGGCCAGGACACGCTCGTTTGTTACGGCGATATTGTGACGACGAGAGACGCCGTGCGGGGATTCCTGGACGCTTACCGGAAGCGGAAAGCCCGGGCCATGGTCATGACAGCGCCGTGTCCGCCGGACGCCCCGCACTGGATGACCGTGTGCGTTGGGGAAGACGGCCTGGTTCACGATGTGATCGGTCACGGCGACCGTTCGCAGCCCCGGTTCGCCGGTCTCGCGGCGGCCCGTACGGAGACGCTCAAGACGTACCTTCTGCGCAATCCGGGGCTCGTGACCAGCGTCGAGATCGGCGCGATGCCGCCGGTCGAGGGCGACGTGGCCCACAGCTTCGGGCTGATGGCGCAGGACGGCCTCGAGGTGCAGGCCTATTCCGCGCCGGACTTTGTGGTCGACGTCGACCGCGCCTGGCAGATTGCGCAGGCGAACATGACCGCGGCAAAGCACGCCACCGAGGTGATCGAGAGCACGGTGCTGGGCGAAGGCGCGTTCATTCACGACGGCGCGGAGATTGCTGACGGGGCGAAGCTGATTCTGGGGGCCGGCGCGCGAATCGGCAAAGGCTGCCACATTGGCGGCTCGATGATCCTGGGGAAGGGTACGCAGGTGCTCAACGGCGCCATTGTCGGTGCGGGCGTGTGCGTGGGCGATGATACCCAGATCCGCGATTACTGCGCCGTAAACGATTACGCGGTGATCGGTTCGAAATCCCTCGTGAAACACGACGCGGAATTCGGGGGCGTGATGTTTGACGTGGTATACCTGTACCATTACTGCTGCATCACCGCCCTGCTGGGCAACAACGTCGACATCGGCGCCGCGACGGTGTGCGGCACGCTGCGATTCGATAACGGCACCAAACCGCAGGTCAACAAGGGTCACAAGGAAGTGCCGGATCCGCGGTTTGGCGACCTGACCATCATTGGGGATTACTCGCGCACGGGGGTGAACGTGATGTTCATGCCCGGCGTGAAGGTCGGATATTACTCCTGCGTGGGCGCGGGCGCCATCGTGTACGAAGACGTGCCCGAGCGGACGCTGCTGCTGCCGAAGCAGGAGCATGTATTGAAACCCTGGGGACCCGAACGATACGGCTGGTAAATGGAACCCGGCCGGGAAAGAGGAGACCGAAATGCCGTTTATTCAAGGTGGTGTGATTCCAGCGTTGTTGACGCCGTTCACCAAAGGCGGGAAGGAAGTGGACTTCGAGAAGGCGGCGGGGCTCGCCGGTTTTCTTGCGGACAAGGGGGTGAACGGGCTCTTCGTCGCGGGAACCACGGGCGAAGGCATGCTGATGACGCTCGACGAACGCAAGCGGCTGCTGGAAACGGTAGTGAAGGCGGTAGGCAAACGCGTGGATGTGATCGCTCACACGGGATGCATGGATACCGCCAGCACGATCGAGCTGACCAGCCATGCGGCGCAGGCGGGCGCGAAAGCCGCCGGCGTGGTAGCGCCGTGGTTCTTCGGCTACGATACCCTGTCTTTGGAGATGCATTACCGGGCCGTGGCCGGGGCCGTCAAGGGATTTCCGATCATGTTCTACAACCTGCCGGCCTGCGCGCGCAATGCCCTGTCCGCGTCGTTCATCGTCGACCTGGCGGGGAAGGTCGAGAACATCCAGGGCGTGAAAGACAGCAGCGGGGATTTCGTGCACCTGGGTGAGATACTGGCCCATGCGCCGAAAGGGTTCATGGTCATCAACGGGGTGGACAACTACAGTTTCCAGGCCATGGTGACCGGCGCTCACGGCTGTGTCGCCAGCGCGGCCAACGTGGTTCCGGAACTCTTCCTGGCCATCATCAAGAACGTCAAGAAGGGCGACCACGCCAGCGCCTGGAAGCATCAGAAGCAACTGAGCGCGGCCGCCAAACTCCTGCGCTACGGGGCGATGGTGGCGTACTACAAGGAAGGCGTCCGGCTGCGCGGATTCGACGCGGGGTACGTGCGGATGCCGCAACGCGAGTTGTCGGCGAAAGAGAAGCGCGACTTCGCCCAGGCCATGCAGGCCGCCGGGCTCATCTGAGACGCATCGCGGACCGCGAACCTGTTGTAGACAGGAAACGGGGACAGGCCGGGCGCGCCGGATTCGGCGCGGCGGTCTGTCCCCCGTTTTTCGGCGGAACGACGAACGTCTAGTTGAGAACAAACACGCTCAACGGCCCCTCCACGGAGATCTTCTCCGGCGCGAGGGGTTTTTCGTTGCAGGAGACTGACCAGCCTTCCACGCCCGCCACGCCGAGCCGGGTGGCGCTGCCGCGCAGGGTAATCGCCAGTTGGCGGGCCGCATGATCGTAGCGGAGGTCGAGATAGGGCACGCGGCGGTCCAGGCGCAGTTCCGACTGGTCGTAATCGGTGCGGATGTAGCTGCCGTCGGCCAGGGTGAGGCGCAGCAGCTTCCCGTCGGGCGTCACGCGCCGGGAAAGAAACTGCACGTTGGACTCCAGGACGATCGGCTCTTCGGGACGCGCGCAGCGCGCGCCCAGCCACAATTCGCGCGGAAATGTGGTGTAGGCGAGCACGTTGAGCAGGGTCAGGGTGGTCTCCTCGTCGCCCCGTTCGATCATGTTGGCCTGGCACCAGCCGACGAAGCGGGGGTCGTTGACGGTCAGGCGGGGACTCTCGTGATGGACCCAGTAGTCCTGATGATAGCGGCGGGGTTCGGGCAGTTGTTGCGCAAGGGGGTCTTTGAACGGTTCACCCGTGCGCGCGAGGCGCCCGAGAACCACTTCGTCCTGCGCGAGGTCCCATCGGGTCAGTTCCGTGCGCCAGAACAGGGGGATGTTTTCATTACGCACGGGATCGGCGGCCAGTTCGTAGATCACGGCATTCACGGCGCGCATGGCTTCCGTGAGCACCGCATAGGGGCGCCGCGCCGGGTCGATCACGCCGAAATTGCAGTCTTCGGCGTACTTGTCCCAGGGTTTCTCCAAATCGTCGTCAGGGTACTTGTACCACGCGACGCCGATGTGGTTCGGGATGGATGCCGCGGCGGCCACGTAGGACAGGTACCCCACGGCGCGCTCGGCCTGGGATTTGACTGACGGCAGGGCTCCCATGGTGTTGGGGTGCAGGGTATCGGCGCCGCGGAACGAGAACTCGGTGGTCATGGTGGGACGGCCCGTGAACGCATGGATGGCGGGCACGAGCGTGAACATCTGCACCGGCAGGCGATCGGAGAACATGCTGTAGAGGTTCATGCTGATTACGTCGCAGTGTTTGCCCATGGCGGCGAGGATGCCCGGCTCGGGGAGCGGCGCGTTGATCATGCGGATCCCCAGGTTGAGGTGATTCGGGTCGACGGCCCGCGCGGCGTTCGCCGCTACCGAGAAGGCGCGGTCGGCAAGCGCGCGGACCCACGCATCTTTCAGGCCGGGTACGGCCGGCGGGTCGCCCTGGACTCTGGCGAGATCGTCCACAGTGGTCACGCCATAGGCCTGCCAGTCCTTCGCGAGGTCGTCCGGCTTGTCCGCATAGTAGGCGCGGGCCACCTCGATGAAGGCCGCGCGCGAGGGGGCGTCGGATTCCGTATGCGTGACGGCCTCGTACCATCCGTCGAGGCACATTTCGTTGACCATGTAGTAGCCGAGCAGCAGGGGGTCGTCCTTGATGGGCCCCAGCACCTCCTCGGCCCGTTTGGCGCACTGTGCCGGCCAGTCCGGGTGAAACACATCGGGGAACGACACCCAGGGCGGGAGCCCGGGCCGTCTCGCCACGGGATACGCCGGCAGGTCCATGCGGAAGAAATTCACGTTTTCGTCATAGGGTATGCCGCTACCGATCTCGCCGGCATTGAACCCCCACGACCTGATGCGGGGAACGTCTTCCTCATGGATCCAGCCCATTTGCAGCATGAAATAGGCATTGCCTTCCGGGGTGATGAACCACCAGCGGTCGCCCAGCTTCTCCACGTGAAAGAACCCTGTGCGTTCTCCCTTCAGACCGGTCCACCCCCCGTACTGGTCCAGGTCGTCGCGGACCGGTTCGCCCAGGGGCAGATCCGGCGCGATCACGGCCGGGTTCATATCGGACGGCCGCGCATCCGTTTCGCCCGCCCAGCCGCAGCAGGCCACGGCGAGCAGTAGCCCCCCCGCAACCGCGAGACCGTGGAGGCACCGGCGTCGGACCGCTCCTCGATTTCGACTTTGGGTCATGATTTGAAGCGACATAGAGTCCTCCTTCCTGGTGGCAGCCCGTGCGCTGCGTGACACTACATCATTTGCTCCCGATTCGGACAGGCTCTCAGGCCGGGCGCGTTCGCCATGAGGCGCCTACTCGCCGTTGCGTTCGCGCGCTTTCATCTGGTTCCAGCGGTTGATGGCGTCTTGCGGGCTCGCGGCCTTGACGTCGCCGAAGACGTGTTCATGACGCCGAACCATTTTATTGTGGGCTTTTTCGAGGGCTTCCCGCAGGGTAAAGCGCCCCTCGGCTTCGGCGGCAGCCGCCGAAGCCAGCAGCACGAAGAAGACGTCCCCCCATTCCTCCTCGATTTCGGCATTGGCGCCGTTGGCAAAGGCCTCGAGCAGTTCCCCCCCTTCCTCGACGGCGTCCTCGGCAAACTGGGCGGCCGAGTGATCCCGATCCCATGGGCATCCGTCGGGACCGCGCAGAAACCGGGCCAGGTTGGCGAGCGCTTCGAACCAGTCTGGTTCATTTTCGGGGGTCTTCCGCCAATGGGGGTGCATAACGCGGGGCCAGTCCTTCCTGCTCTCGAAACTCTGCGTTGTTGTTGGGGTCCTTCTGGACGTCGAAACCACTACTGCGAGACTCCAGAATGACGGGTTCCACTCCGCAAATGCAAACGCGCAGAATCCCAGGCGCTCATCGGGCGAAGTGCAACGGCGCAAAATGCTCCGGCACGTGGAAATTGAGCCGTTCGCCGATAGGGGCCCACGACGCCCAGTGGGGGTGCGAGTTGTCTTCGGCGCATTTGTAGAAATTGCCGCGCCAGGTTTCGCCGGCGGGCTCCGCGAGGGGTCCCGCGAACTCCTCGATCAGGGCCAGGGGAATCGAATACTCCACCACCCAGGTCATCGGGTTTGCGCATTCGGGAAACACCACGCCCGGAACCGAATGGTAGACTTCCATCATTGCCGCCTGGCGACGGAGCAGTCTCGTCGCTTTGCCCAGGCCTTCCGGGGTGCGTGTGGGGTCTTCCACATAGCTGGCATGCAACGTGCCCAGGCAGTTCATTTCGAAATTGAAATAGCCGGCGCCGGCCCCGGGCTCGAAAAAAAACTCGACGCAGGCGTCATTGCACACGGACGAATTGAGGTCCTCGCGCGTCGCGCGGACGTAGCGGTCCTCGACCCGAAAGATGACGTACAGGGCTTCGGCGTCGTAGAGCAGTTTGGCATGCGTCACGGGGCGGTGGGCGCTACTCGCGGGATGGAAGTGCGCTACGGTCAGGGCGGGCGCGGTCCCCCAGACCGGACCGTCCCACGCGCCGTCAAACGCGGGTCTGACCGATGTCCGCTGGATAGTGTATGCGGGTGTCTCGCTCATAGGGACTCCTCGTGCGCTCAATCGCGCGGACATTATAGCCCGACGGCACGGCGGGGAACACAGCGCGGACACCGTGCGCCCTGAGCTGAATGGAACACAGTCCAAAGTGCCATGCTTTGAAAATGTGGGGGTTCAACAAATCACGTCAATTCCGTGTATCTTCCGCGAAACCGTTGTCAGAGAAACGCGCACGACATGCGGATGTGATATCTCTTTGCGGATTTAGTATTATAGTGTTTATAAAGACGGAATGCGCACATATTCAAGGTGGGAAAGGTGCCCGCGCCGCGGCGGAGGCGGAACTGGAAACGGTACAGGCCTTGCCGGCTGCGCTGCTGCGCCGGGCGTTCAGTGAGGAACTGTGATGGAGCGCCACCCGCACGACCAGAAGCCGGACGGGGACGGTCTTTTGCCGAAACACGGGGGATACCGGCGGCTGAAGAGTTTTCAGGTGGCGCAGTTGGTCTACGACGTGACGCTGCGGTTCTGCGAGCGTTTTATCGACCGGAATAGCCGCACGCACGACCAGATGGTGCAGGCGGCGCGCTCGGGGGTGCAGAATATCGCGGAGGGAAGCGTGGCAAGCGGCACATCGAAAAAGATGGAACTGAAGCTGACTAACGTGGCGAAGGCCAGCCTGGAGGAACTGCGGCTGGATTATGAGGATTTTCTCAGGCAGCGGGATCTGGCGCTCTGGGCGCCAGAGGATGCGCGCCGCAAGGCCCTGGTGGCCCGGCGCTGCGCCACGGCCGACGAAGTGGCGCGCTGGGTGCGGGATTATGGACTGGATGGACGAGATGGACGGCATGGACAGGAGGGGCAGGAAGGACAGAGCGCCGCGTCCATGAAGTCCATTTCGTCCATGGATCGGCAGTCGGGTCTCTACGCCGGGGCGACGGCCAACGCGGCGCTGGTGCTGATTGGGGTAACGTCGGCGCTGCTGAATCGGCAGATCGCGTCGCAGGTCGAGGACTTCGAGCATGAGGGCGGCTTCACGGAGCGGCTGTATCGGCGGCGCGTCGCGACGCGCCGGAATGGAAAGGACACCTGATGCCGCCCCACGAGCCGCATGGACGATATGGACGATATGGACGGTATGGACCGCCCTGCCCCCGGCGACACCGGAAGAGTCGATAGCGCGGGCGAGGCCCATAAACCCGGCGCCCCGCCCGAACAGTGGAGCGAGTACGCTGTCGATGAAGGGGATTTCTGTCTGTCGGTCGTGGCGGGGGTTGCCCGTGGCCTGCTGAGCCGATACAATCGCCGGGAGTCGCCCGCGGGGATTGCCGGGGGCAAACGCAGCAGAGGAAAACACCATGAACCATGCGATTGGCGGTATTGTGTGGGCGAGCCTGGCGGCATTGGCGATGGTGTCGTTCGTGGTTTCACCGGCCTCGGCCGCGCCGGTCGATGAGGAACTTGCGAAGCGGATTGAGCACGTTGCGCCGGCACACCCGCGCCTGTTCTTCACGGAGACCGAGGCAACGGAACTGCGCACCCGGATTGCCGCGGACCCGCTGCTCGATGCCGTGTTCGCGTATCTCCAGGGCAGCGCCGACGCGCTCCTGGAGCAGCCCCCCGTCAAGCGCGAGCAGGTCGGCCGGCGTTTGCTGGGCGTTTCGCGTACCTGCCTCCAGCGCGTGGGGTACCTGGCGTTTACCTACCGCATGACGAAGGAGGAAAGGTATTTGCGGCGGGCCGAAGAAGAAATGCGGGCCGCCGCGGCATTCGAGGATTGGAATCCGAGCCATTTCCTCGATGTGGCTGAGATGACGGCCGCGCTGGCCATCGGTTACGACTGGCTGTACAACGACTTAACCCCGGAAACGCGTTCGGCCGTCAAATCTGCTCTGATGGACAAGGGGCTGCATCCGTCCATGGCGGTTACCCGGGGCTGGGTCAGCGGCGTCAACAACTGGAACCAGGTCTGCCATGGCGGGTCGGTGCTGGGCGCTTTGGCGGTGATCGAGGACGAGCCGGAGCTCGCACGGCGGATAATCGCCCGCGCGATAGAGAACGTGCCGCGCGCGATGGGCGAATACGAGCCGGGCGGGGTGTATCCTGAAGGGCCGAGCTACTGGGATTACGGCACGTCGTACAACGTACTTTTGATTGCGGCGCTCGAATCGGTGTTCGCCGGTGATTTCGGCCTGGCGTCGGCGCCTGGATTTCTAAAGACGCCGGAGTTTTATCTTCACGCGGCAGGGCCCTCGGGGCTGTATTTTAATTTTTCGGACTGCGGCGAACGGGGGGGCATCTCCCCGGCCATGCACTGGCTGGCGCGTCGGCGGCAGGACCCGAGCCTGCTCTGGCGGGAACGGAAGGAACTGGAGGCCTTCGCAAAGACCAAGCCGAATGCAGAGGGCCAGGGCAACCGCATGCTGCCGTTCCTTTTGATCTGGGCGCAACCCATAACCGAACAGAGCGTCCCTGCCCGACTTCACTGGCATGGCGACGGTTCCAACCCCGTAACGATCCTGCGCAGCGCCTGGGACGATACCGCTACGTACGTGGGCATCAAGGGCGGTTCGCCCGGCGCGAATCATGGCCACATGGACGCGGGTTCGTTTGTGCTGGAAATGGACGGGGTGCGCTGGGCGATTGACCTCGGGGCGGACAGCTATCACGGTCTGGAATCCAAAGGGATCGATCTGTGGAACCGCAAACAGGACAGCGAGCGGTGGACCGTTTTCCGGCTGAACAACCTCAGCCACAACACGCTGGTGGTCGATGGCCAACTGCAATTGGTCAAAGGACGTGCGCCCATCACCGCGTTCTCGGACGAAGCCAGTGGTCCGCACACCGTCATCGACCTGACGCCTGTATACGAGGGGCAGCTTGCCGGCGCGCAACGCGGGGTCAAGCTCGTCGGGTCCGCGGTGCTGGTGCAGGATGAGGTCCGCACACTCGAACAGACCGCCTCCGCGCGCTGGGGCATGGTCACGCGGGCCGAAGTGACGCTCCTGGACAACGCCACGGCCCTGCTCAAACAGGACGGACGCGCCTTGTTGGTCCGGGCCTTGTCTCCCCAAGGCGCCCGGCTGAGACTGTACGAGACGGAGAATCCGCCCCGCGAATACGATAGCCGAAACCCCAACACCCGCATGATCGGGTTCGAATCCGAGCTCGGCGCGGGGTCATCGGCCACGCTGGCGGTGTTTTTGCAGTCCGGCGAGACGCCGGTCGAGGCGCCCGCGCTGATCCCGTTGGGCGAATGGTAGCGCGCATGTGAGGGCCCCGGGGAACTCCCGCGGGCCCGGTGCGGCACACTAATACTGCACCTGGACCCGGTAGGTTACGGCGACCTTGCCGTCCTTGGGTACGGGCACGCTGAAGACGGCCGTGTGGGCGTCCTTCTTCACGAAATCGTGGGTCTTGCTCAAGATCTTCCAGTCGGCGGGCATGGGTTCGACGATATCAACCACAACGTCCTGTTCTTTGTGGTTGCGGACGGTAATCTCGAATTCGGCTTCGCAGACACGGTCCGAAATCTTTGCGAAGTCCTTCTGGACACGGTCGGCGACGACGTCGAAGGCCTTGCCCATGCGCAGGCGAATTTCTTCGTCTTTGGGCGTGTGGTCGACGCGGTCTTCGCCCGCGAACTGGAGCATGCCCTCGCTGTCTTCCTGGTAGATCCGCATGATACCCGCCGGGACAGGGATGCCGAGATGGTTCGCTTCGGTATTCTGGAACTTGAGAAACACGTCCACGTGCTGGTCTTTCATGGGGGGAAAACGGTTGCTGTAGAAATCGACCATTCCGCGGAACTCATAGCGTTTTTCGCACTGCACACCGGCACCGCTGAGCAGGGCGACCTGTTTGGACTGGTTCTGTTTGATGGTGGTGCGCCGGGGAATTGTGTAGAGATGGTATTCGGCAAAGGTCTCCTCGCGCGCCATCTCGGGCGCCGGGGCGGACATGGCCAGCGTCCTCTCCCGCATGCCTTTCGCGGCAACCTGAGGCGGTGCGATGTTTACGTCGCCGGCGACCAGTTTGAGGCGGGCGTTTTCGTAGGTGGCGCCGGACTGGTTGTCCATGGTGACCCAGCCGGCGATGTCGAGGGCGGTGTCGGTCCTGGCGAGGGTAAGGACGTAATCGGCTCTCCACGAGACGCCGTTGGTGATGTAGGTGGCCTCGAGTTGCTGCACACCGAGAGTGTTGTTGAGGTGCCAAATCAGCGACGGTTTCGCGATGAGGTTGTCGGGGATTTCCGGCACGACGACGTTGCCGGGATGCCCCAGGAAGATCTGCCCTTCAACGCGGTACACGGGGCCCTGATTGATGCTCAGAAGTTCGGCGGTCTTTTCGTAGAACCCGATCTCATTGCTGAAGTTAATGAGTTTGACCTCCTTGCCGATGTACTTCTCCATCAGCTTCTCGGGGCTGATCAGGTCGTACTCATAGTTCTGCTCGAGAATGACCACCGAGCCGGCCTGCGCCAGGGAGCGAAGCCCCACGGTCTCGGGACGAATCTGCTGGGCCACGTCCATGAACTTCAGTTCGACCTCGCCCTGGGGCAGGTCGAGTTTGCGGACGTCGCGGACGAGGGCAATCCCGCTGTTGTAGGCCGTCACGGCGATGTCGGTTTGCTGGGTGACATCGGTCTGGGCCGACTGCATGGCCGGTTCCTGGGCGAAGCCGCCAACGGTTAGCGCCGCCATCGCGGCAATCACAAGCACCTTTCTCATAACGGTCTCCCATGTACGCCGTGGGTGCACGGCTGCCAAAAACCCTACCCGTTATACGCATGCCGAATATGACACCATCTTACACGGAAGGTTCGAGAATCGCGCGCTTTCGGGCCGAACGGAGCGAATCGGAAGCTGGAGCGGGCATAAATCGGGCGCCGGAGGGATTTCTTTAAGGCGGGTTTTGTGAATTTTTCGGGGAGGTCCAGATGGCGAAACGTCAGAAATCCTCGCAGGGTGGGGTCAACGGCGGCCAGAGTCTCGATGCGGATGCCCGGGTCTTGACGCGCAGCGGCACAGAGCCTTTAAGCCCTGTGGGCGTTGGGGTTACGGGATTACCTGAAGCGAAGTACCGCGTTTCCGGGGTCGTGGCTGCGGGGCGAACGGAAAGCGGTTCCGGCAACGACGGGCATATCCCGGCGACCTCGCCGTATCTCCATCTGAGGCTGGAAGTTGTGACGTGCCGCAGGGCGTTGTGCCCGGCGGCACCGGACCCCTCCCCCCTATCCGACTTTCTTCAGAAACACCCCGCACCTGGCGCTGCCATGGCGGGAATGCATTCAGCAGGCAAGGGGCCTGAAAACACCAACGAAATGGCGGAATAGCACGAATGCTCACGGCAAGGAGACAATCACCATGACAACAGCAATGAATACGAAGACCATCCGCAAACGGGAAGGCGTCAATGGCGTGAACGTGGACCAGATGTTCGAGACCATCAACGCAATCCAGGGGATGCCACCGTTGGCGAAGTTCCGTTTCCGGGTGTCGAACCAATGGCTCGACGGCGGCCACAACCGAAGCACGATCAACGGATTCTACGGTGCGAGCGAGAATCACGAGACGAACACCTACATATTCGATAATGACGAGCCGCCGCTGCTGCTGGGAGAGGATGAGGGCGCCAATCCCGTCGAGTATCTTCTGCACGCGCTTGCCGGCTGCCTGACCACGTCGCTCGTGTACCACGCTGCGGCGAAGGGCATCAAGCTCGACGCAGTGTCGTCGGAACTTGAAGGCGATATTGACCTGCGCGGATTCCTCGGGCTGGATCCGAATATCCGCCGGGGGTTTCAGCAGATACGGGTAACGTTCCGTGTGAAGGCAGACGCTCCGGACAAGGTGCTCGACGAGCTTGTCGCAACGGCACAGCAGTACAGCCCGGTGTACGATTCGGTGTCGAACCCGGTGGAGGTGGTCGTGAAGCGGGCAAGGTAAGCCGCAGGACCCCGGCCGTTTCGAGAACACCCCGCGCCCAGGATTCCGCACATTGGGGGCGCGGGGTTTGACGTGTTGGGGGAACGCGGTTATCGTGAGGGGGTACCGGGAAGCTCCGTCCCGGCCGAAGGCCAGCCGGGCGCGATATTCAGAAAGTGGGGAGAGATGAACGCATCGTTTCTGCGTTTTGCCGGGGCTTTGATACTGATTCTGGGGATTGCGGCGACGGGTGCGCCTGCAGGAGACGTACCGGAGGAAGCGGCCGAGAAACTCATTCTGAGCGTCCCGGTGACCCATCCCGACTGGATGCTGCGGGACGGGGTGGCGTGGGGTCCGGACGGCGTCCATTACATGCTCGACAGCTGTAAGGCTTCGGGCTGGAATCGGGTCTACTGGCGGGTGCTGGACGGGGGCCGAGCTCTTTACAGAAGCGCTCTGCTGCAGCCTCAGGGCCGGTGGGACGAGGACAATTTCTGGCACCCTGTTGCACCGGAAGCCAAGGAACTGGTGGCGAAGTACACGGGCGGGATGAGCGAAGCCGACCGCGCAGCGTTGCTGGCGAAACTGGAACGGTACGACTACGCCGCGTTCGACTCACTGGCCGAAGCCGTGCGTTACGGACACGAGATCGGCCTGGAAATTCATGCCTGGATCTCCATCAACGAAGACGACCACGCCTGGGGAATTCAGAGCCGCTTCAGCAAGGAGCACCCGGAAACGCGGTGGCGTAAACGGGACGACACGGTGTACCACAGTCAGCACAGCTTCGCCTATCCGGAAGTCATGGCGTACAAGCTGGCCATCGTGGAAGAACTCCTCGTGAATTATGCCGTGGACGGCATTTTTCTCGACTGGATCCGCACGGGCGACGTGCGCGACAACCCACAAAATGACGCGGAGGGCGTGGCGGACCGCGGGTATGAAACGCCCCTGGTCGAGGGGTTTAAAGAACGGTATGGCATCGACCCGCACGAAATTCCGAACAGCGACGAACGCTGGGTGCGTTTCCGGGCCATCCCCCACACCGAATTCATGCGCGGGGTCCGCACGCTCACAACCGCCAAGCGCCCCGGTATCCCGATTGCGGTCCTTGTGATGCAGCCGTGGGGCTACCGCGGCATGCAGGATAAAATCGACGGGAATCTGAGGGGCATGCTGCTTGATGTGGAGACCTGGGCCCGGGAAGGCTTGATGGACGCGGCGGTACCGGCGGGATACTACCTGGAGGGCGGCTCGGCGGAAGCGGCATACCGGGCCCTCATGGAAGAGACCGCGGGACGGGTAGACGTGTGGATGTTTGAATGGGTTCCCGATACCGTGGAAGATTTTGAGCAGAACTTCGGCCTGGCACGGCAACTGGGCACGCGGCAGATCCTGTTCTGGGAAGGCGATTACATCGACGCGCGCGCGAACAAAGAGGCCTTGCAGGCGTGCATGCGAGCGCACGCGCAGGTCCTTGCGCCAGCCGGCAGGCCCTAACGGGAAACTCCCGATTACCGCCAGGTTTCGACGATCCGGAGGACGGCCCGGGCGGAATCGCGATCGGGCACAGTTACGGCCATCCAGACGCCTTCGGGGCGAAGGTTTTCCATGATGACCCGGAGCTCGTCGGCGTCCAGAAACAACTGGATGCCTTTGCGGGCGGCCTGGCACCGCCGGTACACGGGGAGCCAGTCGCTGGCGCGTCCTCGACCCGCTCCGTACACCCATTGAATCATGGACAGTTCAGGGATCTCGAGGAGGCTGTCGAGGTGGCGGAGCGCGGCCGGCCCGTCGAGATGATATACGGAGGCCTCGAGTAGGCGGCATTCCTCACGGATGCCCGGCAGAAAGAACTCGTCGAACATCTCTTTGGAGATCATGCACGAGAAATCGTTGGAAGGGACCATCCATCGCTTTGAAGAGACGATGCCGGGCCAGGTGGTGACGGGCTGACGCCGGGCCGTGAGTTTCGCGAAATAGCACTCCAGCATCTCGGCATAGACGCGGTTGACGTAAGCGAGCAGTTGCCGGACCTCGCCGGGGTGGAGCAGGAGGTCCATATTGAGCCGCTGCGGATCGCGAAACGCGGCGATGGCGTCGCCGCCGGGATGAATGTCGGAGAGCCCCGTATAGAAGAGCCCCTCGCCGGCGTCGAGGAGGGCGTCGGTCATTTCCTCGAGTTTCCGCCAATACGGGCTTTCTCTGGAGAAGCGGCACGCGCTGACCCCGGCCCAGTCGCGAATGCAGGGGATTGCCCAGGTGGTGGTTTCGCCGAACTCCATCTCGCAGCCGAAGAATGCACTGAAGACCTCCGGGCCCAGATTGGGCCAGGCAAAGGGAAGGGCATCCCCCAGATACACCGTGTTGCGCACGGCCGCCATGGCCGTTTCGACCACGCGGTCCGTATCGAGCCAGTAGTCGCGCAGAGAGGTATAGGGGCGTCCGGCCGGGACGGCGCACGCCGGCGGCTCCCGGGGCACGGTGATGGCGCAAACGGGCCGGTCGAGGATTTCCCGTTCCCAACAGGCGTCCTGGCGCGCAATACGCCGTTCCCAATCGGGGATGGTATCAATGGGCATGATGCCGGAGCGTGTACTCGAGACGGACATGTTCATCTCTCTTCGCGGTAGCGCTGTTCCGAGCAGGAGTATATTCGAGTGCGGCCGTGAAGGGAATGCGCCCTGCGAGGGCGGTGAACCGGCGGCGGATAGCAACGACCGCCTGCCGATGGATGGCAGGCGGTCGAGCAGACGGAATGCTGTTGAGAGAATCAGGAGGTCATATTCCGGACGCGTTTTTCGAGGCGTTGCAGCAAATCGCGCGTCTCTTTGTTGTTCTTCTTCTCCGCGGTCAGTTTCTGGCAGGCATAGAGGACGGTGGTATGGTCCTTGCCGCCGAAATCCTCGCCGACTTCATTGAGGGACAGGCTGGGAATGAGTTCTTTGCACATGTACATGGCAATCTGGCGGGGATAGGCCACCTTCCGCTGGCGGCTCCGTCCGCGCAGGTCCGCGATGCGGACATCGAAGTATTCGGCGACGGCGCGCTGGACGGCTTCGACCGTAATCGGCTGGATCTTGTCGCGCCCGATGAGGTCGCGGAGGACTTCCTCGACCATGGGCATGGTAATGGGTTGCTCGGTGAGTCGGCTGTAGGCCAGCACGGTGATGAGGGCGCCTTCGAGTTCACGAATATTGGAGGTGACGCAGGTGGCGATATACCGGAGCAACTCGGGCGGGACCGGGTGTTTTTCCTCGGCGGCCTTGTTTTGGAGAATGGCCACGCGCGTTTCGAGGTCGGGCGGCTGAATGTCCGTGACCAATCCCCATTCAAAGCGCGAAATGAGCCGTTCCTCGAGCCCGGGGATTTCCTTGGGCGGCCGGTCGCTGGAGATGACGAGCTGCTTATGCATGTCGAAGAGTGCGTTGAAGGTATGGAAGAACTCTTCCTGGGTGGCTTCCTTGCCCGCGATAAAGTGGATATCGTCGATGAGGAGGACGTCGGTTTTACGGAATTTGGCCCGGAACCGGACGGTGGATTTCTTGGCGATGCTTTCGATGAGCTGGTTCGTAAAATCCTCGGAGGAGATAAAGGTGACGGTGGTCTGAGGATCACGTTTGAGCAGTTCGTGGCCGATGGCCTGCATGAGATGCGTCTTGCCCAGTCCAGTTCCGCCGTAGAGAAACAGGGGATTATAGGCGCGTGCGGGCCGCTCGGCGACGGCCTTCGCGGCGGCGTGTGCGAAGCGGTTGTCCGCGCCGACGACGAAGCGTTCGAAGGTGTAGCGCGGATCGAATACGCCCGCGCGCGACGCGGTTCGGGCGGGCGCGGGGCGCGGCTCTTCGCGCACAAACACGTCCGGTCTGGGGGGCGGGGCAGGCTTTTCCGCGGTTTCGCGGGAGCTGTCCGATGACGCGACGAAGCGCACCTCGGTGAAATCGGGCATCAGCGTTCTCAGGGTGTCGCTGATGGCGTCCATGTAATGGCCCTTGAGCCAGTCGGCAAAGAACTGACTGGGGACGCCGATGACCAGGCGGCCTTCTTGGCACGATTCGAACTGCGTTTGTGAAAACCAGTTCTTGTAGCTGTGTTCATCGAGGATTTTCTTGAGTCGTTCCTGGGCGAGAGCCCAGGGATTGGATTCCTGCGGCGCCATTATCCCTCCTGCATCGCAAACGGCCATTCCCTCTACCCCCTCGTCCATCCGCGGTGGGATGCAGTCGCGCAACGATGGTACTGGAGCAACAGCATTGTACGGCGTATGCCGACGTTCCCCACGTGCCCCTTCCGCGCGCTTCAACTCGCCCCAAATTCGGAGTACAGGAACTGAAAAGCCTACGATCGAATCCAGTCGCTATTAAATACAAAAGGCCGTGCCGCGGTGGTGGCCGCGACCGGACCCCGACTGCATACCAAGGTTATCCACAAGTTTTCCACAATCGCTCCACAACCCTGTAAATAAAGGCCGAAATGCGATCGCATGAGTCTGCGAGTGTGCAACAAATCGCATCAAAAGTCAAGCGTCATATTCTGCGTCGCGTTCGGCGGCCTTAACCCGTTGCCACACTTGATCCATCTCCTCGAGCGAGCAGTCCTGAATCCTGCGGCCGGCGCGTTCGAGCTCGTCTTTTACTTTTCCGAACCGCGCGAGAAAGCGGCGATTGGTGGCGTCCAATTCGCGGGCCGGGTCGGCATTCAAGAAGCGGGAGAGGTTCACGACCGCAAAGAGCAGGTCGCCGAGTTCGCGGCGCGCGTCGCAGGGAGCGCCGTCACGCAGGGCGTCGCGAATCTCGTCGAGTTCTTCGAGGATTTTGTCAAAAACGGGGGTGATTTCCGGCCAGTCGAATCCGACGCTTGCGGCATGCTTCTGGATTTCGTACGCATCGCGGAGCGGGTCGTTACTGTGTGGAGGCTGTGCGGTCAATGGCGCTTTCCATGCTCTTGCGCGCGGGGTAACGGCGCGGTTCCTGGAGTCTCAGGGTTTCTGTGAAGGGGCCGGAAGAGGCGCGCACGGCGATGCCGCAGGCCCGCGCGATGCAGCCGCCGCGCAGGTTCCAGCCACGGGACGACTATAGCATGCGGCTCGGTGCCTGGCAAGAAAGCCGGGATGCACGGGAACGCGCAAACGCCGGGGCGGCGGTTGCGGCCGGAAGACTTGTTGAGTTCGGACAGGGCGATTGGTAGTATTTCCAGCAAACAGGTATGATGGGAATGGGGCGGCGTGCCAGGCGGCGCGCCGGCAGTGGTTGGTTAGGTAAGCAGGTTCCGTCTCGAAACGCTCGAACGGCTTCGGAGGACATAAGGTGAGCGAGGTATCAGTCCGGAAATGCGGTGTGGTTCTGGCCATGGCTCTTCTCGTGTTGGGGACGGCCGCGGACGCGTGGGTATGGAATCCGGCTACCGGACGGTGGATCAACGAGAAGAACCTTCCGCAACCGACGGCGGAGCTCCAGGTGGAAGCGGCGCGTTCGCTGATGGAACAGGGCGAATACAAGCGGGCGATTCGCGAGACCAACAAATTCGACAAGTACTATCTGGATTCGGAATGGGCCGACGACAATCAGTTTCTCCGGGGGGAGATCAACCTCCGGCGGGGCGATTACATGGAAGCGGCCAACGAGTTCCAGCAGGTGATCACCAATTATCCGGACACGGACCTGTACGACACGGTCATCGCGAAACAGTATGAAATTGGCGACCGGTTCTACGCGCTGGGCGAGAAACGGTTGAACAAGCGGTGGACGCTGTTTCGGGGCCGCCCGTTCAAGAAGGCGATCGAGGTGTACTCGCTGGTGATCGACAACCAGCCGTTCCAGGAAGCGGCGGCGGAGGCGCAGTACAAGGTTGGCCTGTGCCATTTCACGCGCGATGAATATGTGGAGGCGGCCTACGAGTACCAGCGCGTGCTGGAGGACTATTCCGGCTCGGAATGGGTCGACGACGCCAGTCACGGCCTGGCGATGTGTTACTACGAGGCCTCGCTGCCTCCGGATTACGATCAGACGCGAAGCAAGCTTGCGATTGACGCGATAGACGAGTTCAAGGCGCGTTTTCCCGAGGATGAACGGGGCGAGGGGCTGGATGCCAAGCGTGGGGAGATGCGCGAGAAGATCGCGCGGCAACGCCTGGACACGGCCCGCTTTTACGAGAAGCGGCGCCGGTTTACCGCGGCCCGGATGTATTACGAGGTCGTGGCTGAACAGTTCCCCGACACCGCGGCGGCGACGGATGCCAAGCTCTGGCTTGAGCAATCCGTGCAGCAGGAGCAGACCGCGCAGCCATGAAAGGCCGATGGGCTATAGCGGGGTGCGTCATGCTGGTGGCGTACGCGGCGGGCTGCGGGTATTCGACCCACAGCACGCTGGACGCGCAGTATCAGACGATCGCCGTGCCCGCGTTCAAGAATCTCAGCAGGGAATATGACCTGCAGGCTCCGCTTACGAACGCGGTAATCCGGAAGTTCTTGGCCGATTCCCGTCTGGAGGTCACGCCGCTGGACCGGGCCGACCTGATCCTGGAGGGGGTTATCCTGGATTATGACCGGAAAGGGTTGACGTACGACAGCGACGATGAAGTGACTCAGTTCCTCTGTTTTGTGACGGCCGGGGCCCGCCTGACCGATGCCAAGACGGGCAAAGTTCTGTGGGAAGATGACCAACTGGTTGGGGAAACGACGTTTTACACGCGCGCGGCGGGGCAGTCTTCAGACCGCCTGCGGGGGAACGCGGAGTTCTTCCTTCCGACGGTCCGCTCGTTCTCTTCCGAGGAGGAGAACCGCGGGGTGGCGGAAGCCCTGGAACAGTTGGCTTCGGACATTTTCCTGCGCACCATCGAGCCGTGGTGAACCGTGGACATTCAGGAGTTCGCGCGAAGCATTGAAATCGCCCCTCCGGGCCCGGTGACGCTGTTCTGCCCGCACAAGGCGCCGCGGGCGCGGGAAGCGTCCTATGAACCCTTGCTGGCGGAGCGCGCCATTGAGCGCGTCGTAGCGTTGTATGTCGACCCCAGCATGCGGGACATGGCCTACAACGCGTATTTCGCGGACGAGGCGGATCCGGCGGAGATTGTGTCTGTAGCGGAGACGCTGCCCTTTCTTTCGGACCGGCGCATTGTGGTGGTGCGCCGCGCGGAACGCTACGTTGCCGAATCGGCGTCCGGCCCCATTCTCGCCTATCTGGGGAACCCGTGTCCTTCAACGCTGCTTCTGTTTGTGGCGGATACGATGGATCGGCGGTCGAAGTTTTACAAGGCGTGCGACGCCGTGGGGGGCGTGGTGCCCTGCCCGCAGTTGCGCGATGCGGAGGTGGCCCTGTGGATCCATGCGGAGGTCAGGGCCCGGGGAAAGCAGATCGATTCCGCGGCGGTCAAGAGTCTGGCCGAGCGCACGGGCGCGCGTCTGGGAGACGTTCAGAACGCCATCCATCTCGTATGCGATTATGTCGGTGCAAAAGACAGCATCGAGGTGGGAGACGTTGAGACCGCCTGTGCCGACGTGGCGGAGGAACGGGTCTGGACGTTGACGGACGCGATTGCCGATTCGGATGTGGGCACGGCGCTCTGCACGTTGCGGGAGCTTCTCGACTTGGGCGTGAACGAGTTTCAGATACTGGGCTCGTTGAACTGGCTGTTGAAGAGTGCGTACGCGGTGGCGGCCGGGACCCCCGGCCTGCCCCGAATGAGCAGTTTTGTTGCCCGAAAAGTCGCGCCGCTGGCGCAGAAGCTCGGCGAAGAGAAGATGCGGGATGCGTTCAGCATCTGCATGGACACGGAGATCCTGCTGCGCAGCACACACGTCGACCGGGCGCTGGCGCTGGAACTGCTGGTCACGAAGCTCGCCGCGCCGTTCGGGCGCCAGGCGCGTGCGCGGCAGACCGCGGAACGGTGAGGGGACGCGCCGTCCGGCGCCGACTGAGCCTGGCTACACTGAGGGTGTTCACTACGAGGATCGGAACCCGGGATGCGTTCATTCGACCATGACTATGCCGAAGAGATTATCGAGCGCCTGCGGGGCCTCTCTCCAGAGACCCGGCCCCGCTGGGGCCGTCTGACGCGGGACCAGTTGTATGGCCACCTGACGGATACGCTTCGCTACTCGATGGGCCGAAACGGCGCGCCGGTGAACCGCAGCACCTGGTTCACCCGCAGGATCGTTGGCCCGCTGGTGTTGTCCGGCCTGCTGCGTATTCCGAGGAATCTCAACTTTCCCGGACGCGGAGAGATTCCGGTGGGAAACCTTGAGACGCTTCAGGCGGTGCTTGAAGACTACCTCAACCTGGTACAGGCCGATGAGCTTGAGCCGTATCCCCACGGCTGGTTTGGCGACCTGGGCGTTGACGGCTGGGCGCGCCTTCACGTGGCCCATTTCGAACACCACCTTCGTCAGTTCGGTGCGTGACATGGAAAACGGGGAGCTGCCCGGAGCGCTGTCTGCGCGCGTCACATTGACTTGGGGCCCGTCCGCCCGTATGATACGCGTTCCTGGGGGGCGCGCTCCGGCGCGGCGTTATTGGTTATAAGCCGCTCTGGCGCAAAAAGATAGCGCGGGCAACCGTCCTCGCACCGGTCATAAACGGGGTCTGCCGCGGCGCCCTTTAGAAGGTATGGGTGCGTCACGACACGGGTTTGGAGAAGGGCCGCATGGCTCGAGTTATTGCCATCGCGAACCAGAAAGGCGGGGTGGGTAAGACCACCACGGCCATCAATTTATCGGCCTGCCTGGCCGCTGCCGGTAAGAAGGTGCTCCTGGTTGACCTGGATCCCCAGGGGAATGCCACGAGCGGGCTGGGCATCAACAAGAGCGCGCTGGAGAGCACGCTGTACGACGCCCTGGTTGATGGCGAGCCGCTGCAGGGCATTCGGCAGAAGACGTTGATGGACCATCTTCATCTGGTTCCCGCGACGCGGGAGCTGGTGGGCGCGGAAGTGGAGCTGGTGAATGCGGAGCGGCGCGAATACCGGCTGCGCGACGCGCTGGAGCCGCTTCGCGAGGTCTATGAGTATGTGTTCATCGATTGCCCGCCGTCGCTGAGCCTGCTTACGGTCAATGGGCTGAGCGCCGCGGACAGCGTGCTGATTACGCTGCAGTGCGAGTATTACGCGCTGGAAGGGCTGAGCGAGCTGCTTCAGACGGTGAAGCTCATCCGGGACAATCTCAACCCGCGATTGAAGCTGCATGGCGTGTTGCTTACGATGTACCAGCACACGAATCTTTCGAATCAGGTGGTTGAGGACGTGCGGGCCCACCTGGGCGAGCGCGTGTACCAGACGATCATTCCGCGCAATGTGACGTTGAGCGAAGCGCCCAGTTTTGGGAAACCGGTGATTTTCTATGATTTGAAATCGGTGGGGGCTCGGGCCTATCTGGCCCTGGCCCGAGAGGTGGTATCGCGTGGCTAAGAAGAAGAAAGGCCTGGGCAGGGGTCTGGGCGCCCTGATTTCGAGCACTGCGGCGACGGACCATCCCGACGAGCTGGCGATGCAGCCCGATGAACCGGCCGGGCCGCGACTGCTGCTGCTGAATCCGCGGGACCTGAGGCCGAATCCGAAACAGCCCCGCATGACGTTCGACGAAGAAGCGCTCGAGGAATTGAGTGAATCGATCAAGCGCGACGGCGTGCAGGAGCCGGTCATCGTCCGCCAGGCGGACGACGGCTACGAGCTGGTCAGCGGCGAACGGCGGGTGCGCGCGGCGGTCATGGCCGATCTGGAGACCATTCCGGCGGTATGCCGCGAAGTTTCTGACGCGGACATGCTGAAGCTGGGCCTCATCGAGAATATTCAGCGCGAGGACCTCAATCCGATCGAACTGGCGCGGGGATACCGGCAACTGATTGATGAGTTCGAGTGGACTCAGGAAGAACTGGCCGACCAGGTGGGCAAGAAGCGGGCGACGGTTACGAACACGTTGCGCCTGTTGAACCTGCCCGAGGTGGTGCAGGCCCGGGTGGCCGACGGAAGCATCGCCATGGGGCATGCCCGGGCGCTGCTGGCCCTCGACTCGCCGCAGGAACAAATCGCCGCGTGCCGGAAGATCGTGAGTCAGGGGCTTTCGGTGCGCCAGGTCGAGAAGCTGGCGTCCCGGGAAGGCGCGTCGCCCAAGCCCGCCGTCCCCAAAGACCCGAACATCACGGCCATTGAAGACGAACTCCGCCGCAAACTGGGCACCAAGGTGGCCCTGAGGACCAGCGAGAAGACCCGGGGCAAGATTGAGATCGAGTATTTCAATCTCGACGAGCTGGACCGGCTGCTTGGCCTGATCCGCAGTATCCGGTAGCGAGCGGTCTGCCCGGGCGTGCGCGGGGCCCTGGCAAGGCGAAGTACGGAAAGGAACAGAGGATTCCGATATGCTTGACATCAAATTCGTGCGCGAGAGCAAGGACCTGTTGCGGGCGGCCCTGGCCAACCGCAACGCGGGGATCGACCTGGACGCGATCATCGAGGCGGATGCGGCGCGCCGGGAACTGATTCATGAGGCGGAGACACTGCGCGCCGAACTGAACCGGGCCTCCGAGGAAATCGCGAAGAAGAAGAAAGCGAAAGAAGACGCGTCGGACGCCATCGCCGCCATGCGCGAGGTGAGTCAGCAGTCGAAGGCGCTTCAAGACAAGGCCCGCGAGGCCGACGAGGCCATGCGGCAGACCCTGCTGGTGATCCCCAACCTGCCTCACGAGAGCGTGCCCATCGGCCCGGACGCGTCCGCGAACCGGGTGGAGCGCCAGTGGGGTGAACCGGCCCGATTCGATTTCGAGCCGAAGGATCATGTGGAGCTGGGAGCGGGACTGAACATTCTGGACCTGGAGCGGGCGGGGAAGATCTCCGGCGCGCGGTTTTCGTTGTTGCGCGGAGCGGGCTCGCAGCTCGAACGCGCCCTGATCAACTTCATGCTGGACATCCACACCCGCGAACATGGCTACACGGAATACCTGCCGCCGTTTCTGGTGTCCGGCGCGACCATGGAAGGGTCGGGCCAGTTGCCGAAGTTCGCGGAGGAGGCCTTCACGGTCGTGGGACGCGATTTGTGGCTGGTGCCGACGGCGGAAGTGCCGTTGACCAACATGTACCGCGACGAGATTCTCGAGGAGGCGTCGTTGCCGGTCAACTGCGTCGCGTATACGGCGTGTTTCCGGAGCGAGGCGGGGTCCTACGGCCGGGACACGCGGGGGATGCTGCGCCAGCATCAGTTTGACAAGGTCGAGCTGTATAAGTTCACGACGCCGGAAACCTCGTGGGACGAACTGGAGAAGCTGACCGGCCACGCGGAATCGATTCTGCGGCGTCTGGGCCTTGCGTACCAGGTTGTGACGTTGTCGACGGGCGACATGGGTTTCTGCTCGGCCAAGACCTACGACCTCGAGGTCTGGCTGCCGGGGCAGAACTGCTATCGCGAGATCAGTTCGTGCTCGAACTGCACGGATTTCCAGGCCCGGCGGGCGAATATCCGGTTCCGCCGCGACAAGAAGCCGGGATTCGTCCATACCTTGAATGGTTCGGGGCTCGCGGTGGGCCGGACCCTCATCGCGGTGCTCGAGAACTATCAGCAGGCGGACGGTTCGGTGATTGTGCCGGAGGCGCTGCGCGGGTATATGGGCGGCCTCGAACGCATCGAGCCAGCCTCCTGACCTGCGTTTGACCCGGTACACGAGGCAAGCATGGACATACCTGTTGAAAACGCCGCGGCCATCCTGCGGGAATCCGGCTGCACCATTGCCGTGACAGGCGCGGGCATTTCCGTCGAGAGCGGCATCCCGGATTTCCGGAGTCCGACGGGGATCTGGTCGAAATATCCTCCGGAACACTACGCAACCATTGACGCGTATCTCGCGAATCCGGCGAAAGTATGGCGGTTCTGGAGGCAACTCGCCATCGACTTCGCGGCCTGTGGACCCAATCCCGCGCATTTCGCCCTGGCGGCCCTGGAACGGCATGGGTACCTGAAAGCGGTTGTGACGCAGAACATCGACGCCCTGCATCAGGCGGCCGGCAGCAAGACGGTGATCGAGTATCACGGGAGCGCGCGAAAACTGTTCTGCCTGGATTGCAGCGCGACGTGTCCGATGGACATGCAGGCCCTGAGCGACTCTCCCCCGCGTTGTCATGTGTGCAACGGCCTCATGAAGCCCGACATCGTCATGTTTGGCGAGCTGATCCCGCAGGAGGCGCTGCGCGCATCCGCGGAATGGGGCGATGCGTGCGACGCCGTCCTGATCGTCGGCACATCGGCCCAAGTCTACCCCGCCGCGGACCTTCCCTACCTGGCGAAACGCAACGGCGCGCGCATCATCGAGGCCAATATCGAGCGCACGAGTTTCACGGAGACCATCACGGACGTCTTCCTGAAAGGCCCCGCCGGTCAGACCCTCCCCCGGCTCGCCCAGGCCCTGGGGCTGGAGGCGCCTGAAGCGCATGCCGCGGAGTGAGAGGCGCAGGGAACGCACCGTGAGCCTGTGGGCTCACTCATAGACGATGAGAATGGGACTCCCGAGACCTCGGGACGGGGTCCAATGTGTGGAGCCTTGGGCTCGCGTAAGCTTGTGGGGCTGAAATCCACCCCCGGCCACGCGGACCCGCGTGGCCCCCCCCGGGGGCCTGTCGAAGAATTTACTAGATATTTATGTCCATTTCTGCTACAATTATCCCATTGGCCATGGAACCAGGAGGAGCCGCCATGTCGGAACGGAAATGGGCGGGGC
>DDYW01000021.1 GCA_002348185.1 Candidatus Hydrogenedentes bacterium UBA2224 | reverse complement strand
CCAGCCGCGCGCCGCGTTCGGGCACGAGGATGCGCTCGGTATCGCGGAGCACGCACAACCGGCGGGGGTCGACCTGCGCCATCACGAGGGGCGCGCGGTGGCGGAACACGTGGTCGTTGTTGAGGCCGCGGCGGGTGTAGACGAGGAAGAGGGCGTTGTTACGCACGACCCAATGCTGCTGGGTGTTGTAATTGCCGAGTTCCTGGCCGTCGTCGAAACACCAGGTGACGGGTTCGTCGAAATGGAGCCCGTCGCTGCCGCTGGTGACGTATCCGGCCTCGTCATTGCGCAGGGTGAGGAAATAGCGCCCGTTGCAGAAGGCCAGGGACGGCTCCACGAATCCCCGTTGCACCGGGATGGTCAGTTCATCGCCGTGCTCGACATACGACAGCGTCTGGCCGTCAAACCGGCACCGGACGACCGTCACGGCGTTCTGCTTTTCCTCCTTCGGCTTGAAATAGATGGGCAAAAGGATGTCGCCATCGGGCAGATCGACGCGCTGGGTGCTGCCGGCGCCGGCATTGAAGAACCGGGGTTCGCTGGGCATTTCCAGGCATTGCCAGGGGGTCCATGCGCGATTCGCGGGGTCATACACCGAATAGGCGGTCCATCGTCTGCGAACGCTCACGAGCTTGTTGTCGCGGTACTGCGCGGAATGGCCCGTACCGAGGAGTTTTCCGGTCTTGGCGTGCCATTTCGGCGTGAAATCGCAGACGACCTCCACGGCGCCGTCCTCGATGTTCCGGCGTCCGAGGGTCTCGTGCTCGACGGGGCCGGTCCACGTGCGGCCGAGGTCATCGGTGCGCATTTCGTTCAGCGCGAAAAAGATGTCGGAGCCGCTCAGGAGCAGTTTCTGCATGGTCAGCACGACGATGGGCGGGTCGGCGGGAATGGCGCCCGCGCGGGAATGGACCCAGCAGGTCTCCTAGTCGTACCCGGACCGGACAGTGTCGAGCTGCAGGTCGTACGACACGCGGGAAACGTCCCCGGGCGGCGCTTCAGCGGCATACGCGCCGGCGCAGAGGACCGCAAGCGACGCCATGGCGAATACCCGGCCGGCCACGTACTTCATGGGGCGGTCTCCGGAGCCTGAGCGTCTTCCGCGAGCAGGTGTTTCAACCAGCAGTAGATGCTGTCGCCGATCTGACGGTAGCCGGTCTCGGCGGGATGCACGCTGTCGTACGAGCGCACAACGGTTGCGGCGTTCCGCGCATTGACCGGCTGCGGCGCTGCCGGGAAATTGTGCACGCCGTCGAGGCTGATGTACGCGGGCACGAGCCACACGTGGGGCATCGCGGCGTAGCGCTCTTCCATGCGCTCGACCACACGGTGCTGGTTACGGCGATACTGCCACCGGGTCTGCCCGGAGGCATAATTCGCGCCGAAGGCGTCCTGCGACGCGGTGGGCGGCACCGGCTGGATCAGTCCGATGGGCAGATCGGGCGAAACCGCGCGGATCATGGCGATGAGCGCGTCCATATGGGCAAACATGTCGTCGATCTGGCTCTCGATGGTGTCGTCGGTGGCGCCAAAGGTGTCGTTGCACCCGAGGAAGATGGTGACGAAATCGGGGACGTGCCCGCCATTGACGTCGTTGCAGTACCGCTGGAAATCGAGTTCGCGGCGGCCGTCGCCGGTCTCGTAGAGAAAGGGGCTGCCGCGTTTGGCGAGGTCGCCGGTGCGGGCGATGCCGGTCCAATGCGTCGCGAACCGTCTCGCGGTCCACCCGCCGTAGCCTTCATGACGGTTGGGGCCGAGCACTTCGCCGGGCCCGTGGGAGCCGACGAGCGTCAGGGCGGGATTGCCCTCGGCCGCGCACAGATCGAGCAGATGCTGCGAATACACCGAGGCGTTGGTGAGGCTGTCGCCGATGAGCAGAAGCGAGACGTTCCTGCCCGCGCCAGCGCTTGCCGGGGCGACCCGGACGACCGTCGCGCCCTCGGCCACCACCGCGTTTTCGGCGTTGCGCACCGTGAGCGTGAGGCCGTAATCCCCCACGTCGTCCGCCACCGGCACGAAACGCCAGCACTCGGCGAACTGGACGCCTTTCCCGCAATTGGCGTCGAAGGCAAAACCGTCCGCATCGAGAACGAGGACCGCGTTGTCGAAATAGAGATTGCACTCAATCCCCGGCGCGGCATAGAGCGTCTTCGGCAACATGGGCCGGACATTCTGCTGGGCGGATGCGAGCGGCGCCGCGAGGGCCAGCGCCATGAGGGCCAGGGTAACGGGTCGGTAGTTCATGGTAGATTCTCCTGTCCATCGGGTCGTGGCGAGAATAGCGTTTCGGCCTTCACAAGCACAAGCGTGCCATCGTCGCACGGCTGCCCTTCGAACTCCCAGTGGGCCAGGTGGTCAGGCAAAACCGTGTTCGCTTTTTGCGCCATCTGTGATACTCTTCCGGTGGATTAGAGGGGCATCTTGGGGATCTGTGCGGCTCACACGAGGGGATCTGCGAGTCAGGGAAAGGGATCTACGATGAAGGCAGCGGCATGGACGGTGTGTCTGGCGGCGGCAATGGCGGTCTCTCTGTCGGCATCGGGGGCGATTTGGCTGGTCGATGCGGACAACGTATCGGGCGTGGAGGACGGAACCACCTGGGCCACGGCGTTCACAAACATTCAAAGCGGGGTGGACGCGGCGGGCCCGGGCGGCGGCCAGGTGTGGGTGGCCGCGGGTACCTACACCAGTGCGGCCAGTCCGGTGGTGGCCATGGCCACCGACGTGGCGATCTACGGCGGGTTTGCGGGCAGCGAGAGCGCGGACCAGTTTGATCTGCGCGATCCGCAGGCCAATGTGACGATCATTGACGGCGAGAATGCCCGCCGCGGGGTAACGGGGGCGAATAACGCTATTATCGATGGTTTTACGATCACGCACTGCGTGCCCACGACGACGTCGTGGGGCGGCGGGATGCAATGCGAGAACACCAGTCCCACCGTCTCAAACTGCACATTTCAGGCGAATGCGGGCAGCAGTGGCGGGGGTCTGGGCCTCTCCGGGTCGTCTGCGGTAATACGCGATTGCCGGTTTCTAGACAATGAGGCCACGGATTCCGGCGGCGGCGGCTTGTACGCCGCGAACAGCACCGCCACGATTGTGCGGTGCCTCTTCGCGGGCAATGAAGCTGACGACAACGGCGGCGGTGTGAATGCCCAGGGCGCCTCGACCGACCTGACGTTCAGTGATTGCACCTTCGCCAGCAACGAGGCGTGGCAGGATGGCGCGGGGGTCTATATGGCGGGCGATTCGTCGGCCACGTTTTCCGGATGCCGGTTTGTGGGCAACGAGATCAGCGGCCATGGCGGAGGAATTTCGAGCGAGGACGGAGACTTGACGATCCTGAACTGCGTGTTTACCGGCAACACCTCGCTCTACGGCGGGGCAATTTCCAAGTGGACCGACGGCGATCTGATTATGACGAACTGCACGCTGCGCCGGAACTGGTGTCATGCCGGTTCCGCGTTTTCCGGCGGCAACCTCTATGGCAAAAGCACGGCCTTCCGCATGACCAACTGCATCCTCTGGGAAGGCCTCAAAGACGACGGCACGCCCAATGAGATGGATTTCTACGCGTCGACACGCTCGTACAGTTACAACGACGTGGCGGGCGGCCTGGCCGGCACCGCGAACATCGACGCGGATCCTCTGTTTCTTCCAGGATACTCCGGCACGATCAGCGCGCTGGCCTACGATGCCGCCACCTGCCAGTCCACGGTGACCGTCGAGTCGGGCGCGTTCCTGCCCGGCACGTTGGCGGGCCAACTCCTGCAGGTCGCGCCGGTCGATCAGTATGACCCGCCCTGCGGGTACCTGATCGTGGCCAACGATGCCGCCACCATTACCGTCTGGGCGGACGTCACCCGGGGCGGGGCGGCCACGGCGCCGCGCGCATACGAAGTGCTGAACTGGCGCCTGCAGGACACGTCGCCGTGCCTGGACACGGGCCGCGACGCCAGTGAGAGCACCTACGGCGCCGTCACGACGGACATCGACGGCGACGCCCGGGGATACGACGGGCTCAATGACGGCCCGACGGGACCGCCTGAGCCGGGCGACGGCTCGGATTACGACATGGGCGCCGACGAACTCATCCGGCTGCCCGATCTCGCGGTCAGCGCCGTGACGCTGCTTCCCGCGGCGCCTCTGCCGGACGAAGAATTCACGATCCAGGTGACCGTTCTGAACGTGGGCCTGGGGAATGCCGGGCCCTCCGTGCTTTCCATCGAACTGACGGGCGACGCCACGCCGTTGACGTACCCCGTACCCGCCCTGGACGCCGGTGCGAGCTATGTGGTGCCGCGGCCGGCAACGCTTCCCAAGGGCGAAGACTATTCAGTGACGGCCATCGCCGACTCGGAAGGCGATGTCCCGGCCGACCCGAACCCGGCCAACAACGCCCTGACCCGCGTGTTCGACGTGAGCGTGCCCGCGTGCGACATCGACCGCGACGGCGACGTGGATGCCGTCGATGTGCAGCTCGTGATCAACGCCGCGCTGGGGCTGGACATCGAGGGCCGCGACGCAGACGTGAATGACCTGGATGGCGTAAATGCCGTTGATGTGCAGATGGTGATCAACGCCGCCCTCGGCATCCTGTGACCTGAATCCGGACCTGAGCCGCCTCCTCACTCCGGTGGGGAGGCGGTTTCGTTTTGCGGTCCGGCGGGCGCTTCGCGGTAAAACTCCGCCTCACGTCCGGACAAGTCGCCGCGCTCGATCATTTCGCGGATACGCTCGAGGTCGAGGTCGCGGGGACGGCCGGTTCCGCCGGGCGCCGCCGGGGCGGCCGGGGGCGAGGCGGCCGTTTCGGTATGCGCCAGGGTCGCGGCCACAAACAGCGCCGCCACCGCGGCCACGCAGACCAGAAACAGGACGTCAGCGGCTTTCATGGCGGCACCTGTCGCAGCAAATGCAGTCGAATTCGGTTCCCGTGCGCACGCCGAGGGGACATTTCGCGGGCTGGACGGCAGGACGAAGCCGCCGGAACACGCGAACGCCGTTGCACAGCGACAGAAATGCCCCGGCCGGACAGAGATTCCGGCACCAGAACCGGCGAAACGTCAGGGAAAGCACCAGCGTCCCGAGACCCAGATAAAGCACGAACCGGCCCGGCATGCCGCTGAAAATGGTGATCAACGGATCGGCCTGAAGCACGGCGGCGTCGCGGTGCACGGCATACAGCAGGGCGAGCAGGAAGAGCAGCAGGTATTTTACGGCGCGCGCGTAGCGCCAGACCTCTTTGGACGGGTCGACGGCCACGGTTCCCCGCGTCACCTCTTCCATGGCCTCTTGCGCCGCCCCGAACGGGCACAGGTAGCCGCAATAGAAGTTCCCGAACAGAACCGTGAGCAGGGGCAGCACGAGGACCAGGAATACCGGCGCGGACAGGGTCCAGGGGGGCAGAGCGCCCGTCGCCAGGCTGGCGGCCTGCTGGGTGGAGTACTGGACATTGAAGTGTCCGCCGCAGATGATCAGCGATGCCGCGAGGATGCCCCGACGCACCCAGGGGTTGGGCCAGCGGCGCGCGAGCATGGCGGCCAGAGACAATCCGGCGAGCCAGGCCAAGCCGGTCCACTCGCCAGCGGGCCGCCTGCCCGGGCTTCCCGGGGCCACTGATTTGCCGAGCACGTCGAGCGCAAACCGGTGGCCGGCCTGCTCGAGGGCGGCCATCAGCGCGTTGCAGGTCAGTGTGGCCCCGCTCAGCGCGTCGACTTGCTCAAAGGGTTGCGCTTCAAAGATGTTTTTCCCGACCAACTCCTGCCGCCAGGACCGCACGAAATCGAGATACACCGGGGTTTCCAGGGAGTGCAGGATGCGGTAATCGCGCACGATGCCCGCCGGATCGACGGACACGGCCAGCACCAGCGGGCCGCCGTATCCATAAACATCGCCCGCGAGCACGCGCGTGTCGAACAGATACCCCGCGGTCTCGCCCTCGGGTCCGGTTTCCTTGAAATACGTAAAGGCCGCGCCATCCGGGAGCGTGGTGGACACCGACTCGAGCGGGGCGGCCGGTCCGGCCAGCAAACGGACCTCGTCAAGCAGTTGCGCCGATTCCCGTGCCGTCCCGGACACCGCGAGTATGTTGGATGCCGTGATCACGAGCGCCGCGAGGGTCGCCAGCGTGTACGCGGCCGGACGGACCAGCCGGTCAAACCGGTCCCCCGGCGCGGGACGCACCCGGCGTGCACGCCGTCCCAGCAACAGCGGGGGGACATTCAGCGCGAGACAGCCCGCGAGCAGGGCCAGCGTGCGGGGTGCGCCGAAAAACGGCAAGAACACCAGCCCGGTGAGGGCGGCCCCCGCCGCGCCGCCGAGGTGGTCAAACGCTTCGAGCCGCGCGCCGGAAGCGTCGGGCGGCTGGCCCGCATTCGCCAGACGCAGCGCTCCCACCGGAAAATAGGCCCCCGTAAGCAGCCCACACACGAAAAACGCGGCCAGAAAGAGCCCCACGGACGCGTCCGGGCCCATCCACAGAAGTCCGCTGAGCGCGAGGGCATGTATCGCGAGCAATCCCGGCAGGGCCAGGCGGGGTTCGGCGCCCCAACGCGCCAGGAGCCGACCCAGGACCAGGCTTCCCAGCCAGGCGCCGAACATCACCAACGCGGCGATGAGGCCGATCAGCAGAAACAGGGCCCCGTGCCGCGTCTGATAAAAAAACAGGAGCACGGTGGTCAGGGCCATGCTGGCCAGGCCGGTCGTTGCGATCAGCAGGTGCGTGTCAAAGACGGCGGGGACGCCCGAGCCGCCGTGTTTGACGAGAAACACGATACGGCCCGCGGCGGCCACGAGCAGCCCGGCGGCCACAAGATAGACGCCGCCCCAGAGCAGCGGCGGTACGGTCTCCGCCGGGCGCAACCCGGCGCGCCGGAGTTCCAGCAGGATGCCGAAAAGCAGCGCGCGGGGGTTGTGGTCGGTGTTGAGCAGCACGTCGGAAGGCACGGAGGCGCGGGCGGCCTGGTACGCGTCGAGTTGCCGCATCACGCGGCCTCTCCGGTAAAAATCGCGCACAGCTTCGGCGGGATACCAGGCTTCCGCGCCTTCGATGCCCATCCAGCGGCGGGCCAAGGGCATCGGCGCGTTCATCAGGCTGTCGCCGTCCGACGCGAAAAACCAGGAAGATTCACCGGGTTTGAGCGCGGTGTTCCGGAACGCGGCTTCGAGGGTCGTCATCATCGACAGCCCCAGAACGGCGGATTCGCTGGCGAGGTAGTTGGCGCCGCCGGGCACGCGCGTGGCCAGCACGCCGCCGGGCGACAGGGCGCGCTTTACTTCGGCGAAAAACTCGGCGGTCGAATACCGGTTCAGCACGAGCGTCGTGGTGTCCGGCAGGCTCAGGATCACCACATCGTATTGATCAGCGGCGTGCTGGAGCCAGGTGCGCGCATCGCTGCCGTAGGGCAGAAGCTTCTCGGGCACGGTGTGCCCATGCTCGCGCAGCAACTGCGCCAGCCGGGGCGGATACGCGGGATCCGGATGGAACCAGGCGACCCGCTCAATCTGCGGCAGACTGCACAGCACGGTGCACAGCGGATAGGCGCCCGCGCCCAGCACAAGCACGCGGCGCGCCTGCGGGCATTGCGGCAGGATGGCGGCGGCATCTTCCGCGCCCTGCGAGAGCGTAAACGGCGTCTCGCACACGCTGCCCCAGGTCATGACGGTGAACTGCCCGTCGTGTTCGCCGTAGAGGTACTCGCCTTGCGCGGTAGCGACGCGGCCCTCGTACCCCCCGGGAATGAGACGGCCCCATTGCCGCTGGTGGGTGTGCGCGGACCAAAGCTCGCCCGCGCCCAGGACGATCGCCAGCGCCAGGGCGGCCACGCCGGCGGCGCGCACCAGGCCTCCGAGGTTTGGCTGAAGCCCCGCGGCAACCACGACGATGGCCGACAGCAGAAACACGGTCTCGACCGGCACACCGTTCGCGAGCCACAGCGTAGCCCAGATTCCGCCCGCCGCGGCCCCCAACGCTTCCAGCATGTACACCCGGGCGGGAGTCAGGGCAACGTCCGGCGAGTCCTCCCCGGCGCCGGCGGCCCAGCGGCAGGCCCACGTGAACAGCGCGCCGGTGAGCAGGCTGACCGGGCTGTTCGCAACAACACACACGCCAATCATGGCCAGCAGCGGGAACTGCTCGTAGGGCGCCACCCCGGCGAGTTCCCGCGCTTGGCCGATCAGAACGTATTGAACCACGAACGCGGGCAGATAGAGGAGCGCGATGCCCCGGAAACGCCCGCTCAGCGCAGCGGCCAGGGGACGCACGGCGCGGGCCAGCCACGCACCCACGGTGACCCAGAGCAGCCACGAACAGAAAAACACCCCGAGGGCGAGTTCATTGCCCTCGAATGCGGTCAGGAACTGGCGAAACAGCAGCGTTTGCGCCGCGATGGCGAAGAACCCCAGCGAGAATATGACCGCGGCGCGGCCCGGTCTCATCCTCGCTCCTCGCCAAACACGACGGCTTCAAACACCGTGAAGGCGGCGCCTTGCCGCCACGCGTCCGGAGGCAACCCCGCCTTCATGCAGAGATGGTTGAGGGTGGTGTCGCGGTCCCAGCCCTGTTCGGGGGCGACCTGGGGCAGGAACACGGCGCGGCGGCCGCCTTTCTCGACGGTCATGCCGTGACGGCCGATAACGATGCGTTCGGGACCGTCGACGGGGTGTGGGGGCGTCAGGGCGGAGATCTCGAAGTCCAGTTCGGGGAGTTCGTCCGCCGTGACGCTCGGGAACCGATAGTCCTTGAGTCCGGCGTTGATAGCGTTGGCCATGACGGCCTGATACAGGGGCCGGCGGGGCTCAATCTCGCCAATGCATCCGCGGAGCCTCCCGTGCGCGTGCAGCGTGACGAACGCGCCCATGGTCTGGCTCATGGCAGGGGTGATCTCAACCCCCAGCTCTTCGGGGGTGGGCATTTTCCCCGCGGCGACGTAGGTGTGCAGGGTTTCGCGGGCAAGCCGGAGCAGACGTTCCTTATCCTCCTCCGAAAGGGGCAGCGCGGTGCCGGCGCTGTCGGACATGAGGCCGCCTTCCCGCCAGGCGCCGGTAAAGGCGATGCTGAGATAGCTCACGGAGTTTTCGTAGTCGCTCGTGATGGCGCCCGACGTGTCGTATTTGAGCAGCTGGGGCCGGGCGTCTTCGGGGAGCATCGAGAGCAGGACCAGGATGGGGCAGGTCCCGCAGATGGTGGCGCCGCTGTCCTCGACCCAGGTTTCAAAAACCCCGGGCGCCTTGGACTCGATGGCGTTCCACGCCGCCATATCGAGACGTTCGAGATTCGCGCGGATGTCGTCCTTAAACGGCAGGTACCCGTAGTTGGGCCCGTAATGAGTGAAATCGCTGCTCACGAGCACGAGGGTGTCGTTATCCACCAGGCCGCGCAGGATGCGCGCCATCTCGCGCGACTCCGCCAGCGTGAGATGCCCCACCACAATGGGCACGAGCGGCGTCGCCCCCAGCGCATGCTGGATCAGCGGCACTTCGATCTGAACGCTGTGTTCGAGGTCCTCGACCTGGGCGACCTGCCGAAACATGCCGTGTTCGAGCAGCGCCTCGATGAACGCCACATCGAGCGGGATCTCGCCCAGGGGCGTGCGGTAATGCGTGGCCCCGGGCACGCTGGCGTACCCGCGCATCGGCACGCGGTGCGACGGGCCCAGGATTACGATGCGGGCATAGCGCCGGGCCCGCACCGCCTTCAATCCGTACGCCGCCACCGGACCGCTGTACTGGTAGCCCGCGTGCGGCAGAATGAGCGCGCAGACGCCGTCCAGCGGCCTCTGTTCCGCGGCCGCGAGCTGCTCATCCAGCATCTCCGTCAGCACCGGCGGGCTGGCCGGATACCATCGCCCCGCCAGAGGCGAGTCAAACACGGCCTTCGGGTGTGAAGCTTGTTCGGGCATCTCGGCCTCCTGCACCTGCTGCGGGGGTTCGCGCGGCGCCTCTTCGAGTCCTTCGCGGCGCGCCATCCAGACGGCGATGGCCGCCGCCGCCACGGCCAGGATGATCCCGGCCCCGGCCCTGTACGGATGCGTTGCCATAGGTCCTTTCCCCAACCTCGGTGTTCCGGGCGCGGCCTACCCCGCCCATTTGGCGGGACGCGCCGTCTCCTCCGGCGTCAACGGCGCAAGGACGGCCGGGCATTCGCCGCGCCGCGGCCGTTCCGCATACCGGACGCGAACGAGCACCCGACGCGCCCGGCGCAACACCGGACAGAGCACAGCGGCCGCGGCCGTCAGGACCGTGTACATGAATGTGCGTCGCGCTAGGTCCATAATCCGTGTGCTTTCGTGCCGCACGAAGGGCACGCTCCGTCGCGCAGCCTGTTTTCCAGAATCGTGTAGCGCTGCCGTTCAAGTAACAAGGCGCCGCACCCGGAGCAGTACGTGTTTTCCGCGTCCGCCCGCGTCACGTTTCCAATATACACATAATACAACCCTTCCGCCCGGGCGATCTCCCGCGCGCGGTCCAGGGTTTCCGACGGGGTCGGCGGCAGGTTCTTCATACGGTACGCGGGATGGAACCGCGAAAAATGGAGCGGGGTCTCGCGTCCCAGGTTGGCCGCGACCCACTGGCAGAGGTTCCGGAGCTCGGCTTCCGAATCGTTCAGGGTGGGGATCACCAGGTTGGTGACTTCGACCCAGATGCCCGCCGCTTTCGCGCTCTCCAGGGTGCTCAGGACCGGCGCGAGGCTCCCCTCGCAGATCTCCCGGTAAAACGCGTCGGACATGGCTTTGAGATCGATGTTGGCCGCATCGACGTACGGCGCCAGACGCTCGAACGGTTCGCGATTGATGTAGCCTGCCGTAACCAGCACGGTGGTGAGCCCCGCGTCATGCGCCTGCCTGCACCCGTCCATCGTATATTCATAAAAGACGACCGGCTCGGTGTACGTGTACGCGATGGACTGGCACGCGTGCTGCCGGGCCAGACCGGGAATATCGTCGGGGGCCAGTTCCTTCGCGGGCAGATTCTCGGGGTTCTCCTGAGAAATCTCCCAGTTCTGGCAGTTCTTGCAGTGAAGGTTGCAGCCCACCGTGGCCAGCGACAGGATCGTGCTCCCCGGCAGCACGTGAAACAGGGGCTTCTTCTCGATGGGGTCCACATGCACCGCGCAGGGCCGCCCGTACGTGACCGCGACCAGCCGGCCGTCGAGGTTCACGCGAATCCGGCATTCGCCGCTCTGTCCCGGAGCAATCAGGCAGTTCTTGGGACACAATTCGCATTGAATCGTCATGGCATCGCACCCGAAACCCTTCGGCTCTATTTTGCGCCCGCGGGAAGGGGGGGTCAAGGCAACACGGCGCCGTGGTTCGACCCCTTCGCCGTCATTCAGGCAAGAACGTCCATCGGGTCCATACCGTCCACAGTGCCCGCGCCCCCGGATCCCCGAGCCGGCCTATGCCACGACGCCCATCTGGTGTTCGCGGGCATGGACGAGGCGGGTCAGGAGCGTATTGACCGGACACGACACGCCCCGGGCCTCAGCGTAACGGCAGATCGCGCCGTTCAGGGCGTCGATCTCGGTGCGTCGATTCAACCGGAAATCCTCGCGCATGCTGGCATAGTGTTTTGCGGTGGGGGGAATCAGTCCCTCGAACAGCAGGGTGACGTAGGCCTCCGGCGAGTCAGGTTCCAGGCGCACGTCCAGGGCCCGTCCCGCGGCATACAGTTCGTGAATGACGTCGCGCATGATGGCGCGGGTGTGTTCGGTGTCGAGCAGCGCCCCGTACGGCACATCCAGCAGGGCGGACAGCGGGTTGAGGGCGCAGTTGTACGCCACTTTGCCCCACAGCACGGTGGCGATCGTGTCCGTGTAGACGGTAGGCACGCCTGCATCATCCATGGCCTGCGCAATCGCGCGGACCCGCTCGGCCGGGGCGTCCTGGGAATACACGCCCAGCGCGGTGGGATTCGCGATGACCGTCACTTCGGCCGTGCCGGGTTCGGGCAGCCACACCCCGTAGATCGCCCGCGCCCCGACCGTTCTGTGCCACCCGACGGTTTCGGCGATGATCTCGGCGTTGCCCAGGCCGTTCTGGTACGAGCAGACGAGGGTGTCGGCGTCAACGAGAGGCGCGACCTCCTCCACCGCCGCCCGCGTGTCGTACGATTTGACGGTGATGAGGATCAGATCGAAGCCGCCCGGCTGGAAGGCTTCAACCCCTGTCGCCGCGGTCAGGGTACGGACGCGATGGTCGCCCCAGATGCCGGTGATGCGCAGTCCCTGCCGCGCGATGGCGCCCATGTGGGCCGGGCGGCCGACGAGCGCGACCGCATGCCCGGCGTTCGCAAGAAATCCGCCTATCGCGGAGCCGAGCGCGCCGGCCCCCATCACCAGTACCCGCATCGTGCACTCCTACGAATAGCCCTTGATGAAACCGCGAGTGGATTCGGCCTGTTCGAGAAACCCGTCGATCAGCACCGCCGCGAGAATGGCGTAGCCATCGGCGACACACCCGGGTCAAACCCCTGCAAACCGGCGCCGGCCATCCTCATTGCGGGGCGCCCGCGGCCGGTTTCGGCGAGAGATGCGCTTCAAAAAACCGGTACATGAACCAGCGGCAGCGCTCGTTGACCGGCTGGGCGAGATCCATGGTATGGGGCCACCCCTCGAACCGTTCGAAGACGCAGGGGATGCCCAGCTCGCCGAGGCGCGCCGCAAGTCGTTCGGATTGTTCGATCGGCACCACCTCGTCGATGCTGCCATGGAAGATCAGGGTGGGCGGATCGCCCGCGTTCAGGTAGTGCATCGGCGACGCCTTGAGATGCAGGTCGGGATTCTCTTCCCAGGTCGCGCCCAGGAAGCCCTGCACATCGTCCGATTTCTGCGCGATCTCCGCGGTGAGGTCATAGGGACCGTAGAAGTTGACGACAGCCTGGACCGCGCTGCTGACGCCGGGGTTGCCGCCTTCGCCCTCGAATTCCGGCACGTCGGCGGTGTACCCCACCATCATGGCCAGATGGCCGCCCGCCGACCCACCGATCAAGGCGATGTGGTCGGGATCAATGTTGTACGTGGCGGCGTTCGCGCGCATCCACCGGACCGCGCATTTCACGTCCTGCACCGCCGCGGGAAACTTGGCCTGGCCGGAGAGCCGGTACGACATCGTGGCGGCCGCGTACCCCTGCTGCGCAAAATGGTACGTATAGAGATGGTAGATCTCGCGTTCGCCGCTGACCCAGGCGCCTCCATGAATGAAGATCAGGCCGGGAAACGGCCCGTCGCCCTCGGCGGGCAACGCCAGATCGAGTTTGAGAGACGTCCCGTCGATGCTGCAATACTCGAGCCCGGCGAGTTCGTTCACGCCTTCCGGCACCGGCGGGTTCTCGTCGAGCAGTGCGAGATCGCCGTTCCCGATGGCCAGCATCACCTCGGCGCTCGAACCGTACCCTTTCGGCATGGCCGGCGGCTCCGCCATCGCCGCCACCGGGTCGCCGATCGCGGCGGGCGCCGGCGCGGCCGCTTCGGGCTGTGGCGCGGGTTCGGCCGGAGCCGCGGGCTCGCCCGCACCGGACGGTTCGGCGGACGGAGTCTCCTTCGGCGCGCATCCCGGGAACAGCACGAACGTAAGCGCAACAGCAAGCACAAGCAGCAGACGGTGGTTCACGGCAGCCATGGAGAGACCTCCTCCGGTAGATGGACCTCAGAAACGGCTCATGGGAATTGGGTGTTAGGATACCACGAAACGCGCGCGAATTCCCGAAGGGAGCTGCCTCCCGAATCGCCGCGTAAGCACGACCCGGTGGACCCGGTGGACCTGGTGGACGGCCTTGCCGCCCAACGACACCGAAGGTGTCGAATTTGAGAAGCCGCGGGTGAAGCCCGTGGATCGGGCGCATCCCCCCTATCCCAACCCCCGAATGGGGGTTGAACAAGCCCGGCGACATTGTTCAACCCCTTCGCAATCGTTCGGACATCCACGTCCATTGCGTCCATGACGTCCATAGGGTCCACCACGCCACCGCCGATTGCCCCCGGCCAACGCCATTCACCTCCACGCCGCGAAATGTGTATGCTAGAGACATCTGGCGTTGCCAGGATGTTTTCCGTGTGCCGGTTTGGGGGAGATCGTGGAAGACTACCAAGACAGGCCGGGGATCCGGTGGCCATGCGGCATCCTGCCCGTGCGCCGCGTCACATCGTCCTGGTTCGTCGCAGCGTGCCTGGTGCTCGTGAGCGTCAGCGCCCTCTCCGGCTGCAACGTCATCATTCCTCAGCCGCAGGACGATTACGTCGACGGCCGCCTGCAGATCACCTACTGGGAGAAATGGACCGGCTTTGAAGGCGAGGCCATCCAGCGGGTCGTGGACCGGTTTAATGAGAAACAGGACCGCATCCGCGTCAATCTGGTCACGATGAGCCAGATCGATCGGAAAGCGCTGGTGGCGATCGCGGGGGGCGATCCGCCGGACCTGGTGGGTCTCTGGAGCGCGGGACTGTCGCAGTTCGCCGAGAAACGCGCCCTCATGCCCCTCGAACCCTTCATGGAAAAGACGGGCATGCCGCGCGACACGTTCCTGGACGTGTTCCTGGAACAGAACACCTACCGGGGCACCCTGTACGGGCTGCCCACGACGCCGGCCACGACCGCGCTGCATTACAACAAACGGCTGTTTCGCGAGGCGGGCCTCGATCCGGAGCGGCCGCCCCGGACCCTCGCCGAACTCGATGCCATGGCCGCGAAACTGACCCGTTACGACGAGCAAGGCCACCTGGTGCAGGTGGGGTTCACGCCGTCGGAACCGGGATGGTGGCACTGGTCGTGGGGCTACTGGTTCGGGGGGGCGCTGTGGGACGGCGAGCGCGTAACCTTCGACACCCCCGAGAACCTGGCCGCGTGGGAATGGATCCAGAGTTACCCCGAGAAATACGGCGCGGCGGAGCTGCGCCGGTTTCAGAGCGGGATTGCCGGGCAGTTCGCCTCGCCCCAGAACGCCTTCTTCACCGAGCGTGTGGCGATGATCGTCCAGGGCGTGTGGATGGCGAGTTTCATCGACACCTACGCGCCCGGTCTCGAATGGGGCGCCGCGCCGTTTCCCTCGGCGGTGCCGGGGCTCGACAACGTGGCCATGGTGGAGTGCGATTCGATCTGCATCCCGGTGGGCGCGCGGCATCCGGATGAAGCCTTCGAGTTCATCCGCTACCTGTGTTCGCAGGAGGGCCTGGAACTGCTCAACCTGGGCCACAAGAAGTTCACCCCGCTCAAAGCGGTCAGCCCGGAGTTTCTGGCCAGCCATCCCAACCCGTATATCGAGCTGTTCATTGAACTGGCGAAGAGCCCCAACGCATTCTATGCGCCGCTGATGAGCACATGGTTCGAATACAACGATGAGATCACCCCGGCCTTCGACCAGGTCATGTTCGGCCAAGCCTCGCCCCGGGAAGCGGTGACGCAGGTGCAGGACCGCGTGTCGGGCATGTGGGAACGTGCCCGCAGCAGCATCGAACGACGCGAACAGGCGGAACAGGAGGCCGCGCCATGACGAACCGCGAACGGCGAAACCTCCGCAACGGGCTGCTGTTCATCTCGCCGTGGATAGCCGGGTTTGCCGTGTTCACCGCCTATCCTCTCGGCGCGTCGCTCTACTACAGCCTCTGCGACTACTCCGTGCTGAAACCGCCCGTGTTTGTCGGCGGCGCGAACTACCAGGAACTGGTTACGGACCCGGTATTCTGGAAATCGCTTTACAACACGCTGTATTTCGCGGTGTGTTTTCTGCCGCTGGCGACCGTCCTGGCCATCACGCTGGCCTTGCTGCTCAACACGGGCGTCCGCGGCATGACCATGTACCGGACGATCTTCTTTCTGCCGTCGCTTACGCCGCTCGTTGCGCTGGGCATTCTGTGGATGTGGATGCTGAACGGCGAATACGGTGTCGTGAACTACGTGCTCAATCTGGTGTTGAACCCGTTGGGGCTGCAGGCGCCGATCTGGCTGCAATCAACGGCGTGGTCGAAACCCGCCATCGTTCTCATGAGCCTCTGGGGCGTGGGGTATGCGGTCGTGATCTATCTCGCGGGACTGCAGGACATCCCGAAGCAGTTGTACGAGGCGGCGGAGCTCGACGGCGCCCGGTGGTTGGCGAAGCTCCGCCACATCACCCTGCCGCTGCTGTCGCCGGCGATCTTCTTCAACGTGGTCATGGGCCTGATCGGGGCGCTGCAGGTGTTCGCGCTGCCCTACGTGCTTACCGACGGCACGGGCGGGCCCGCGCGTTCGACCCTGTTCTACACCATGCTCCTCTACAATTCCGCGTTTCGATACCTTCGCATGGGGTATGCCTGCGCGATGGCCTGGCTCCTGTTCCTCATCATCCTCGCCCTGACGCTTCTCGTGTATCGCGTGTCGCGCAAGAGGGTGCATTATGCGGGATAGCCGGACCCACGCGTTTGAACACGCTTCGCGGCGCACGGCCCGGCCCGGCTCCCATGCCAACCGCCTGAGCCGGCCGAACGCGCTCGCAATTCACGCCCTGCTGCTCGCCGGAAGCGTCCTGTTCCTCTTTCCGCTGGTGTGGATGATGTCGACGGCGCTCAAACCCCTGGACCAGACCATGCTCATGCCGCCGCGCTGGTTTCCCGCTCCAATCCAGTGGGAGAATTTCCGCGAGGCCGTCAATTACGTTCCCTTTTTCGCCTATGCCCGCAACACCCTGACCATCGCCCTTCTCGGCACGCTCGGCACCGTGATCAGCAGTTCCATCGTCGCCTACGGATTCTCACGGATCGAGTGGAAAGGCCGCGACCCGGTATTCCTCGTGCTTCTCGCCACGATGATGGTGCCGTTCCCCGTGACGATGGTGCCGTTGTATGCGGTGTTCCGGAACCTGCACTGGATCGGCACGTTCCGGCCGCTGTGGGTGCCTGCGTGGTTCGGGGCGAGCGCCTTTAACGTCTTCCTGCTGCGCCAGTTTTTCCTGACGATTCCGCGCGACTTCGACGACGCGGCGCGCATGGACGGGTGTTCCGAGTTCGGCATTTACCGGCGGGTGGTGCTGCCCCTGTCACGGCCGACGCTGGCCGTGGTGGCGCTGTTCCATTTCATGTATTGCTGGAACGATTTTCTGGGGCCGCTGATCTACCTCATCGACCAGGACACGTTCACCCTGGCCCTCGGACTCCAGTTTTTCCAGAGCCGGCAGGGCGGCACGCCGTGGAACCTGCTCATGGCAGCCTCGACGCTCGTCGTGGCGCCGGTAATCGTGCTGTTCTTCTTCACCCAGCGCACGTTCATTCAGGGCATCGCCATGAGCGGGCTCAAAGGGTAGCGCACCGGCGCCCTTGCGAATCCGGGGGCCTGGCGAACCCGTTCCGGCACAATCAAAGAAGCCTCAGCTCCGCACCAGTCCAGCCTCGATCGTCTTGCGTTTCCCGGGACCGGCAAGCGCCTCGATGATGGCCAGGGCGAAGTCCATCGCCGTTCCCGGCCCCCGCGAGGTCATGATCTTGCCATCTCTTTCCACGGCGCTGCCCGTATAGGTCGTGTTGGGCAGGTTCATTTTGTCGACGAACCCGGGATAGCTGGTCGCCTTCTTTCCATCAAGGAGATTGGCGTTGGCCAGCACCTTGGGCGCCGCGCAGATCGCCCCCACGAAGCGCCCGCTGTCCGCGGTCTTCTTCAGGATCTGGTGGATGCGCGGGTCCTTGTCCAGATGGTCCGCGCCGGGGAGTCCGCCGGGAAGGACCACCATGTCGTAGTCGCGCGTCAGGGCCTCGTCGAGCGTGCAGTCGGCCAGGATGGAAACGCCGTGCGCCGCCTCGACGGCTTCGTCGCCCAGGCTGGCCGTGACCACGTCAAAGTCCGCGCGCCGCAGGATGTCTATCAGCGTAATGGCCTCGATTTCCTCAAACCCTTCCGCAAGCGGCACCAATACACTCGGCATGGTTCCTGCCCTCCTTTTGCGTTGTGCGTGAAGTCCGGAGTCCGCAAGTTCCGTTATGTCCATACGTTAGGCAATCCGGCCGGCCGCATGCAAGCCCGGCGGGACACTTCGGGATCAACAGCCCCGCCCACCGCGGCATTTCCCCGTCGTTGACTGCGTCATCCCGGAATGGTAGCGTGCCCGCAGAAATCGCAGCCCGGGCCACGAGGGAGATCGGCCATGTCGCTCCGCCGGCTTGTATCCGTCCTGATGCTGTTTCCCGTGCTCGCCGTCGCGGAAGCGCAAACCGCGATCACCACGCTCTCGCTCGAACCGCGCGAAGTGTCACCGGGCGAACCCGTCGTGCTGACCGTCACCGCATCCGAAAACGTCACGGGCCTGGAATGCCGTCAGCCGTTCTACGTCGCCCAACAGAACGTCCCGCCGGGATTCACGTATCTTCCCGCCGAAAAGACCTCCTGTCTGGCCGATCCCGGTCAAAACGTCATTCTCGACAACGGGTTTCTGGATGCCGACCCGGCCCCGAATGCCTTCCGCGTGCCTCTCGACACCTCGGGCTGGAACCCCGGCCTGTATTTCTTTGAAATTCAGCTTGCCGGGGCGCCCGGCGCGCGCCACGCGGCGCTCAAGATACGCGGTCCCCGCGACACGCTCGACGTCACGGTCTCCGAGCCCTGGCTCCTGTGCCCGGGCACCCACGCGGAACGAATGACGCGCCTGTCCGATGGCACGCTGGTCTACACGGAATACCTCAGCGCCGACAACGGAGACACCTGGCAGAAACGCGAGTCGGGCACGCTCGGCCCGGGCGCGTGTGAACTCCGCGACGGACGCGTGTTCGCCATGGAATACCGGTCGGCGCCCATCGACGGCGAAGCGGGCTGGTACCAGAGCACAGGCTATGTCTCGACCGATGCGGGCCGCACCGTGACGACGCGCGACGTGCGCATCCATGTGCCCCTCGCAAAACCCGCCTACGGACATGCCTACCATCCCGGCCCCCTGTACATGCGGTCGATGGTCGAGATGGATGACGGCCGCCTCGTCGCCCTCATGGCCGGGTGGTTTCACGGCGACGACGTGCCTTGTCCTCATAACCCGCGGCGCCCCTATTCGCGCACCTACGCTTGCGTGTCCACCGATGGCGGCGCGACCTGGGAATACCTCGCGACAATCGGCTTCGGCCAGATCGGCAGCGAAGGCTACAACGAGGGCTCGATGAAGCGCCTGCCCAACGGCGAACTCGCCGTCGCATTGCGCACCGGCAGCATGCGCGACGCCAAATGCCAAGACAATCCGATCATGTTCGCGCGGAGCGCCGACGGCGGCGCGACGTGGTCCGTCCCCCAGCGTACGGGGGTGCACGGCGCGTTCCCCGACCTGCTCGTGCTCGACGACGGCACCCTGGCCATCAGCTACGGCCGTCCGGGCGCGGCCATCGTGTTCAGCACCGACGGCGGCGAGACCTGGACCGATCACACCGTCGTCGACGCCACGCCGTATTCGGGATACACGACGATTATCCAAACCGGAGAACGCGAGATTCTCATGGCGTTTGGCACCAGGGATTACATCGACCCTCAAACCGGCGCGAAAGACAACCACGTGCGGCTGAAACGCATCCGCTTCGAAGCGAACATCCCCGGCCCTCTGGACCGCCTGAAACGGGCCGGAGCGGTCGTAGACGATCTGGGCGACGGGTTCTTCGACTGTGCGATGGCGTCCCGCGCCCTGGCACGCGAAGAACGGTTCGTGCTGCACCTGCCGGAAAACTACGACCCGCGGCGCCCGGAACCCTATCCCCTGATCGTGTTTCTCCACGGCAACGGCCGCAATGCCCGGACCCTGCTCGACAACGACGCGACCCGCCCGGTCCTCGCCCAATCGCCGTGCGTCGTGCTCCTTCCCGAGGGCAGCCAATCCTGGTGGGTCGACAGTCCGGTCGACCCCGGCAGCCGGTACCAGACCCACCTCAAGGAACTGCTCGACCGCGTGAGCGACACTCTCAACGTCTCACGAGACGCCCACCGCCGCGCACTCGGCGGCTGGAGCATGGGCGGGTTCGGCAGTCTCCGGTTCCTGCTCGCGTATCCCGGGATATTCTCGACATGGGGCAGCATCGTCGGACTGGTGAACTGGCCAAATCCCGAGTATCCGGAAGAAGATAACCACGACGTGCCCGATATCCTCGGTCCGGCAGATGCCTGGCCCGCGTGGAATCCCATCAACGAGGTGTCGCGCCTTCAGGCCAGGCAGGTGTTTCTGTTCACAGGTTCCACCGCCTTTGATCGGAAAATGAACGAGTCGTTTGCCCAAAAACTCGGAGAAGCGCAGATTCTCCACGAACTGCACGTGCTGGAGGGGGGCCATACCTTCGAGCTCGTCGCGGCAGCCCTGCCTGAGCTCTTCGAGCGGTTCCACGCCGCACTTGGCACGGCAAGGGGACTCTAAACCAGGTCCGCGGGGTGTAACAGGAACGCGGACAGACCCGGCGCCGCCTGGCCGCGCGCAAAAATGCGGGAACCCGGAATCCACCCCACCCATACCGTGCATCCCGTCCACATCCTGCTGGCCCGTCGCCGCGGCGATTTGGCACACCCCTCCTCGATGGCCTAAAATGGGTCACCGTCCATGTACGAAACGCATTGTGACAAGGAGCGCACACATGACCACTCGATGCCAGCCCACGCGCAGACAGTTTCTCGCCGGGGCCGCCGCGGCGCTTGCCGCACCGTATTTCGTGCCTGCAAAAGCGTTCGGCGCCAACGACCGCATCAACGTCGGCTACATCGGGTGCGGGCGCCGGGCCGATGGGCTCCAGGGCGTCCCCGGCGATGCCCACGTGCTCGCACTGGCCGACATCAATAGACGGCGCCTGGAAGACTGGGCCAAGGGCAAGCTGGGCAAGCAATACGGCATCTCCGAATCGATGCTGTTCCCGGACTACCGCGAGATGCTCGCGCTCGACGCGCTCGACGCAGTCATCATTTCGTCGCCCGACCACTGGCATGCCCTGCACGCAATCCATGCCATGGAGGCGGGCAAGGACGTGTATGTCGAGAAGCCGATGACGCTCACCATCCGGGAAGGCCGCTTGATGGTCGACGCGGCGCGCACCCACGGCCGCATCTGCCAGGTCGGGAGCCAGCAGCGCTCGACGCAGGAAAACCGCGTGGGCTGCGCGCTGGTTCGCGCGGGCCGCATTGGAAACGTCCACACCGTCCATACGGCGAACTATCCCAGCCCATGGGAGTGCACCCTGCCTGAAGAAGACGCGCCCGAGTACATCAACTGGGACATGTGGTGCGGTCCCACGCCCTACCGCGGCTACCACGAGAAGCTCTACACCCCGCGCGGCGGCAAACAGGGACACGAGTGGGGCTGGATCTCGTACCGGCCGTATTCCGGCGGCGAAATGACCGGCTGGGGCGCGCACGGGCTCGACCAGATCCAGTGGGCGCTGGGCATGGACAATTCAGGCCCCGTCGAGATCTGGCCGGTGCTGGACGAGGAACCGCCCTCCGACGGTGTGCATATCGGCCCCCGCTGGCCGGTCCACATGCGCTATGCCAACGGCGCCCTTGTGAAACTGGACGACCAGGGCGCCGCGGGCGGCGGATGGTTCGAAGGGGATGAAGGCGAGATCAAAATCGATCGCGGCCGCTACGCCATCAAACCCGACACCCTTGACGACGACCTGCCCGAACTCGAGCCCATTCCGTTCGTGGGCGAGACCAACGAACATATCGCGAACTGGCTCCATTGCGTCCGCACGCGCCAGACGCCCAACGCGGACGTCGAGATCGGCCACCGGTCGACCACCGTCTGCCATCTCGGCAACATCGCCCGCTGGCTCAAACGCCCGATCACATGGGACCCTGCAACCGAGACTTTCCCGGGCGACGAGGAGGCCAACCGTTTTCTCGATCGCGAACGCCGCGCCCCGTGGACCCTGGCGTAGGCAGAACGGGAGTGTCGGGGGTGGAGCGGGCGTTTTATCGGTCTTATAGGGCCTATGGGGCCTATGGGGCCTATTCAAAAAGCCGTTCCGCCGGGCCTCGGACAGAACAGGAAGGAGAGTAATCCTCGATGACCGCTTCGGAGACCCTATTCACCCGCGAGACCATTGATGCCATGCGCGCGGCGGTACGCGAAACTGTGGAGCGCACGCCCGTCACGGATATTCACACCCACCTGTATGCCCCCGCATTCGGCAAATTGCTGCTCTGGGGCGTGGACGAACTGCTCACCTACCACTACCTGATCGCGGAGGTGGTCCGGGCGTCGCGCATCGACCCCGCACGGTTCTACGCCAAATCAAAGCGGGAACAGGCCGATTTCATCTGGCAGACGCTCTTTATCGAGCGGTCCCCGTACAGCGAAGCCTGCCGGGGCGTGCTCACCGTGCTAGACCGGCTGGGGCTCGATGTCGCCTCCCGAGACCTGGCCGCGTATCGCGACTACTTCGCCCGGCAGTCCGTCGAAGGCTACATCGACACGGTCTTTGAACGGGCCAATCTCGATTCAGTCGTCATGACCAACGACCCCTTCGACGACGCCGAGCGGCCCGTGTGGGAGACGGGCGGGGCCGTCGACAAGCGCTTCCACGCCGCTCTGCGCATCGACCCGGTCCTCAACAACTGGGCCGGCGCCTGCGCCCGTCTCAAAGGATGGGGTTACGGCGTCGACGAAACGCTCAGCGGCACGGCCCTCGCGGAGACGCGCCGTTTCCTCGCCGATTGGCTCCAAAGGACCCGCGCCCTGTATATGGCGGTTTCGCTTCCGCAGGATTTCGTGTACCCCGAAGACTCGGCCCGGGCCCGGCTCATTGCCGAATGCATCGTGCCCGTGGCGAAAGAGCACAACGTTCCCTTCGCGATGATGATCGGCGTCAAACGCGCCGTGAACCCCGCCCTGAAACTCGCCGGCGATGGCGTGGCCAGGAGCGATGTCGGCGCGGTCGAACGTTTGTGCGCAAGGTATCCGGACGCCAAGTTCATGGTGACGATGCTCGCGCGCGAGGACCAGCATGAGGTCTCGGTCGCGGCGCGCAAATTCTCCAACCTCTTTCTGTTCGGATGCTGGTGGTTTCTCAATGTGCCGAGCCTCATCGAGGAAATGATCCGCATGCGCTTCGAACTGCTGGGCACGAGCGTCCTGCCGCAACATTCGGACGCCCGCGTGCTCGACCAGGTCCTCTACAAGTGGGGCCATTCGCGCGCCATCATCGCCAGGGTGCTGGCCGACAAATACGCCGACCTCCTCGGCACAGGATGGACCCTGAAACAGAGCGAGATCGACCGCGATGTCGCGGGGCTCCTGGGCGGCAATTTCTGGAAGTACCTCAGCCAAGCCTGAAACGGGTTCGAGCACCGAAAGGGGGCGCATGTTTACCTACCCGGTCCGCATCTCCCTGCGCGACGGCGACGCCGCCGGCGTGTTGTTCTTCGGCCGCTACTTCGCCCTGGCCCACGACGCCTACGAGACCTTCCTGGACTCCCACGGCCTCAATATCGGACACCTGATCCGGACCACCGGCTACCTCATCCCCGTAGTGCATGCCGAAAGCGATTACCGCCGCCCACTCTTCGTCGGAGAGCGGGCACTTATCCGCCTGCGCGTCGTCGAGCTGCGCAGCCGAACCTTCACCATCGACTACGAATTCCTCAATGCCGGCGGCCACCTGGCCTGCAGACTCCGCACCGTCCACTGCGCCGTCAACACCCAGACCCGCCGGGCCGTCGCGCTGCCTAACGATGTCCTCACCGCGCTGAGGGCCGAGCTAGAGCCGAAGAACAAGGGGTGAAACCCGTGGATCAGGCGCATCATCCCTCACAACCCCCGAATAGGGGTTGAAAAGACCCGGCGCCTTTGTTCAACCCCTGTCAGAGTTGGGTTTCTTGTGCTGCGGCTGCTCCATGGGCTGCGTCACGGCTCAAATTGGACCCCGTTCCGGGGCCCCCGGAGCGGTTTGCTGCGTTGCGAGGGTGGCGCGATACAGTCAAGCCTGGTCTGAGACTCGCCCCCTTCCAAATCATCAAGGCAAGGACGTCCATACGGTCCACACGGTCCACAGGGTCCGCAATGTCCACCGCGCCGCCCCGGATGACCCCTCTCGAATGCCCCTCGTTCGCACGGGGAGCGCCGGGCGCTGATGACATGATGCCGTTGTCTGGGGCATAATGATGTGGCGGTTGAAGGACCGCCCTGTGGGAGCACGCAGGTTGCGCGTTTTCAGGCAGAGGGTGATGATATGACCCCGAAAGTCGACGCGAGCACTATCGACGCCATGGTGCGCCGAATCGTGGACCAGTTTCAACCCGAACAAATCATCCTGTTTGGCTCACATGCGCGGGAGGACGCGGGACCGGACAGCGATGTTGATCTGCTCGTGGTCATGCCGGTTGAAGGCTCGAAGCGCGCCAAACAGATTGAAATTCGTGTCGCTCTGCACAGTATTCCCGTCCCGAAGGACATCATTGTCAGCACCCCCGAGGAGTTCGCGTGGCGCCGGAAAATCATCGGCACCATCGAGGAACCCGCGGCACGCGAGGGAAAGGTCCTCTATGCCAGGCCGTGACGAATTGGTCGCGGTGGTGCATGAGTGGACCATCAAGGCCGAAAACGACCTCAAGACGGCCAGCCATACCCTCAAATTCGCCCTGACAACCATCGCGTCGTCCGGCTGGTCTGCAGCGTCGTCTTGATACTTCGGGAAGAGCGCAGGCACAGCGCCGAGGTCCGCGACGCGAGACGCAGATGACTGGCCCCCGGTTGTGCTCGCGCCACTGGAACAGCCTGGAATTTGTTGTGCTATGCTTCCAGTTACGGTGAAAGAGCCATGCAACCCGCCGGAGGGGCTGACCATGATGTCGCGCAAATCGCTGTTCCTGGCGCTGTTCTCCCTGCTGTGGGTCCCAATCCAGGCCTTTGGTCAGGCAGGATCCGAGCAGTACGAGCAAAACCCCGCTGTCTTCGCCCTGGACATCCCCGGCCCCGCGGACAGCGCCGGGGGCCTCGTCGCCGCCGACCTCAACAACGACGGCCTGATGGACTACCTGGTCACGGTGCCCGGCCACATTGCGGCCTGCGCGCACGACGGCTCGAAACTCTGGCTCCTCAACATCGACGTCCGGGTGGGGGGCTCGTCCGAGCGCGAGGGCCTGCCCGGCCACTGCGGACCCGGCGTGCAGGCGGCCGACATCGACGGCGACGGCAGGACCGAGGTGCTGTTCCTGACACAGGACAGCGTCGTGCATGTCGTGGACGGTGCGTCCGGCGAATCGAAGTGGACCGCAAAACCGCCGTTTCCGGACCTGGCCGAGCGCTGGGAACACCTGGTCGTGGTGAATTTACGGGGCGAGGGCGACCGTGACCTCCTCCTGCAGGCGACCAACAAGGAAGGCTACCGCGTCGGCCACATGATTGCCGCGTATGCCTTGTCAGAGCTGGCCGCGGAACGCTACGAACCCTTGTGGCAGCGCAACGACCTCCTCACCTGCGCCCACAACGGGGTCCGCGCCGCCGACCTGACCGGCGACGGGCGCGACGAGGTCATTGCCGGCCAGATCCTCAATCCCGCCGACGGCGAATGGCTCTGCAACATGCCGGTCAAGGGCCACCTGGACGCCCTGTTCGTGGCCGATGTGCGCCCGGATGTGCCCGGCCTCGAGGTGGTTGCCCTCGAAGAAGGCGGCGGCAACCGCATCTTTCTCGCCAGCTCCACGGGCATGCTCTGGGAAACCCATCACCGCAACCAGGAGCCGCAGAACACCGCCGTCGGCACCTTCTCCCTCGACCACGACGGGCTTCAGATCTGGTGCCGCAGCCGCTACAACGAACACCAGAAACCCTTCGTGTTCAACGCGGCCGGTGAACTCATCGCCGAGTACGAGATGGACAACGTCGCGCCCAAAGGCTGGACGGCCAGCGGCGTCGAACTCATCTGGACCATCGACTGGACCGGCGGCCCCAAGCAATTCGCCGCCGCCAAAGAACGGCACACCTCCGGCGACGTCGCGATCTTTGACCCGCTGAAGGGCACCTTTGTCACGACCTTCGACGAAAAAGCCGACCGCCTCTATGTGGCGGATGTCTCGGGGGACTGGCGGGAGGAAATCGTGGTGCTCGCGGGCAACGAGCTCCATATCTACCACAACCCCGCCGCAAATCCCGACCCGGACCGCCCCCGGCTCTGGGAACAGCAGCAGTACCGCCGCAGCAAAATGACCTACAATTACTACAGCCCGTGACGGGGCAGCACGGCGCGGCCCACGGTGTCCGTGGGACCCGTGAACCCCGGACCGCCCGCCGCGACGTAGCCGTGGCTCGCCCCGTTTTCGTCGGCACTGACCCAGAAGGCGTACACGCTGCCCTGCCGGACAAAAAACCTGAACCGCACCGTTTTTCCCGCAAAGACGCCCAAATCGCCCCCGGAATTCCACGCCACCTCCGCGCACGTGGCATCAGCCCTTACCGGCACACCGTCGGCCTTCGTGTACCCCGGATGCGGAGCGCCCGATGTGTCGCAGACCTCCACCCGCAGTTCGCCGCCGCCCGCGTTGGCATTCACGAACAGCCGCTTTCCGGAGAAACGGACCGGACGCGTCAGCAGGACGCCTTCCGTTTCTCCCGCGTTCATCGACACAAACCCGTCGCGGCGCAGCGTGGCCAGGCCCGTCGCGCATACGCCGGAAGACGGCGATCCCTGCACGCCCTTGCGCCCGCTTACGTAGAAATACAGCGTGTCGCCCACCACCAGGCAGCAGCCCCCGGCCGATTGCACGTTGCCCCAGTTCCAGTCGCCGTAGTGTTCGGACACCGGGATAAACGGCGTGTGCTCCGGACGGTACCAGTGAAATCCGTCGCGTGTATAGCCGATGCACAGCTCGTTGGGTTTCGCGCGGTCGGTGGGCTGACCCCGCCAGAGGGTGAACAGACCGATAAGGAGACTCTCGTAGGCCACGCAATCCAGGTTGTAGAGTTCGCACGGGGTTTTGAGATCTGCGCGGGGAGGATCAAGCGTGTCGGCGCCCACCCAGAAGACCGGTTGGCCTTCCTCCCAGGCCCCCGCCGAGAGCAGATCGGCGCCTTCGTGATAGTGACGATACCGCCCGAGCCCGCCGCCCTCGTAACCTTTCGCGCTGAATACCCACACCGTGCGAAACGGGTTGAAGAAGAACGTGCTGCGATCGCGGAGCGGCCCTGTCCGGCCCACCGGCTCGCCCCAGTGGATGCCGTCGCCCGAAAAGTACAAGGTCAGCACACCGCCGTCCTCGCGCAAGGCCATCTTGAACCGGCGTGTGGAATCGGGTTCGTCGAGATCCAGCCAGACCGTCCCCGAATCCCGATGCCCGGTATGGACGACATTGGTCCCGGGCACAACGTCCAGCGAGGGTTTGTCCCAGTGAATGCCGTCCTGGGAGGTCGCGTAACATGTGGATTTCACGTAGCCGCCCATGTACCACATCTTAAAGAGCTGGTCGGCGGGGTCGTACCAGACGCCGTCGCTGAACACCATGGCGGTGGGAGCGGGCTGGTCCTGAGAGACGGTGTCGCTCTCCCACGGCGTGTCGGGCACGAGCAGGGGGTTGCCGGACCGGTAGGCGGCGGCATGATGCGTGCGCGTGAGTGTGGTTTCCTGGACGAGAAAGTCGTCTACGAAAAGCTGCCGGCCCACGTCGATGGGGATCACCTCGGGCGGGTTCTCGAGCCAGGGCGCCGGCATGGGTTCGCGGCTGAGGGGCCGGTCCGGCGGCCAGGTTTCCGGCAGACGGATTCCGTTGTACAACAGGTCTCCGCCTTCCGCTTCGTCCGCGGCCAGTGCCGCCGGGGCAATCGCTCCCGCGCACATCACCGCAAGGACCGCCATCCGAAGCCCACCGCCCCGCCCCGTCGCGCGTTTCATCGCACATCCCCCTCGTTCCCGGTTCCGCGACCGGCGAACTCAGTCTAATCGCGCTCCCCCACCCTGTCCAGCGAAAACGCGTGCCCGGTCGCCATCCAGCCCCCCGGGCATGCGCGCATCTGCGGGGCGCTTTTTGACATTCCCGCGGACCGGCGGCAAAATGGCCACAGCGGGGATGCACAGGCTGTTTTTCTACAATCGGGCGGGAAGGGTTATTGGGGAAGGCCCGCCGCAAGGCGCCTCTCGGGGTCTTGGCAGCAACAAGGATGAATTCGATGTCTCAGAACCTGCAAAAAGACGTGGAGCCCCAGCGCCCGCCGTGGTGGAAAACCATCGGCCCGGCCCTGATCACCGCCTGCGTGGTCTTTGGTCCGGGAAGCCTGGTGATCAGCGCCAACGTGGGCGCGACCTACGGCTACGAGCTCCTCTGGCTGCTCGCGCTGGCCGGCCTGGTCATGGGCGGCTACATGACGATGTCGGCCCGCGTCGGCGTCACCGCGGGCGCCACCCACTTCACCACCCTGGCCCGCGAGGTCAACCGCCCCTTCGCCGCGCTCCTGGGCATCGTGTTGTGCCTGACCTGCGCGGCCTTCCAATTCTCCAACAATCTGGCTGTCGCGCTCGCCGTCAGCGCCTTCGCTCCGGAACGCTACGGCCTGGCGTTCCAGATAGGCGCCGTGGCCCTCCTCAACGCCATCCTGATCCTCCTCATGCTCCGCGCGCAATCCGTGTTCAAGACCCTCGAGAACGTCATGAAGTTCATGGTCGGGCTCGTGCTGCTGTCCTTCCTGGTCAACTTGCTGGTCGCCCGTCCGAACCTCTTCGAGGTGTTGAAAGGACTCGTGCCCGGCATTCCGGAGAAGCTCTCCCTCGGCATCCCCAGGATTGTGGACGGGGACATCAACGACCCGCTGGTATTGATCGCCTCGCTCATGGGAACCACGGTCTCGGTCGCGGGTGCGTTCTTTCAGGGCAATCTGGTGCGTGAAAAGGGCTGGGACAAGGAAGATTACGACCGGGGTATCGGCGATTCCGTTGCCGGAGTGGGCGTGCTGACCCTGGTCAGCATGATGATCATGGTCACCGCGGGCACGGTCATCCTCGGCAAACCCGCCAACAACATCGCGACGCTTGCCCTGACCCTCAAACCCCTGCTCGGCCCGGCCGCCTTCTACGTGTTTTGCATCGGGTTGATCCCCATCGCGCTCAACCCCTTCCTGATCAACGCCATGATCGGCGGCACCGCCCTCGCCGACGGCCTGGGCTTTCCGGGCAGACTCAACGACTTCTGGCCCCGCATGTTTACTGTCTGCGTGCTCCTTACCGGGTTCATCATCGCGAGCGCCGGCCTCCTGCTCAAGATTCCCACCGTCAACCTCATGATCTTCGGGCAAGCCATGACGGTCATCGGCAACCCCCTCATGGCCGCCACCATCCTCTGGCTCGCAAACCGCAAAAACGTCATGGGGGACCGCCGCAACCGGCTCGCCGCCAATATCATCGGCCTGCTCGGGCTCGGCGTCGTCCTCTTGCTCGCCCTGCGCATGCTCTGGTTCCTCTATCTCCGCCTCATCCTGATCCTTGACTGAGACACAACCCCCCCGCGCATGATCCCTGGGCTGCGGTTATTCCTGGCTTAACCTACGATGCTACGAATCGCGCCGGTCGATCCATTATGTCGACTCACATTGGACCCCGTTCCGGGCTCCCCGGAGTCCCATCTTCAGCGTCTACGGCGTTGCCCATCAGGTTCCCCTTGTAGGGACAGCCCCCCGTGGCTGCCCATCCGGGCCAGGCGCGTCGGCCCGGCAAAGAAATCGGCCACAGAGAGCGCAGAGTCCTCCGAGTTCAAAGGCACCGAAAAAGAGCGGGATTCTTGTAGCGCAGGCGTCTCGCCTGCATTCTTGATTCCGGGCTCAGACCCGAATGCAGGCGAGACGCCTGCGCTACAACGAGGCCCCGGATTTGTCCAGAATGTCCTCCATGGCGGCTTTGTGGCTTTGTGTGAGGCAATTATCCCTCTCACCGTATTTCACATCAGCGATCCCGATGCAGGCGCGTCCATGGGGTCCATACCGTCCATAGGGTCCACTTGGAGGACAGCGCACGAGAGCCGCAGCAGTGATCCTGGACCGCTTACCATCCTCAGGCGAACGGGCGCGATTCGCGGCCTTGACGCGCGGCGCGGCGAAAGGTACCATCGTAAGGAACAGGGGACCCGGTCTCGGACTACTCCGAGAACCGGTGCGCCGGAAGGCTGATACGTTTGCCCCGCGCGGGAGCGGGTGCGGAAACTCATTCCGTCAACCGGTCCCGGGGGGTGGTCCTGTACTGGGACACAGGGGAAGGAGAACGTCATGGATCCTGTAATATTGACCGCATTTTCAGGTGTGTTTGCCCTCGGAGTGTGCTTCTCCGTTCTGGGCAGCGTCAAGTTGAAGCTGGCGGAACAGCTGAAGATTGACGACGCCAAGGTCGGCCAGCTGATCTCGGCGCTGATGTTCAGCAGCCTGGTGTTCGTGCTGCTCATCGGCCCCCTGACCGACCTGTTGGGGTTCAAGATCATTGCCCTGATCGGATTTGTGGCCGGCGCGATTTGCCTCTGGCTGCTCGCGAGCGCAACCTCATACAATGCCGCGCTCGTTGCCTGCCTTTTGCTCGGGATCGCGGCCATGTGCGTTAACACGGTCGGCAATACGCTCGGACCGGCGGTTCTGTTTGGCGGGAAGAATAACGCAGCCGCTTCGAACCTCCTCAACGTGTTCTTCGGCGTCGGCGCGTTTATTACCCCATTGATCATCGCGGCCCTGCTCGGAAAGATCGGGTACAAGAAGACCGTGAGCATTATCGGCGCGATTCTGCTGATCCCGATCCTGTTCGCGCTGGTCGGCACCTTCCCGGCGCCTCCCGAGGGGTTCAAAATCACCCAGGCGATCGGCCTGCTCGGCCGGGGAGGCGTTTGGGCGGGCGGCCTGGCCCTGTTCTGCTACATGAGCCTCGAAACCACCCTGGCCGGGTTTATCACCACCTACCTCAAGAGCCACGAACTGTCCGACGAAAAGGCCGGCACGGCCCTGTCGGGGTTCTGGATCGCCCTGATGTTCGCACGGCTCATCGCGGCGTTCACCGTCCCGGCGGACGCGTCGGTGTACGTGGTGCCGGTGCTGGCCGTGGTCGCCGTGATTACGATCGCCCTGATGGTGGCCGCCAAGTCGGCCAGCGTCGGCGTCGGCGCTACGGTCCTGACCGGTTTTATCCTGGGACCCATTTTCCCGACCCTGGTGGGCGTCACTTTCAACAAGACCGAAGCCTCGGGCAGCGTCTTTGGCTTGATCTTCGGCATCGGCCTGCTGGGCGCGACCCTCATGCCCAGCCTGATCGGCAAATACGCCGCGGAGCTGGACATCCGCAGGAGCCTGCGTATTCTCGTCGGCGTGGCGGTGGCGCTGATTGTCCTGAGCGCGTTCCTCAGCTTCGGCATTCCCGACGCCGCGCCCGCGATCGCGCTTCCCGCGGAAGCCGAAGCGGCGCTTACCGTGCCCGCGACGGCGCCGCACGCGGGTTCCTGGACCGAGGCAAGCATTCGCTGACGCACCGGGAACACCGCCGGTTCGTAGTGGACGGAGTTCGCCGGGCGGCGCCGCTTTCGAGCGGATGCCGCCCGGTCTTTTTTGTGCCGCCGCCGGGGGCCGCCCCTCCCAGTTGCACGCCTCCGGCGCGCTGCGGTACGATGGGATTCAGCGAGAACAAAGCTCCGATTCGGGGCATTCAACGTCGGCGCCGCGCGCGCCTGCAGGGAGTTCACCATGTTCTATTCCGGCATCTCGGACGAATCCGGCCAGACCATCGACACCCAGATCAGGGCGCACCAGGAACTGGGCTGGAACCACATGGAACTGCGCCTGGTGGACGGAGAGAACATCACCGCCATCTCCGATGCTAAACTTGACGAGGTCTACGAGAAACTCGCGGCCGCCGGCATGCAGGTCTCGTGCTTCGGCAGCGCCATCGCCAACTGGGCACGGCCCATCACCTGCGACCCGCAGATCGACATCGACGACCTGAAACGGGCCATTCCCCGCATGCACCGGTTCAACTGCCCGTTTATCCGCGTCATGAGTTACCCCAACGACCCCAACCACCCCCTGCCGGAACGGGAATGGCGCAACGAAGCCATCCGGCGTATGGGCGTGCTCGCGGACATGGCCGAGGACGGCGGCATCATCCTCGCCCACGAAAACTGCAGCGGATGGGGCGGCCAGTCGGCCGAAAACAGCAATATCCTCCTCGCCGAAGTCGACAGCCCGGCGCTCCAGGTCGTGTTCGATACCGGCAACCCGGTCAGCTACGGACAGAACGCCTGGGAGTATTACCAGGCCGTGTACGACAGCATCGTGTACGTGCACATCAAGGACATCCGGAAAGTGAACGGCGAAGACCACTACGTCTATTGCGGGGAAGGCGACGGCTGCGTGCGCGAGATCGTTGGCGATCTCCTGGCGAATGGATACGACGGAGGGCTGTCGATCGAACCCCACCTCGCGGCCATCATCCACACCGGAGAACGCACCACGAGTGAAGACAAGCTCTACTCGACCTATACCGAGTACGGCCGCCGCCTGATGCAAATCGTCGAGGAGGTCAATCCCTGAAGCTCCCGGCGCCACGGCCACAACGTTAACTAGCGGAATCGTCCACCACGAATAAATGCGGGCCCGGGGGGCCCGCGTTCTCATTCTCCGGCGGCAGGTCAAACCCCGCCTTGCGCTCTGCTCTATACCCGCTCGCTGAACCTATTCCAGCGTGTCGGCAATGCCGTCGCCGTTGGCGTCGGGGTATTCGACCGTGAAAATCTGGCTGAAATCCTCGCCTTTGTAGTTGCGGGCCGGCTGGCCATCCCCGCCCAGAGTCTCCACGACCCGGCAATACGCCAGCACCGAGCCGTCGGGCGACCAGACCAGGTCGGAGCGTTCGGTATCGCCGTGGGGTGTCACAAAGACGCTCTTGCCGAAATCAGGGCCGGGAACCACACAGGTGACCGCGACGCCGCCGTCCGCGATGCAGGCAATCGCGTTGCCGCTGGGATGCCACCGGATGCCGTCGCCCGCGCCGCCCTCGAAATGCGTCGCCTGAACAGGCCGCTTCGCGGGGTCATCGCTCTGATCCGAACCGTCCGACGGGATGATGAACACCTGCCGGGTGCCGTCAGCCGCCTTGGCGTAGTACGCGATGCGGTCGCCCTGGAGCGTCCCGCGCACGTTCCCCGCGGCCCAGCTATGGGTGAGCCGACGCACCTTCAGACCGTTCGGCGGCGAGGGATAGCGGTCCGCCGCGCCGCTGTCGGCCGTGGTGACGTCGACATCGGCGGGCACGTCCACCACAAAGAGCGACTCCTGGAAGGAGCCGTCCGGTTCGCGGACGGTCCCGATAAAGCCGCGCATCAGCCCCTCCCGGCCGATCCACGAATCGCTCTTGGCGGATTCCAGCTCGCCGGATTTGGACGTGTCTTTGGGAGCGACGCGGACGAGCAAAGCAAAGTAGTGCGTCGCGCCTTCGGGCGCCTGGGGATGCGGAACCAGCATGCCGATGGTGCGGCCGTATTCGGTCAACAGGGCATCGTCGTAGGTGAAGCCGATGCGCTTGCCGTCAAAGGAGTATTCGTGCCGGTGCGTGCCGCCCCGGTGCGCGCCGGGGAGGGTGTCGCGGCCGGTGGCGACGTCGCGCCGATCCAGCCAGACGCGCCGCTGGCTGCCGTCCGCGATGACTTCCGCCCCCACGCGGTTGGTTTTGTCGTAATACCCGCGTTCGGGCACGTCGTCGACGAGGGGACCGTGAATGAACGCGACCTTGTTGGCGACGGGGCAGAAGGTGACCGCGCCCACGCCGGGAGCCGCATTGTCGCCGGTAAGGGTCTTTTCCGGCTGGTAGAGCATCGTTTCCTCGCCCGTGGCGAGTTCGACTTTCTCGATGGTCTGGCCATTCCCGATGCCGGACCCCACGGTTTCCCGGGTGTCATAGCACAAAAAACGCCCATCGGGCGAGAAATTGTCGTTGTTGTCGAGATTGTGGTTCTTGGCGGTGGTGGTGATCTGGCGTTCCGCGCCGTAGGCCGGCGTGAGCGATGCACCGATCACAAAAAGCAGGGCCAGGGCGATGACTCTGATAAACATGGCGTTCCTCGCGGTTGGGTTGCGGTTTTGAGACAGTCTAACAGCCCCGCAGAACGGATGCAACGCGGCGGGCTATTCGAAGGTATCGATGGTCCCGGCCGCAAGCACCAGGTCGCCGCGATACAGGACCGCCCACTGTCCGGGAGTCACGGCGCGCTGGGGCGCATCGAACTCCGCGGAAAAGCGGTCCGGAGCGGGTGCGACCGTGCAGGTCACCGCCTCGTGGCGGTAGCGGATCTGGATCTGGCACTCGAACGGGTCGGTCTGCGGGGAGAGGCCCGCCCACACGACGCCGCTCGCCGTGAGGCGTTTCGCAAAGGTCTCCTCATGAAATCCCACCACCACCGTGTTGCGCTCCGGCAGCAGTCGCAACACGTAATAGGGCCGGGGAGCAGCGATGCCCAGGCCCCTGCGCTGGCCTACCGTGTAATGGGCCAGGCCGGTATGCGTTCCGAGCACCTTCCCCGAGGTAGAGACGATGGGGCCCGGCCCGCCGGTCGCGCCCTGCCGGGCAAGATAGCCCCGGTAATCCCCCCCTTCCAGGAAACAGATGTCCTGGCTCTCGGATTTTTCGGCGACGTCGAGCCCGAGCGACCGGGCGATCGCCCGCGTCTCGTCCTTGCTGAGATCTCCGAGCGGAAAAACGACGCGCGCCAGTTGTTCCTGGCTTAGCCCCGACAGCACGTAGCTCTGGTCCTTCTCGCGGCAGGCAGCCCGGCAGACCGCGTACCGGCCCTCCCGGGCGGCCACGCGGACGTAGTGGCCCGTGGCGAGGAACTCCCCCCCCAGCGCGCGGGCCTGGTCGAGCAGCGCCCCGAATTTGATCCGCTGGTTGCACCGGACGCAGGGGTTGGGGGTCCTGGCGCGCCGGTATTCGTCCAGGAAGTAGTCGAGGACCTGGCGCTGGAAGTGCCCGGTGAGCTCCGCGACATGATGCGGGATACCAAGCCGGGCGGCGGCGCGGCGGGCATCCTCGATGGCCTGTTCCCTCGACCCCGCGGCCTCGTCGCAGCCCGGAAAGAGCCGCATGGTCACGCCCAAAACCTCATGACCGGCGTCTTTCAGCAGGGCGGCCGCAACAGAACTGTCCACCCCCCCGCTCATGGCGACGACAACTCTGGCGGGCTCCGTGGGTGTCATGGGAGACGGTTTCCCGTGAGGAGTGCCGGCGCCGGCAGTGCGCCGACGCTCCCGGCGCGGTTTATCCCTGTGGATGCGGGGCCTGTCCGGAAACGGCCGGGGCATCGCCCGTTGGCGGCTTCATCTGGCCCGGCGGTTTCATCTGGCACTTGCCTTCGAAAAGGACGCCTTCGGCGATGGCGATACGCGGCGCGGTGATGTCGCCCAGCAGCTTGCCTTTCGAGGTGACTTCCAGGCGGTCATGGGCGAACACGTTGCCCTCGACCTCGCCGCCGATGATGATCTGTCCTGCGATCATTTCGGCCTTCACCCGGCCGGTCTCCTGCACGACAATCGTGTCCTCGCACTGGACCCGGCCGGAGATGACGCCTTCGATGCGAATGGTGCCTTTCGACTTCAATTCGCCGATGACGGTCGTTCCCTGGCCGATAATCGTGACCACATTCGTCTCGTTGTAGGTCTTTTTTCTTCCGGAATCAAGCATGTTCAGTTAACCACAGTGGTTTCGGGGTCAATGTTTTTGCCATTCTTGAAGACTTCGTAATGGACATGGTAGCCGGTACTGCGGCCCGTCGTGCCCAGCAATCCAATGGTGTCGCCGCGCGTAACCGTGTCACCAACCCGGGCCAGGAGCTTGTCCAGGTGCGCGTACAGCGTCCGGAACCCGTTCCCATGGTCGATCTCAATGACATTGCCCAGTTCGCCGTCGCGCTCGGATTTTACCACCTTGCCCTTGGCGGTGGCCAGCACCGGAGACTTGGGGGTGGCCGAGATGTCGAGGCCGGCATGGAACTGCAGACGCTTCGAAAAGGGATCCTTGCGGTTGCCGAACCGGGAACTGATCCGGCGGCGCGCGTCAAGCGTCGGCAGAATGTTCGGCGTGCAGGCAATGCGTTCGCGCTTTTCGGCCGTGGCCGTCAGCAGTTCTTCGAGGCTGGCGACGCGCAGATTGATCTCCTGGATAATGAGGTCGGCGGACGGCTGCGACAGACCGTAGATCCAGTTCGACGGCCGCGTGAGCTCGTCGTCGCCCGACGTCACCATCTCGCTCAGGTCGGCGGGCGGGCCGCCCACGCCGCCCACGCCGTCCCGGATGTAGTCCGAGGAGGACCGCACCTTGGCGGGAAGGTCATGCACTTCGCGGATCTGCGATTCCAGTTCGTACAGCCGGTTCAATTTACTTGTAATGGAATCAATGCTCTTCTTGTAATCTTCACGGTACTTGCTCTCGATGGCCGCCAGCTCCTCCGTGGAGATACCTTCGACAGGACGGGACACCTCCCCGCGCGTGGCGGTGCGCAAATGGAAGGTTTGCCGTTCCAGGGCATCCACCCGCGCGAGGGAATTGCGGTATAATTGGAGCGTGAAGGTGGAGGCGAAGGCGAGAACACAGAAGCTTGCGACCGTGACCCAGATATGAAAGGAAGAAAGGCTTAGATTGCGAGTCGCCCCTTTGCCATGGGGGATCATCATCACAGTCCACTTCTTCATATAGTTCGGACTCCCGCGAGTGTAAAAAGACACAAATTACCCAGGAAAAGCGAGGGTACGAAATCTCCCCGATTGAGTTCCCACGCGACTCCCCAACTTTATCCCTGCATCTGCGTTTCGGTTCCCACTACCCTTCGGACTATAGCACGGCTCCAAAATGAAGTCAACGAGAGAAAGCCCGAAAAATCCGGTTTTAATAGCATTTCTTATTTTAAGCAATTCGGTTAACAAAAAACTCAGGAACGGGCCGTAACAGGGCTCCGGAGCGGTATCGGCCCCTCGCGCGTCCCGCGCCCGGGCTGCCCGATGTGCGGAGCGCGAAGCTTCAATCCCGGTTGAGGCGCAGGCCGCACGGCCCTTCTCCCTTCGGCAGATGGCGCCGTTTGACGGCTTTCACAATGAGCTCGCCCCCGCCCACGTAGGCGCATTCCTCGATCTCGCATCCGCAGCGTCTCAGCTCCCGGGTGAGCGTGGCGTGGGTGTAATGCATGATGTGCTCGTCGGCGTACGCGGAGGGGCGGGCCAGCGCGTACAGGCGTTCGGTGACCGGCCACCAGAACGTGCTGTAATCGGGCGTGCCGATCACGACGATGCCCCCCGTGCGGCAAACGCGCGCGGCTTCCTGCACGCAGTTGAGCTCGGCCGTATGCTCGATCACCTGAGAGCTGAGCACCGTGTCGAATTGTTCGTCTCCAAAGGGGAGGGCGCCGGCGGTCGCCTGAAGCCTTCGGGGAAGCGTGTCCCGAAGAAACCGCAAGCGGTTGATGTTGATGTCCAGCCCGAACATCTCGGGGCGGGTGGTAATGATGCGGCTCGAGCCGCACCCCACGTCGAGAATGCGCCCCGGGCCATCGGTGAAGCGCCGGATGATCTGGAACCGCTTTCGCTGCCAGTAGCGTTGCAGCCAGATGCGGCTGTCGTAGGCCCGGTAGTCGTAGTCCGGGAAATCGATGCTGTTGCGCAGGGCATGCATCCGTTTCAGGGTGCGCAGCGAACTGCGAACCAGCCGCAGCTCCGTGCCGGGTTCCTGCCGATACCGGGTCGACTCATAATGAAACGGCAGCTCCTCGACGCTGCCGCCTTTGGACATGAACCGCAACAGGACTTCCATAAGCACGTCGTAGTCGTCGCCCTCAATGGGCACCCGGCGGAGCATGCTGCTGCGGTACATGCGCCGGCCGGAGGACAGGTCATGCACGGGAAGCGACAGGGCCATCCGGTATACGCGGTTCAAGGTTCGGCTGATGGCGCTGCGCAGCCACGGCATGCTGTAGGCGCCGCCCCTGACGTAGCGCGACGCGATGACCAGATCCGCCTGGTTCCGCCGGTGGCAGAAGCCAAACACCAGGGACGCGTCCGGGGGACTGGGGTTTTCGAGCGTAATGAGCCAGTCGCCGCGCGCCTCGCGAACCGCCGCCCGCAGGGCATCGCCGCAGGTGCCGCGTTCAACGGGCACTTCACGAAGCGGGAAGCCGCCCGCCCGATCCGGCAGTCCCCCCCCTCCCCCGGCGACCAGGACCAGGAACTCGGCACGGACGCGGCATTCACCGAGACGGGGCGCGATGTGCTCCAGCGCCGCCACTGTGTCTTCGGGTGAAGAACCGCTGCAGGCGATGGTCACGTCAATCGCGTTCATTTGACCTCGATGAACATCCCGATAAAATCCGAGGGCTGCTTGCCGGGATACTCACGCCGGTTGAATACGCGAACCAGATCGTCGTAATCCCTCTGGTTGCCGCAATCCTGGCGGTATAGCGTGAAGAGGGGTTTCGTGACAACCTCGCCGTCACGGTGGCGGGGACACCCCACGTCGGAGTGCAGGGTGAACCCCTTGAACTTCCCGTCCCGCGTCTCCTGTAACTTGAACGGGTAGAGCCGGCACAAGATGGGCCGGTGCTCGTAGATCGCGCAGAATCGGGTCCCTTTGTCGAGGAAAAAACAGCCGTGCGGTCCCCGCTTGAGCGCCATGAGGTAGCGATGGCCGCCGCATTCCAGCCATGTGGAGTCGCTGTCGTCGACCTCGCTGATCTCGTCCGGGCCCAGGAATTCCAGAAACTCGTACGGGGATTCGCCCGTGTTCTTCACAATCCGGATCACGTCCCACGGCGTAGGCAGACAGACGACGTCCGTGCAGCAGTGACCGCAACTGTGGCATCTGAATCGAACTATATCTCGTCCCATGCGGGCATACGATACGGACTCGCGAGGGCAAAGGCAAATGGACCTCCGGCACACCGGGCGCGGCATGGGGGAAAACCACCCGGGTTGCGGGATGAATCACGTGGGCCTGCCCGGGAAACCGATGGTGCAGGGTCAAAAAAGGGGAACGCCTCCTCCAGGGGGGACGGAGGAGGCGTTTTCGCGGGTGGTTGCGCGGGTTAATGCAGTGTATCGAGGAAGTGGGCCATGCCGGCCGTCACCGGCGCCTTCGCGCCATAGGGCACGAACTCAACGTGCCCGTCCTTGAAGAGGACATTGGCGCCATAGGCATAGCCGTCGCTTTCCGGCGTGGAAACGCGGTCGCCAAGCACCCAGATGGCGGCTTCGGCTTTCGCCGCGGGCTCAACGCTGTTGATGTCGGTTACGCCAAACCGCTCGACGCCTTCGCGCAAGCGGTGGATCAGGACGCCGCCACTGGTGCCCAGGCCGCCGGGAACCGGGATATCCAGACCCGCACGAGCGGGGTCTTCGGTCCGCCTGACCTCATCGAGAACCGGCCCCACGCCCAGCACCAACTGCGCGGGCGCCGACAGGTCCGCCGGGCCGCCGAGGATGTCGAGCGGTTCCTGGGGAGCTTCGGGCGAGATGGCGTCCATAGCCCAGCCCAGATACATGTAGCTTCGCGCGACGCGGCCCAGTCCATGCGTTTCCAGCATGCGCCCGCTGGAATCGACGATCGCGTCGAACCGGCGGTCGGCCGCGCTTTCCGCGGCGATGCCGGGGCACACGAAGACCCGGGCGTCGGCGATGTATTCCGGATAGAGGTCAGCGGGATCCAGGCACGGCAGCACCAGAAACGCGCTGTCCCCGGCCGGTCCGCCGCCTTCCGCCACGAGCGGCGTGTGGGCCGCGTAGAGGGCGGGATAATGGCCATGAGCGTCCTCGCCAGCGAACATGGCGCTTGCGAGGCCCAGTTGTTTGAGGTTCGCCGCGCAATCGTTTCGTGCCATGAAGCCCCTCGCATGGGCCAGCGCGGGCAGCAGGATCGCTGCGAATAATCCCAGAATGGCCACGATAATCAGCAATTCCAGGAGTGACATCCCTCGGTTTCGCATCGTCTCAATCTCCAGTGCACGCCTCCACAACACCCGGCGCGTGCGGTTTCCGACACCCCAATAGACGAAACCCCGCCTCGTCTATTCACTTCCCCGCTAGAGACAGCAAAATGCTCCGTTTGCGCAGTTTACCCATTAAGTTTACCACAGACTCGGGCCGCCGGCCAGATCAGGACGCGTCGCGGACGGCCAGGATCTCTTCCAGGGGAGGGAGGTGCTCGTCCCAGTGGGCGAGTTCCTTACCGTCGCGGACCAGGTAGAAGCGCGGGGGGGCCATATTAATGTATTGCGACCATTGGAGGGTATCCATCTTGATGGCGGGAAACCGGGCCAGTTCCCGGAATTGTTTGAGGGATTCGTCGCTTTCGACGAGCATAAACGCGATAACGGTGGGAAATTCGGGAACATACAGCATATCGTTCAGCAGGGGGGTTTCGGCGCGGCACTCGTCGCAGGTATCGCTGAGGAACGCGACCAGGTATTCCCCCTGCGACGTGTCGTAGACCTGTCCCTCGTGTTCAACGTTGAATACCAGGGAGGGCCCGTCCTGTCCGCCGGGGTTTCCGCCCACCTGCTCGAACGGCGCGTGGAAGAGTCCCGCGACCAGCACCAGCACGCTGGACGCCAGCACGGCGGCGCCCTTCAGCAGGGGGTGTTGCCAGAGGGTACCCTCAATGCGCGTGTGGCCGGACCGGAGGCCATACCAGGCCAACAGGGTCAGGACCAGGAGCACGGCGTTCTTCGCGGTGGTGGCGCCGGGGCCCAGGGGCACCAGCGAGCCGAAACAGCCGCAATCCTCGAGGTCATAGAAGTGCCACGAATACAGCACCAGCCCCGTGAATCCCACGAGAGTGGCAGCGACGGCGGCGAAGGTCCACCCGCGGAGCCGCAACCCCACGAGCATCGCGACACCCAGCAGAGTTTCCCACGCCACGGACCCGATGGCGGCGGCCACGAGCGACCCGGGGGCCGTGAGCACATGGTAATAGCGAATCTGGAACGCGAAGGCCTCGAGGTCCCACGCCTTGAGCGCCGCGGCCAGGACAAACACGAGGCCCAGCACCTTCTCCGCGGTCAGGCCCGCCCACCAAAGCGTTGTACGGTGTTCGCCGGTCATGGCCGCAATCATACTAAGGCGCAACGGGCAGTATCAACGCGCTGGGATGGCGCACGCCCGTATACACCGTATTCGCGGCGACGGCCAGGGGTTCGCCTTCGACAGGGAAATCCTTGCCGGTATTCGGATTAACCTCGAACCGGGGGAAGTTGCTGCTCGACACGTGCAGTCCAATGCGGTGGCCCGCGTTAAAAATCAGGCTGATGGACCACAAGTCGATTTCGACCTCGGCAATCTCTCCCGGCAGCAGATAGTCGGGCATTTCGCAGCCGTGCCGGAACTTGAGCCGCTGGATGCCGTCGAGCATCAGAATTTCACGGCCGTCCGGGTAGATATCGAGCAGTTTCGCCGTGAAATCGGTGTCCCGGGCGTCCGTGGACACATACAGGCGCACCGTCACGCGTCCGGTGATCTCGAGAGGCGCGGAAAGGGGCGCGGTGGCGAATTTGAGGACATCCGGCCGCCCGCTCACGGGACGCTGGTCGTACACCCCGGGCTTGTGGAGCAAGGTCGCGCCGCCCAGCGACGGCACCGGGTTCGCGGGATCATACATAAAGGTAAGGCCGCCCGAACTGTCCGCGACCTGTTCGGCGTGGAGCGAACCGTCCGGGTTCAGGTAGAACGGGGTCGACTCCGTCGCAAACGGCGGCCAGTCGCTGGCAGTCCGCCATTCGTTGCCCGGCGCGTTCGGGTCCGACAGGTCGCCCACGGTGTAATACTGGACGGCGGGCTCGTCCATGATGCCGTTCTGCTCTCCGAGGAGCCAGTAACGGAAAAACCGCTGGGTATACTTGTTGAAGTCGACGGCGTCGAAATTCTCCGCCAGCGTCACGTCGCCGGGCTCGCGTTTCGGGCCATGCAGCCACGGCCCCATGATGAGCTTCTGATTGCCGCGGGCCGGCGGCGCGCCCTCGTGCTGGCGCGACATGAACGCCTCCAGGGTGCCTTGCCCGAAACAGTCCCACCAGCCTCCGACATGCACGGCGGGCGCTGTCACCCGGTCGGCCGCGCGCTCGGCGTCGAATCCGCGCCAGAAGGCATCGTAGCCCGGATGCGCCTTCCACAGCTCGAGCACGTGCGGAAGTTTCTGCGCGGCCAGCCAGCCTTCCATCATCTCTTTGCGGAACACGCCCCCCTGATACGTGACATTCCCGTAAAGCGAGGCGGGCGCCACAACGATGCTCTGGCATGTGATCCAGGGCGTGGACGGGGCCGCGAGAATCTGCACGATGCCCAGCGCGGACCCTCCCAGGGTGGCGATCTTGCCGTTGCACCACGGCTGCGCGCGCAGCCACGCGACCGTGTCGGCGCCGTCCCGCGCCTCCCCCCATCCATCGGCCAAAAAGCCCAGGTCGGTCCCCTCGCTGTCCCCGCGGCCGCGGCAGTCCTGGGCGGCAAACGCGATGCCCTTCTCGAGCCAGGCCGGCCCCCATTGCGGGCCGAAGGTGCGGCCGTAGACGCTCCGGGCGAGCACGACGGGGCAGGGGCCGCCGCCGTCGGGAAGATAGATCTCCGTGGCGAGCCGGACGCCGTCGCGCATCGGAACCAGGACGACGGTAGACGGAGGCGCTGGGGCCGGTTCCTCCGCAGCCAGGACGGCCGCGCTCAAGGCCAGGAGCAATAGTCCCGGCAGCCGACAGAGTTCTGGACGGTATCGCGAGTCGGTCATGGCTTCCCCCTTAGACGGAAACGTGCCCTCGCGCCGGCTCCCTCCCTCCGGTCAGACCGATCTCTCTGGTCAGACCGGCCCGGCTGGTCTGGCCGAACGGACGCCGGGGCGCACGCTTTCGCGCTGTTGTTGAAACCGCTTACTTGATCAGACGGATAGTAAGCGGATACCGGTACAGGATGCCGTCGTTTGCTTTCATCGCGGCGATGATAATGAACACCACGTCGGCAATGAGCAGGGCCAGCCCCAGCAGAAAGCCAATCACCACGAACATCAGCGGGATGCAGATCAGCCCGTAGATCGTCATGGAAATCTGGAAGTTGAGGGATTCCTTGCCCTGGTCCGCCACCAGGGGAAACTCTTCCCGTTTGATGAGCCAGACGACCAGCGGGCCCAGCACGTTGCCCAACGGAATCCCCACGAATCCCGCCAGGGCCGCGAGATGGCAAATCATGCCCCACATCCGCTCGTCTTTGGAGTAGCCTTCAACCGGTGTGTCTGTCGTCATGGACCGCCCTCCCCATAGGTTATCTGGACACTCGCCCTGCCGGGTATTGTACTGGACGCGCTCCCCATAGAAAAGGGGCAGGGAAAACACGGTTTCCCCAGGCAGGCACGACCGGGAGCAAGAGGAACAAAACTGTCTGGCCGGCGGTCAAGCGCGGAGATGTGGACACGGCGGACCAGGTGGACGGGATGGACGATATGGACTCTATGGACATGCCAGCCCGAACGATGGCGAAGGGGGCAAGCAAAGGCGCAGGGACTATCCAACCCCGATTTGGGGGTTGGTATCGGACGGCGCCACCGAGCCACGCGCTTCGCCCACGGCAAATTCGACACCTTCGATGGCGTCAAAGACCGGGTCGTCCATGTCGTCCATATCGTCCATCGGGTCCATGGGGTCCACCACGCCGCCGCCCGCGTCGTGCATACCCGCCTCGGGGGCGCCCCCGCGCGAATCGTGAGTGCCCGGTGAGTCGGATTCTCCGGTCTCTGGCCCGGAGTCGCGCGATGGGGTATTGTGTTCCCAATCTCTGGAGGAGCGCGACATGACCCGATGCCCTGGCCTGACGTTTCTTTGTATGGGCGTGCTTGCCGTCTGTGGGGCGCCGGGGTTCGCGGCGGAACCGTCCGGAGAGGAAAACCTCCTCCGGAACCCCTCGTTCGAGGAGGGCGCGTCGGATACCGGCGTCCCGGCCGGCTGGGGGTTGTACGGCCAGATTGACGAACAGCGGGCGCTGTCGCTGGTGGACCTGCCGGGCGAGGGAGGGCGGGCCCTGCAGCTCGCAGACGGCCATCCCGGAGGAGAGCTGGGCATTGTGCAGCGGGTCCCGGCGGCGCCCGGCACGCCTTATGTAGCGGGCGTATCGGTCATGGGGGTTGAAAACGCCTCACCCGCCGGGGCCTACCTCCAGTTACGGTTTCTGCCGTCGGGAAAATACGTCCAGCGCCCGCTTGTCCCCGGTTTGCCGGGCACGTTCAACCGCGTCGAGGTGGGGAAGGTGGCCCCGCCGGATACCCGGGAAGCGGTGCTGTATCTCTATACCCACCGCGACCCGGTGACGCAGGTGCGGGTCGATGACGTCTCGCTGGCGGCCGTAGCCGAGTTGCCGGCCGGGATGGGATTGCCCAGCGCCCCCGAAGTGCCTGAAATCGAGGCGCTCAAACCGCTCTACCTCGAAACGGCCCTGGTCGCCGGCGGCCAGGCGGTCGCGGCCATCGTGGTGCCGGCGGCCTATGCGGAGCACGCAGCCGCGGTGAACGCGGCGATCCGGGCGTGTGCCGGCGCGGAACTGCCCGTCTTTTCCGATGACGCCGTGGGCCTGCCCTTCGACCGGAATGTCATCGCCCTCGGCAACCGCTCCACGAACCGGTTTATCGGCCAGCTCTACAACCGGTACTACACGCTTCTCGACCTGCGGTACCCCGGCCCGGGGGGCTACGTTGTCCGAACGCTTCACAATCCGATGGGCGACGGCCACAACGTGGTGTTTCTGGGCGGGAGCGACCCGGCGGGCGTCGGCAAAGCCGCCACGGCGTTTGCACAACGCGTCTCGGAGAGGCCGCCGGGCTCGGCGCTCGACGTGCCGTGGCTGATGGAAATCGAACTCGGAGACGGCCTCACGCCCCCCACGGACCTGCGGCAGTTCGAGGCCTGGGAAGCCTCGGCGGGCTACGGCTCGATCGGCTATTTCGGGTGGAACAGCATCAGCAAACGCATGGCCATGTATTACATGACCGGCGACGCGTTTCACGCGCGCGAGGCGCTCCGCCTCGCGTTCCCCGACGCCCAAGCCAGGGCGGAGATCGCCGAAATCGACGGGGAACGTATCGAAAACAAGGACAATCCCCTCGGCGGGCCCTACCATTACAACGCGCACCTCATGATCCTCTTCTGGGACCTCATCGAGGAGAGCCCCGTCTTCACGGACGACGAACGGTTGCGCGTCACCCGGGCATTCGCGCAGCAGCTCGCGCATCCCGGCATCGCTTCGGCCTATGCCGGCCCCTACGCGGCCATCCCCTCCCAGGTCGGGTCGCGGCACGGACAGTGGACCGCCATCTCGTTGTATTGCCTTGGCCGGTATTTCGCCAAAGATTACGACGACCCCGTCTGGCCGGTGTGCGAGCAAAACGGCGCGAACCATTTCCGGTCGCTGCACGAACACGCCTGGGTCAGCGGCGAAAACGACAATTTGTTCTGGTACGACACCGCCATTGCGCCCATCTTCAGCTACCTGCTGCTGACCGGCGACCGTGTGCCCCTCGAGAACGGCGTCGCCGCGGAATTGTTGCGCGGACTCGAAATCCTCGCTTCGGGAAAAGACGGCGACTGGGCGCTGCACTACGCCTCGGTGGGGTTCCTGCACCAGGCCGCGTACCTCATGCAGGACGGCCGCTGGCTCACCTACCGCAACCGCACGGGCGTCGATACCGCGCTCTTCCGGCTCGGGCAATCGTACTGGCCGGAAGACCACCTCCAGCCCGTGCCGCCGGACGATATGGTGGGCGACTGGCGGATCCACGCGATGCCTGAACCCATGTGGAAATGGCGGAACAACGGATTCCCGCTCGACGAATCGTTCCTGTTCATGAGCTACCGCAACCGTCCTGACGCCACGGGCGATTTCATCCTCCTGGACGGATTCAACGGGGCGTCCCGCAACCCCTATCACACGTTCGCGATCCTCGCGCTGCGGCAGGACGGGGCCACCCTGCTCGAAGGGTACCTGAACCAGCTCCGCACGCGGGCCGATGGCCTCACCGAAAAGACCGTCGCGATGGACGCGGCCCTCAAACACTGCCGGGTGCTGGGCGAGACGGTCGTCGCCGTGGCCGAGGTGCCCGGCATGCCGTTCGCCTCCTGGCGGCGGGCGCTGGTCCACCGTCCGGGCCGGTATGCCCTGGTGCTCGACGAACTGACGCCGCGCATCGACACCGAGAACCTCGAGGTCCAGTTGCTTTGGGAGACCCGGGGCGGCAACTGGCTTGCCGGGCCCGAGCGTCCGAACCAGATGCGCCTCGACCGGCCCCTCAGTGCCCCGGTGCCGCGCATCCCCCTGATCTGCACCGCGTCCGACGTCACCCTCCTCCGCAACGGGTATGAAGCGGCCATGCAGTGGCTCGGCCCGGCCCGCACCGGCGAAACGCTGCGGTTCTTCTCGCTGGTCACCGGCGTGCCCACCGAGACGGAGACCGAGGTGGCCTGCCTGCGCCTCGCCGGAAACGCGGCCGTCCTCTTGACGCCCGAACTCGCACTCGCGGCCGCCGGCACGTACGAGGGCATCGAGGCCGAGTTCGCCGTGCTGTCGGAGACGCATTTCTACGGAAGAGGCGTTGTTCAACTGGCCGTGCCGGGACTGAGTCCGGTATTTAAGAGCGCGGAACCCATGGACATCGACTGGAACCTGGCACGCGGCGAGATGACCCTCGCGTCCTCGGCCAATAGCGCGCAGCCGCCTGAGACGCGTCCCGCCCCCGCGCCCGCCCCCATGCTTCCGGCCGTGCGCGCGTGGCTGGCGGCCTGCCTGGAACAGGCCCGAACTCATGCCGGCCAGACGGCCGACACCGCGACCGCCGCGGAACAGGCCCTCCCCGAACTGCAATGCACGGCGGTGAAAACGGGCGATGCTGCGATCATGGACCTCGTCGCGGCGCCGGACGGGACGCGGCTTTATGCCGCCGAAGGCCAGACCATCCACGCGATGTCGCTTTCAGGCGAGCCGGTGGCGGCGTTTTCGACCGACGGCCCCGTCCGCATGCTCCACTGGTGGCCTGAACCGCAGTTGCTGCTCGCGGGGTGCGCGGACGAGAAGGTCATCGCGTTCGACCGCGACGGCAACCGCAGGTGGGTCTTCGTTTCGGAGATGGATCCGGAAGTCTATCGCGCAGCCAAAACCTACTGGTTCAAGTCGGCGCCGGGTCACGAGGGCATTCACGGGCTGTATTCGGGGCCGTTCATCGACGGCACGCCCATGGCGTTCGTGGGTTCCGCCTGCACGCTCGAGATTCTGGACGAAACCGGCCGGCTCGTGCGCCGCATGCCGCAATTCTGGGGCAAGGTCTCCGTGATGAAGCTGATTCCCGGCCCCAACGGGTCCCACACCCTGCTCGCCGCGCGCCGCTACAACGGCTCCAACACCCTGGGTATCATCAACAGCGCGACGCTGGATCCCAGCCCCCGCGGATTTGATTCCGTGCCGGAAGGCCATACCCACGTGCCCGGATGGTCCGCCATGAACCGCGAACACATTTTCTTCGACGATTTCGACGGCGATGGCGAACCCGAGCTCATGACGGAGATCAACGGCGTGTGGAACCGCGTCACCGTGTGGCGGCCGGACGGCACGGCGGAATACGATGCGAGCTTCGGTCCCGGCAAGGCCATCCCGTATGTGAACATGCGCGATATCGACACCGGCGACCTTACCGGCGACGGGGTTCCCGACATCGCCGTGGCCACGGTCGACCGCTTGTGCGTGGCGTTGACCGGCACCTGCGAAAAACTCTGGTCGCGGCGACTGCCTTTTGTGCCCACGACGCTCGCCTGCATCACGCCCGGCGGCGGCGATGCTCCGTGCATTGTCGTGGGCGGGGAGAACGGAAATCTGCTGGTGCTCGACGCCGCCGGAACGCCCGTGCGTCAGGGCCGGCTCCCGGATACCCCGACGAAGATCCTCGCCCTGCCTGGCGAACGTGCCGTGGTATTCGGGACACGAGACGGTCACCTTGCCGTGTGCACCGGCTTTTAAGGCATAATTGGCAGGATGGACAAGATTTTATTAAAACGGTCACACTCCAGTTTTTGCTTTTCTAATTGCTGAATAGACAACATAATATTTAAGTGAAAATACCAAAAGCGACAGCGAGACGGTCAGGCAGAGACTGCAGGAAAGCTCGGGCCCCAAAATCCTGTAAGTCTTGTAAATCCTGTCTACTTCTCTCTCTCCCCTCAGACGCCCTCGACCCCCTGCCGACGGAGATAGGCGCGAATAGCGGCTTCGTCGCGGAGGCCTTCGAACAACACCGCTTCGCACAGAGGGATGCCGCTGAGAGGCGGGGTGCGGCCCTCGCTGGTGAGGAGAGCGTGTTTCATATCGAGGATCAGGCGGCGTGACGGAACGTCCAGGGCGTCGCGGATACGCTGCATAAGACCGTTGTTTTGCTGGACGTGGGTCTCGTCCACGGCCCAGATATCGAGTGTCCATTCCTCCCCGTTGTCGAGGCTGAGCATCCGCACGCCCCAATAGAGTCCGCCGGGCAGTTTCGGCGTGGGCTTGCGAAGATGGTTTCCGAAGGTCATGCGAATCACGCCGCGCTGCTTGGCGATCTGGTGGCCCAGGGCGAAAAAGGCATCGAGGGGATCCCAGATTTCGAAAAGCACGAGTTGAATGTCCACGTCGCGCCACGCCATGAGATCGAGGGCGTAGCTGCCCGTCAGGTGGACCTGTCCGTACCCATGGAGCGTGGGCGCGAGGCCGGACCGTTCCAGAAGCAGGCCGGCTTCCAGGCGGAGTGATTCGGCAAGTTTTTCCGGATCGTATGCCATTCAGTCTTCCCTCAGGTCCGGGGGTTGCTCACCCTTATTCTTGCTCCAGTATAAACGATCGTGAGACCGAACGGTGCGCTCCATTTTCGTCGACGGTGACCGTGATGACGGGCTGGTCGTCCCGCATGAAACAGGCCAGGCAGAAATAGCCGCTTTCGCGCACGGGGACGGGTTTCCCGTTGACCGTCACCGCGGCTCCGGGCGCGACCAGGCCGCGCACGCCGATGTTTCGCGGTCCCGCGGGCACAAAGGTGTTCTCCGGCGGCGAGGTCTGGACGACCAGCAGCGGGGCGGCGGCGAGGGCTTCGATCTCTGCCGCGAGCATGCGCCGGGTCTCCATCAGCGCCTGGGGGTCGCGGGTGTGGTCGTAGAACGATTGCACCACCCGGCGGCACAGTTCGAGGGAGCGCTGGCGCGGCTCGAGCCAGTACGCGTCGTCGCCCACGCGCTCCTTGAGCTGCCGCAGACCGTCTTCGAGCAGCCACAGGTATTCGAAATCCTGCAAGCCGTCGCGCATGGTGCTGAACCGGAGCGAGCCGAGATACTTCGATTCGCCGGGATACACCACGGCACGGTCCCCGAGCGGCAGGTCGTGGCTGATGGCCTCCTGCGTGTAGGGATCGTCGCCGTAAAAATGGTTCAGGCCCCAGTGCAGGTATCCGTCGAGGTCATAGAGGTAATTGATCCAGAACAACGCGCGCCCTTTCAGGAGCGACTGATCGAGAAAGCGGTTCGGGTAGCGCCCGACCGGGTGGCAGCAGGTGTAATACCAGAGTTCCTTGCCTTCGCGCTGCACGTCCTGAAACCGGGGATACCACAGGTTGAGGTGGCTCAGTTTGGGCACGTAGATGTCGAGGTCGCCGAAAAACTCCGCTTCCACCGCCTCGATCACCCGGACGCTCGGCGCAAGCTGATGCACCTGACGAACCACAGCCGCGTACGACTGTTCGTGATGGATGAACGGTTCGTCGGAGATGTTGACCGCGATGCGGCCCTGCCACTGGTGTTGCTGTATCACGGCCTCGAGTGCGGGCAGGCGGTTCATGGACGCGGCAACCGGTTCGATGCGGCCGTCCGGCTCGGTGTGGTTCCCGGTGCGCGTTCCCACGCCGTGCAGATGAATCTGCCGAATGCCGTGCTCGAACGCTGTGGCGGTGAACCGTTCGAGCCGCGACGTGTCGTAGCTTACGCTGCCGTCGACCCCCGCGACCTCCTGTACCAGTTCGTTCAGAGACAACTGGATGTCGGTCTGACGGTGGGCCGCGAGAAACGCGCAGCATTCCCCCAGAAACTGGTAATACGCGTCGGAAAACGGTTCAAACCGCCCTTCGAACCCCAACCCCGGAAACCGCCACCAGTTCACGACCGAGAGGTGGCGTTCATCCGGCACGACGAAATTCCAGACGTGCAGGGCGACCGGCAATCGGGCGGACTGGCCGTCCGCCGTGATGGTGAGCGTCCCGTCGTAATCGCCGGGCGCGGCATCGGCCGGGATGACCACCTCGAGCCACGCCGCCTGCGTCTCCCCGGCCTGGAGCGGGATGTTTTCGGCCTCCCAGAAGGGGTCCGGGATGCTGTTGGGCGCGCTGGCGACGAGTTCGTCGCCGGGGAGGCCCGTGGTGTTGCGATCAATGGCGATATACCGTTCCCACTGGAGGCTTACGGCGCTGGCGGGAAGCGCAGCGCCGGTTTCGCGGTGCGTGAGGTCCGAGATCGACATCCGGGCGGCCACCGCGTTCTCCGCGGAGCGCACGGCCGCCTGCGCGCTGACCGTTTCGTTGCGGGCGCCTTCGATGAGGAGCGGCTCGGCCCCTTCGGAAGGCGGAACGGCGTCGCGCAAGACCTTGGTTAGCGGCGGGGGCGCCCACACGCTGACGGCCGGCGGCTCGGCCGCGTGGATCCCCAGGCTGATCGCCACAGAAACCGCCAGGAACAGGTGCATGGTCATGGGTACCCTCTCCCTCTCGCCATTGGTCTCTTCCGTCTCTCCTGCGCGGGCGCCTCGTGCCGCGCGGAGGCAGGAACCGCTGCTCAGAGGCCAGCATATCCGCTGCGGGCGACAGGTGCAACCGGCCACCCCAGGGATCCGAATCGCGGGTGGGAAATGCGATACGGGCGGACCAGCGCCTCACGCAAAGGCGCCAAGACGCCAAGACGGATGTTTCCATACCGTCCATGCCGTCCATATTGTCCATACCGTCCGCCTCGTGCACGTCTCCGCCGCGCCTTCGGCGCTCCAGACGCGAGAACATGGGCGCTTCGGTCTGCCGTCCCTACGGGACTTGTGATTCGAGGGATGCGGAGGTTCCTGAAGTGGTGGGCTATTGTCTGCCGTCCCTGCGGGACTCGGAGCCCTGCGGACTGGTCTGGCATGTTTTCGCGCCTTCGGCGCTCCAGACGCGAGAACATGGGCGCTTCGGTCTGCCGTCCCTGCGGGACTCGGAGCCCTGCGGGCTGGGCTGGCATGTTTTCGCGCCTTTGGCACCCCGGAAGGCAGAATCGTCTCTTGTTTCACCACGTGGGTGAGTCGACAAAAGCTCCAGCGCCCGAAGGCGCACGCATCGGAGTAATCAGCCTTCGCGTTAGCCAATGGTTCGGGACGAAACGGGTAAATTGACTGGCCCCCGCGATGAATGCTAAAGTGAGTGTTACGCTGTTTTGGCGCAGATTTTGAGTTTGCCCGCGCTAGACGGGAAGTTAGCGGTGTCCTGCACTCGCAATCCGCTTTAGCGAGGTCGAATTCCCACCCGAGGGCGTCTTGCCTTTTGGTCAGGCGCGGGGTACGAGGCGCTGACGGCTGGGTCCTACTCAACGGGAAGCTGCTGAACCCGGTCAGATCCTGACGGAAGCAGCCGCAGGCGGTTCTTCTCGTGTGCTGTAGGGACGCCTGGCCCGAGTCAACGGCCCCGTGGCCGCTCTGGGTAAGCGTTCGACGGTGGGTGCGCGGGCATTTTTTGTTTTCCTGGCACAAGCGCCGGGGGGCAATTGGAGGCCGCCGCAGGCCAGGGCCGTGCGGCCGCGGAGGCGAGGGTGGTCATGGCGGAAGGGCACTACCAGGTTTTGGCGCGAACGTGGCGGCCCCAGGCCTTCGACGAGGTCGTGGGCCAGCAGCACATCACGCGCACCCTTCAGAACGCCATCGAGAATCAGCGCATCGGCCACGCCTACCTGTTCATCGGTTCGCGCGGCATCGGGAAGACCACCACGGCGCGCATCCTGGCCAAAGCGCTCAACTGCCGGTCGTCCGACGGCCCCACCCCCAATCCCTGCGGAACCTGCGAGAACTGCGTATCCATCGCCGCGGGCCGCAACATCGACGTCCTCGAAATCGACGGCGCCTCCAACAACAGCGTCGACGATGTCCGGCAGATCCGCGACAATGTCCGCCTGGTGCCTTCGTCGTCGCGGTACAAGATTTACGTGATTGACGAGGTGCACCAGTTGAGCGGTGCCGCCTTCAACGCGCTGCTCAAGACGCTCGAAGAGCCGCCCGCCCATGCGGTGTTTATCCTGGCGACGACCGAAGCGCACAAGGTGCCGGCCACGATTATCTCGCGCTGCCAGCGCTACGATTTCCGCCGCGTGGGCCAGGAGGACATCTGCGCCCTGCTGCGCCGCATCCTCGACCAGGAAAAGGTGACCTGTTCCGACGAGGTGCTGTATGCCATTGCGCGCGCCGCGGACGGGGGCATCCGCGATGCCGAGAGCATCCTGGAACAGTTGATCTCGTATTGCGGCCGGGAGATTACGTTTAAGGACGTATTCGAAGTGCTGGGTCTGGTCGACTGGGCACAGCTCAACGCGCTGTGCGACGCCATCCTGGACGCGGACATCGCCACGCAGCTCCGGCTCGTCGAGGACATCGTGGCGACGGGAAAGGATCTGTCCCAGTTTGTTCAGGACATCATCCGGTATTTCCGGAACCTGCTGGTGTGCAAGACCGCCGGGGCCCGGATCCCGGAACTGCTGGCCTTGCCCGGGCATGAGATCGCGGCGATGCAGGAGCGGGCGGACCGGTTCCTCTTGACGCGTCTCATCCAATTGATCGAGCAGTTCGCGGAACTCTCGAAGGGGTTCGATTCGCAGCTTGCGCAGCGCATCGCGCTGGAAACGCTCCTGATCCGCGTGTCGAAGGTGGCCGTCGAGGTATCGGTCGACACCGTGCTCGAAAAACTCGTCCAGCTCGGCGCCGGTGGCGTGGGCCCCGTGGCCGCCGCGACCCCGCCGGCGGCGCAAACGGCGCAGGCCGGCAAGGGCGGCAAGGGCGAGGGCAAATCCAGCCCCCCTAAGCGTGCGCCGGCGCCGCACCAGGCTCCGGCGCAGTGTCCCGAGCATGAATCCCCCGCCGCATCCTCCTGTGCAACCGTCTCGGAAACCAACCTGCGCGAGGCGTGGCTGCGCGTAACGGAGAAAGCCGGCGCCGAAAACCTCAATCTCGGCATCTGGCTCGGTCAGGCGTCTCCCGCCGCCATCGAGAACGAGACCATCCTCCTCGACTTCACCCACGACCAGCAAAACGCGCGAACTTACCTCGAACGACCCGAAAACCGCGCCGCGGTGGAGCGCATTCTGCGAACGTGGACCGCCAACCTGACCGGCTACCGCACGCGCGTCAACGGAGACAGCCCGGAGTCCCCGCGGCCTGCGCGCGAAGCCCCACCCCGCGCGGCCGCCGCCCACGTGAACCCGGAGCTGGCGCGGCAGGCCCTGGAAGACCCCCACATCGCCAAAGTCGTCGATATCTTCAAGGGCGAGATCGTCGACATCAAGCACCACATCAAGGAATAGCCCGAACGCGGGGAACGCGCCGGACGCCGGGGGGACGCCTGTTTTCTGTCCTTGGCCGGCGGTACCCTTCGCCGGAGCATGTCGTGGCTGTCACCTGGCTCCCGGGCGCGGCGTCGGCCCGGCGTGTCGGGATACCGCGTCTAGTAGGCTTGCAGGCCCACGATGCGCCAGACGCCATCGTCCTCTTTCTTGAGGTCCATGTCGAGCAGGACGCTGCCGCGATCGCCGCTCAGGCCGGCGTTCTCGACCGTGGCCATTTCTTCTTCGATGGTGACGCGGGCGCTGTCAATGTCCATCTTCGCGCCGGACAAGGTGCCGTCGTCGAAGAGTCCGGCGACGTATTCGCGGAAGTCGGCTTTGCCGCCCCCTTCGTCGCTGACGAAATCCTCGGAGATCGTGGACATCAGGACGTCGAGGTCGTGGCTTTCGAGCCCGGATTTCCACGTGGCGAGGGTCTCGCGGATCAGTTCGTCGTCGGAGATGCCTTGTCGCGTCGTGGCGCATCCGCAGACGCACAGAACCAGAACCCCCGTCAACAGTCCGTAAAATGCCCGTTTGCGCATCATGGCGAACTCCTCTCTCTGTCCGTGGCCTGGCGCGCCTATCCGCTCTTGGCAATGTCCGCGAAGCTCGCGGCCACCTGCGTCTTTTTGATCTTGCCGGTCGGGGTCTTCGGCAGTTCGTCGACAAACCGCACGAAGGCGGGGCACTTGTAGTTCGCCAGATAGCGCCGGCAATGCTGGATGACGTCGCTTTCCGCCAAGTTGATGTTTTCGGTGCATTTGACGACGGCGAGCACTTCCTGGCCCCAGCGCGCCTCTTCCACGCCGACCACGCAGCACTCTTCGACGCCCGGAAGGCGCGAAATGACATCCTCAATTTGCTGGGGGTAGATGTTCTGGCCGCCCCGGATGATCATGTCTTTTACGCGGCCCACGATATAGAGGTAACCGTCTTCGTCGAACTGTCCGAGGTCGCCGGTGTACAGCCATCCGTCGCGCAGCACTTCGGCGGTGGCGGCGGGGTTCTTGTAATAGCCCTTCATCACCGTGGGACCGGCTATCAGAATCTCGCCGACGTCGCCGAAGGGCACGTCTTTGCCGTCTTCGCCGGCGATGCGGATGATGGTGTACGGGAGGGGGCTTCCCACGGAGTTCCACTTAATGGGATCGCGGGAATCGGCCGCGGCGCTGGCACAGGTGGCCTCGGTCAACCCGTATCCGCCGATGATGGGCCGTTTCAAGGTGCGGAGCGCCTCGTTGTAGGTTTCTTCGGGCATGGGAGCAGCGCCGGTCGCGAACGACCGGATGGAGGACAGGTCGTACTCCTGGTCCTGGGCCTTTGCGAGACGGCACATCACGTTATAAATGGTGGGCACCGCGCTCATAATGGTCGGCCGGTGCTTCTGAATCATGGGCAGGATCGCGAAGGGGTTGAACTTTTTCATCAGCACGACCGACGCCCCCCCCATCAGCGGGGTCAGGATGGTCACCACCTGCGCGTTGACATGGAATAGCGGCAAGACGCAGAAAAACCGGTCGTGCTCGACCACGGTCTGCGATTTCACCAGCATAAGGGCATTGGCGAGGTAGTTTCGGTGGGTCAGCATCACGCCTTTCGGCATGCCGGTGGTGCCGGAAGTGTAGATGAGCGCCGCCGTGTCGCCCGGCGCGGCCGCCATGGGCGGCGCCTCAGCGACCGGGGTCATCAGCGTGGAAAACGACTCCGCGTCTTCGGTGGCCTCGCCCGCGACGAAATAGCGTTTCACGTTGGGCAGGACGGCCCGGAGCTGGGGGATCAGGGACGCGAGTTCCGGCGCCGTGATCAGCGTTTCGGCCTCCGAATTATTCACGATGTGCGCGATTTCGTCGGCTTTCAGCGTGGGGTTGACCGGCACAATCACCGCGCCGATGCGTCCCGCCCCGAGGAATACATAGAGATACTCGAGGCAATTACCCATCAGCAGCACGACTTTGTCGCCCTGCTGCACACCGTGCGCGGCCAGGTTCACCGCAACGCGCGTGCTGTACTCGTGCATCGTCTCGAACGAGTATTCGATATCTTCGCAAATCAGAAACGTGCGCGAACCGTGCTGCCGCGCCCGTTCCTCCAACAATGCCGCAATGCTCACTGGCAAAAACCTCTCTTCTTGCGCCCCGGCGTTGCCGCTTCCGGGCTTGTGTCAGGAGACCTGCTCCCAAAAATCGCCACAAGCATAAACGCAGAGGCGGGGCCGTGACAAGTTGTCAGGCCCCGCCTCGGTACAGGCTTGCGGATACCGCCTCAGGAAGCGGCGGAGGTCAACTGGTCGATGCTGGAAATGAGCGGCAGGAAGAAGGCCAGCACGATCATCAGCACCGCGATCCCCAGCACGACCACCAGGATGACCGGCAGCAGGTCGGTCAGCGTGCTGATGTCAATCTGAACCTCTTCCTCGTAGGTGTCGGCGATATGGGCCGCCACGCGATCCAATTGGCCCGCTTCCTCGCCGGTGACCAGCATATCCGTGACCACGGGCGGGATGACCTTCGGTTCGGCGCGCAGGGGTTCTTCAATGCCGCTGCCCTGCTCCACCGAGCTGCGCACTTTCTGGAGCACCTGGGCCACGGCCTGGTTGTGGATGGCGCTGCGCGCCAGATCCAGCGTGACCATCATGGAAAGGCCGCTGCGCAACATCATAGCGAGCGAGCTGGTCATCTGGGCCACCGCATACTTCTGGCTGATCCGGCCCAGGAGCGGCACCCGCAGCTTGATCCGGTCCGCCAGCAGGCGGTTCACGGGGTTCCGCTGCCACACCCAGTAGACAACGATCAGCGCTACGATGGCCGCGAACACCACCAGAATCGGCCACGACGTCAGGAAATGGATGACGCTGATCAGCCCCAGGGTGAACGGCGGCATGCTCACGTTCAGCGCGCCCTCGAAGATCTCCTCGAACGCGGGCACGACGAACTTGGCCATCACGAACAGCACCGCGCCGCACAGAATCACCAGAATCGCCGGATACACCAGCGCGGTTTTCACGCGGCGCCGCAGCATTTCCCGGCGCTCGTAGTATTCGGTCTGGCGGCGCAGGGTGTCGACCAGCGTACCGCTCGCCTCACTGGCCTTGACCAGGGCGACGAACACCGTATCGAAATACTCGTGCGGGTGCCGTTCAAAGGCCTGCCACAGCGGATTGCCGTTCTCGACCTGGTCGGCGAGGTCCTGCACCATGTTGCGGATGCCCCGGCCCTCAAGCCGGTTCGCCAGGGTCTTGAGCGACTTCAGCAGCGGCGTGCCGGCCTCCAGCAGCATCACCAGTTGGCGGAGGAACACCGTGATGTCCCGCCGCCGGACGGATGCCAGGTTCCAGAATCCGCTCCCGCGCGGCGCGGACGTGTCGCGGATCGCCGTGACTCTCCGGGCGGAGGCCTTCGATGCCGGCGCGCCGTCTTCCAACTCGAGGGCTTCTTCGGCCGCGTCACTCGGGGCGGCTTTGGCCGGCTGTCGGGCCGAACCCCTCCGCACCCGCTTTACTTTCCGGCCCGGTTCTTGAGCATTGTCGGCTTTGGATGGCATTGTAGTAGTTCCTCCATTCCATCGCGTGCGCTTACGATTCCGCCACTGCCTGTTGTGTATCGGAACCTGGCTCCGGCGCCTCCTCGTCAGCGAGCGCGGCCGGCATTTCCTTCCAATACGTGATGTTCGCGACTCCCGTATCTGACAACACGACGACCGCCTCCACGCGGCACGCCGCGAGCGACTCCCCTTCTTTTCGTGCCTTCGCCTCGCAGGCAATACGGAAGCTGCGCGACTGAAACGCGAGTTCGGGAGGCGCGCTTCCGTCCGCCGGGATATCCAGGTTGAAGGTCGACGGCTCCGCCTGGGCGGCCTGCACCAGCCCCGCGAAATCGGCGATGGGGGCCTGGGCGCGCGCCGCAACGATGCGCTCGGCGGCTTCCGCATTGAACACGGCCGCGAGAACTTCTTTCGGCGCCGTGTTGACGTTCAGATACGCTTTGGGGGCGAGGTTGTCGGCGACCGAGTACGCCGTAAGCCAAGCCCCGCGCCGCGGTTCACGCTGGGCGAGGGCCTCATCGGTGAGGAAGCCGCGCTCGACCAGTCCGTCGACGCTGGCGAACCAGCGCTGTTGCGGGCCGGGAGACTCGCCGGGCCGCGGGACCTGGCTGCGGATGCTCCGGGCCTTGTCGCCGTCGACGCCCAGCATGGCCTGCAGCACACGGGGCGGCGCATGATTGATGTTGAGCTTGGCCGATTCGTCCTCGATGGCGATCCGAACCCAGCCGTCCCGGCGCGACCAAGCCTCGGGCGTCCCCTCGATGACCGCGCGGTATTGCGGCAGAAGATGTTCGTCGTGCGCGCCCAGCGCCGGTGTTTCGCCGTTCGCGAGCGCCGCCTGGATCTCGCCGACGGCGGCCCAGATCGCGCGGTCGGCCAACTGGCGCGCATGCACTTCGGCGAGGTACTCCTGCGAGCGCTGCTGTTCAAGGACCATGTAGCCGAGGTAGGCCGTGCCGAGGGCGGCGAATACCGCCAGCATCCCCAGCGCGATGATCAGGGCCGCGCCCCGTTGCTTGCGTTCTCGTCTGGCCATGTTCATAGACAACCCCTTAGTTTGCCCGAACGGCGAACACGGTTTCGCGGGCCACCTGCCGCTCCGGCCTGTCAGGATTGGCCACTACCAGAGATACCCGGACCGCCGCCGGGGGCGTCGCGGTCTCCCAGGCATCCTGCCATTGGCCCTCCGGCCCCAGGAACTGCACGTTAAACTGCGCCACGCCCTCGGCAACCTTCGCAGGAGGCACGTTTTCCTGGGCTTCGCCGTAGAGTCCCGTCTGAGTGCGTGTCAGGACGCGGGCGCCGCCCTCGGTCTGAACGGCGTATTTCGCCGCGGCCAGCGTTTCGGTGCCCGACGGGGTCTCGCCCCGAATGGGGATAATCAGCGTGTCGGAAGCCGCGTTCGCGCCGGGGAACGCCGCATCGGGTACGGCCGCATCTGCGCCCTGCAACGGGGCACCGGTCAGCGCGGGAGATACCAGGTCGGTCAGATCCTGCCGGATCTGATCCAGGGCATACTCCGCTTTGGCATCCAGTTCGGTACGGTTCCGGGTGAGGGTCCAGGCATTGTTGATGCGCCCGAACATCACGACGCCCATGGTCGACAGGATGCCGAGGATGGCAATGACCAGGATCAGTTCGACGAGGGTGAACCCCTGCGTGGTGCGTGCGTGCATCATGAGGCCTCCTTCGTCATCGCCACCGGAATGCTGCCGGTCAGGACGACCTGTTGGGGGCGGTTCGCTTCCGTCCAGCGCACGACGACCAGCACTTCGTAAAAGCCGCGGCCCTCGGCAGGCTGTTTAACGAAGGCCTCCCAGCCGAACCGCTCGTAAAAGACCTGCTCCGAACTCCGCGCGAGCGGGCTGGCCGGCAGCACGGCGGGCACGGCGAACGCGCCCTCTTGCGGGGATTCGTTGAGGAGTTTGAGCGGCGCCCCCGTCTCAGCCGTAATGGCGTCGGCCGCGGGCCAGGCGTACGCGCCCGGCCGCGCGAGGATGTCCGCCATCCGGTCGCGGGCCAGGTCGGTCGCCACGCGCGTCGAGCGCGCGATCCGTTCCAGTTTGAGACTGCTGCTGAAGAGGGAGAGGATGATCCAGGTGGCGACGCTGAGGACGGCAAGGGCCACGAGTACTTCGACCAGCGTGAAGCCTTCCCGCCTTCTGCGAGGCCGCGAGCCCGGGCGGTCGCGATGTGTCGGTAACACGGATTGGTCCCCTTTTTCGCTTGGTGTAAGCTCTGCGCCGCCCGCCGCCGCCGTGTCCGAAGCCGACACGCGGACCGTTGCACGGTGCGGCACAGCAATCTCCCCATCTGTCGAGTGTTACTTTACTTCACACCGTGGCAATATGTCAATTGCTAATCATAATAGTGATAAAAGGGTAAGGAATATCAAGCCTGGAAGATAATTTGCCGTTGGGCACGCCGGGCGGGCCGTTCCCGCGGCCTCCCCTGTTGCTGGCGCGTATGGCCAGCAGGCACGGGCCCGTTTTGCGGCGCGCCCCCGGTGTTTGCTACAGTACAGCGATCGTGGTGCGGCGCGAAACGCGTGTCCCGGCCAACACGGGACGGCGTCCGAACATCGACAGACGGAAAGGAAACGGTCCATGCGAGTGATCTTGTGTTGCACGTTGGCGATAGCCTTGACGGCGGGTCTGGCGGGAGCCCAGAGCCTCGACGGCCGGCAGATTCATGTGACGGCGGGCAGTCAATCGAGCCAGTGGGCGCCCGTGGCCTTGCCCTGCGACGGCGCAAAACCGGCCGACGGCCAGTGCGTTGTGGTGGTGGACTCGGCATCCGGCAAGGAGTATCCCGCCACCGTGCGCAACGGCGAGTTTGTGTTTGTCGTCGAGAACGTCGCGCCCGGCGAAGAGCGCGATTACGTCGTGAAGCTGAAATCCGCCGACGCAGCGCCGCCGGTCGAGATCGTCAAACAGGGCAACGCCGATGCCCTGGACGTGGTAATCGCCGGAAAGCCCTTTACGACCTATACCTACAGCAACGACAACCGCAAACCTTACCTGTGGCCGGTGCTGTCCGAGGGCGGCGTGGGCGTGACCCGCGACTGGCCCATGGGCGAGAAGGTCGCCACGGAAGACCACGTGCACCAGAAATCGTTCTGGACGGCCTACGGCGACATTAACGGCATGGACTGCTGGGCCGAGACGAGCGAAAGATCAGGCTACCAGCATTCGGATGCCGTAGTGGGCGGTTCGGGCGGCGCCTACGGCTGGATCACCGCCGAAAATACCTGGCAGGACAAGGACCACAATCCGGTCATCGCCGAAGCGCGCGAATACCGTTTCTACAATACCCCCGAAAGCATGAAGATGGTCGATGTGAAAGTAACCTTCACGGCCGCGTACGGCGAAGCCAAATTCGGCGATACCAAGGAAGGCGGCATCGTGTCTCTGCGGATGCATGACGCAATCCTCGAGAAAAACGGCGCGGGCGTGATCACCAATGCCGACGGCCTCAAAGGCATGCAGGCGTGCTGGGGCAAGCCCTCCGTGTGGTGCGATTACTCGGGCGCGTTCGAGGGCGCGGGCGTGCGCGGCGTCGCCGTGTTCGACAACCCCGCCAACCTGCGGCACCCCTCGCGCTGGCACGTGCGCGATTACGGTCTCATGGGCGCCAACTGCTTCGGGCTGAGCCATTTCACCGACGGCGCCGAGAACGGCGACTACACCCTGAAGAACGGCGAATCGCTCACCTTTGCCTACCGGGTCTACATCCACTCGGGCGACGCCGAACAGGCCGGGGTCGCGGACCGCTATGCCGATTACGTCGCGCCCCCGAAAGCCGAGTGGGCGGCCGCGAAATAAGCGGGGCGCCGTCGGGGGCCCCGCGCCTGGACAGACGGGGTAACCCATCAGACAGCATCGGTTTGTCCGTGTTCCTTCGATTCCGGACGTGGACCTCTGCTCGGTGGAATGAACCTTCCGCGGGAATGGTTCCCTTACGTACAAGAGATACCAAGCGAGAGCACCTCAAACCGGAGAGTTTAATCTATGAAAAATGTGAGATTCTTGAAACCGTTTGCCGTCGTTTTCATCGTGGGAGTCGCCGCGGTTGCCTTCGGGCTGGCCGGTCAGCAGGCGCTCAGCGCGGGGGTCGACGACGCAGGCAAGAAGTCGTGCGAGGCATCGTCAGAGGCGGGCTGTAGTAAAGGCAAAACCGCCGCGAACGCCCACAGTGAACGCGGACGGGCGTGTGGAAAAGACACGTCTGCGAGCGCGGCGAAAACCGCCGACCTGAACACCAAAGAGGGCCGCAGCCAGGCGGTGTGGGCCGAATATGCGGCCACGCAGAAGTCCGGGCCTGCGGCGGACAAGGCTGATGGCGGCGCGTGCGGTGCAGCGAAGAGCGCCGCGTGCGGGACCGTTGCCAAGGCTGAAGGCGGCGCGTGTGGTGCGGCTGCCAAGGCTGAAGGGGCCGCCTGCGGCGTAGCGGCGAAGGCAGAGGGTGCGGCGTGCGGCCTGCAGGCCGCCGTGGACGAAGCCTCGTGTCCGCTGGCCGCCGCGAAAGCGGCAGCGCTGGCGTCCGACGAGAAACAGGGCGGTCGCAAGGGCGAGTCCAGCTGCTCTTCGGGCTCGGGTTGCGCGTCCGCATGCGGCTCGGGTTGCGGCAAGAAGGCCTCGGACGAGGCGGTCAAGAACACCAGCCTCAGCCAGCAGGCAAGGGCCGACGCGGTCACTCTGACGGAATAGCACAGGGAAACGTCAGCAAGAACAAAGAGCGAGAGGTTACATTGCGCGCGCGGCGCCGGGGTCGATCTCCGGCGCCGCGCGTTTTCCGTGGGGGTGTCTTTTGCGGTGCGCCCTATGGGGTACGCGCCTCTCCCGTCTCCCCTGCCCCTCTCCCGTTCCCCCTGCCCCTCCCGTCTCCCCTGCGAAAGCAGGGGCCCAGTGTGCACTCACCCCGTCCTGTTCGCGACCTTCGCACGGCATATCACGCATCATCAATGGCGCCCTGGATTGAGACAGAAGGCCTCTCTGTGTCTTTGTGTCTTTGTGGCTTGGTGTGAGAAGCGAGAAGCGGACGCGGCAGTTACACACCGAGGCGCATTGACACGGTGACTACGTGTTCTTTCCGTAGATATGGGGGTTCTGACGCTGGCATTCCTCGATGACGGCGATCTGCTGCCGCACCTGCATCGGAGTGATCTCGAGCGGGACGCCCCGGGTCAGGGTCTTGTAGAGCATCGAATAGAACCCGTGCGAAATGGCGTTGAACAGATCTTGTTTTGATTTGGGCGCCTTCCAGGTTCTCTTGTGCCAGGTCAGCGTGTCGGAGCAATAGACGGGGTTGCCCGCGCTGTTGGTGAGGGGGCGCTTCTGGAGGCGGAGCTTCGGCGCTTCTTCGGGCAGGTAGTACTGCCATTCGAGCCGGCCCATGGAGCCGCGGAGGCCGCCGCGGGTGCCGTAGACGTTGTAGGTATAGGGCGGATACGTGCAGCACGACGAGATCTCGAGGTTGATGATGGGCCGCCCCTCCCCTTCGAGTACCAGCAGCACGTGATCCTCGGCATCGCCGTAGTTGACGGCCCGGCGCATCACGCAAAAAACCCGGGGCATGATGTCCGTTCCGAAGAGTTGCAGGGCCTGATCCAGGGGATGCGGACCCGTGTTGAGCAGGTTGCCCCCGTCGAACGCGGTGAGGGTCTGCCAGTCGTACCGGCGGCTGAACCCGTTGAACTGGATATTGACCTGCACAAGGTCGCCCAGGACGCCCGAGGCAATGACCTTGCGCACCTGCTGAAAATACGGCGCGTAACGCGACTGCTGGAATATCGCGAACACCGTCCCACGCTTCTTCTGCGCGGCGATGAGTCGATCCACGTCCCTGACCTTCACGGCCAGGGGCTTTTCGCAAAGCACGTTGAACCCCGCATTCAGGAATTCGAGCGTGTACGGCACGTGAAGGTGGCTGGGCGTCGCGTTGATGACCAGGTCGATGTCGCGGCGTTTCAGGAGCGGCCTGTGGCTGCTGTAGGCGTCGCATCCGAACTCCCGGGCAGCGCGGTCGCGGCGTTCCCGGATGGGGTCGGCCACGGCGGCGATGGTGAATCTGTTGGGGACGTGCTGGAGGTATTCGGCATGGATGCCGCGGCCGCTGCGTCCCTGGCCGACGATGGCAACCCGGATGCTCTTCATGACACGTGCGTTCCTTCCCGCGGATGGCGCGATTGATGATGGGGCTAAGTAATAGCGGTTTTGGGGCGGGCGGTTCAAGTTGACGGGAATTGGCCCGGGTTTACGGCGGAGCCTCCGCGACGGCGAGTGGCGGTGTCTACTCCACCTCCCATTTCTGGAGGGTGTCCGCGCGAAAACTGCACGTGAGCGTGCTGCCGTCGGGCAGCCGCCACGTATACCGTTTGACCTCGCGCTCGCCGGACCCGATGGTGGAGTGGCTTGCGGGGTCTCCCAGCACGGTGCCGACATCCCGGGGAGTCATACCCTCAACCAGCCGCGCCGTGAGATCCGCTGCTTTGGGCTTTCGCGCTGCGCCCGCGCGGCCCGACGCCGCATGCGCACCGCCGCCGCGGGCCTCGCCGCTCGCGAACTGCGGCGTGGTCGCAAACGCGCTAGTGCGGCGTCCGCCCGGCAGCCCGCCCCGGGCCGAGGCCTCGGGCGCGCCGGCCAAAACCCGGTTGCCATCGAGCGTGAGCCGCGGCAGCTCCGCAACAAGGGCCGGGATCTGGTCATCGGGCGGCTCACCAAGCCCGGGACCCTTTTTCGGCTTTTCGTCAGGCGGTTCCCCGCCCTGGATAAACGCTTCGCCAATCACGCACTCGTATCCCAGGTCGACGATGCGGACCAGCGCATTCTGGCGGTAGGCCGGGGTGTCGTCGTCGTAGGCGCCGGTTTCCTCCAGAAAACGCTCGATCTGGATGACCGTGCCGACCTCGTCCGGGGAGCTCGGGGTAATGTCGTCAGGCAACTCGAAGGTCAGGGGCAGTACGGCCCCTTCCGTGACGTCGGCCACAACCGCTCTCCCGCGGATGTGCACCCCTTCTTCCAGCGGGGGATCGAGCCAGGGGAATTCGGCCAGGTACCAGTCGGCCTCCCGGTCATACGCAGTCACGTCTCCAACCAGCCGCCATTCTCCGCCCAGGTATTTCCAGACGCAAAACGCAATGACCCCCCAGATAACGAACAGGATGATCCCTTTGAGCAGCAGCGCGACAGCTTTTCCCGGACGAAATCCTGCCATGGCGCGTCACCTTGCAGCGCAGTTGCGCGTCACAGGATCCAACCCGGACCGGGCGCCCGGAATTCCATCGCGGGACACGAGCGGAAAGGCGCCGCATTCCGCAAGACGGTTCACACCTTCGCCGCCGAAGCCGCAGCGGGCAGCCGCCCCGGCTCACTGGCGGTTTGGAACCCCCCTCCGGGTTCCGCGCCGCCGCCCGTGCCGCCAGCAATGCGCCTTTCCCTTATTCTGGCGCGCGCCTGGTGCATGCCCCAGCCCGTAACACCCGGCCTGGCACCGCGTGTATGAGTCTACTATAGCCCATTGTTTGCTAGTTGTCCATAAGAATTCGCCGGGCCGCCGGTCCCGGGTCACCCTGCTTCCGGCGCGGGTTTTGCTATAGAATGGGGGCATGGCACGGTTTCTGTTGATAGGTCTGGACGGCGCTGAACCGTCCCTGGTGGAACCCTGGATGGATGCGGGGCGTCTGCCGAACCTGGCGCGGCTCCGCGCGGCAGGGGCGTATCTGCCCTGCGCGAGCACCACGCCTCCCGCGACGTTTCCGGCCTGGACGACCTGCGCGACCGGCGTGAATCCCGGGAAACACGGCATTTTCGATTTTACGGCCATGCGCGAAGGGGCCTACGCCCTCGAATTCGTCAACAGCACCGCGCGGGGCGCACCGGCGTTGTGGAACCTGCTTTCGGCGGCGGGCAAACGGGTGGGCGTGCTGGGCGTTCCCGCGACGTATCCGCCTGAGCCCGTGAATGGATTCATGGTTTCCGGCTTTGACTCGCCGGTATGCACGCGCATCGACCGGTCGTTTGTGGCGCCCCCGGAGTGGTACGACGACGTGCGGGACTGGCGTTTTGCCGATTTTCAGGAAACCGCCCCGGGACCCGGCTGGCATGCCCGGGCTCTCGCCCGCCTGCTCGCGGGGCTGGCCCTCAAGGAATCGACGGCCCTGCGGCTGTATCGCCGGGAACCCTGGGACTTTTTCATGGTGGTCTTTGGCGAATCGGACACGGTGGCCCACCATTTCTGGCTGTTTCATGACCCCGGCTCACCGAGACATCGGGCCGGGTTTGAGGACGCCATCGCGCAGGTCTACGAACGTCTCGATGCGGCGGTGGGGCGGCTGGTGGACGCCGCGGGCGGCGATGTGACCGTCGGGGTGGTTTCGGACCACGGATTTGGCGGCGCGGGCACGGGAGTCGTCCATCTCAACAACTGGCTGGCGGAACGGGGCTACCTCGCCTTTTCGGGCGGGGCGCGGTCGTATCTCAAGCGGGCCGGTTTGACCCTCGTGCCCGAATCCTGGCGCGGGGCGCTGTTCCGGCGCCTGCGGGGGCTCGCGTCGCGGGCGGAGAGCGCGTCGCGCTTCGGCGGCATTGACTGGGCGCGCACGACGGCCTGGTCGGAGGAACTGAACTACTTCCCGTCGATCCGGATCAACCTGCGCGGCCGGGAACCGCTGGGCAGGGTGGACGCGACGGAGTACCGTGCGTTCTGCGAACGCCTGTGCGTGGAGCTGCGCGCCTGGGAACCCATTGCGAACGCCTGGCATCGCGACGAACTGTTTGACGGGCCGTACGTCGCGCGCGCGCCTGATATCGTCCTCGAACTCGCCCTCGAGAACGGCTATTCGCATTCGTGCCTCCGGGCGCGCGGCGGCCCTCCGTTCCGGCGGATTGGGCCCGATGAATACCTGGGCGGCAAGGAACGCGGCATGAACGGCAACCACCGTCCGACAGGCGTGCTCTTGCTCTCGAAACCCACCCCGGCCGGCTATGCCCGGCTCGAAGACGTCGCCCCCACCGTGCTTGCGGAACTGGGCGTTCCGGCCCCGCCCATGGACGGCGCGAGCCTTCTGGAACCCGGCGCAACCACGGTCGCGGAAATGCCCTGCGCCGCCACGGGGGGCAGAACGTATTCGGCGGGCGAAAGCGACGCCGTCGAACGGCGGCTCCGCGACCTGGGGTACTTCGAATGACGCGCCGCATCGTCATGGTTGCCGCATGCCCCTACCCGGTGCCGCAGGGGTCGCAGGTCCTGATTCGCGATACGGCACAGGCGCTTCACGAGGCCGGGCACGACATCCGCCTGGTGGTGTATGGCCATGGCGCCGGCGAGGCCGGGGACGGGTTCGCGGTACACCGCTCGTGGAAACTGCCGGGCTACCGTGCGACGTCGTCGGGGCCCTCGCTCCTGAAACCTGTGGCCGACGCCTTACTGGTGAGCATGCTGCGCCGGACGGTACGGGACCAGCGCCCCGAGGTCATTCACGCGCACAACTACGAGGGCCTGCTGGTGGCCTTGGCGTCACGGGCACGGCCGCTCGTGTACCACGCGCACAACGCCATGGCCGACGAGTTGCCCTGGTATTTCCCGGGGCAGGCGTGGGCGCGGCGCTTCGGCGCCTGGCTCGACCGGACCTTCCCCCGGCGGGCCGATCATGTGCTCGTGCCGCATCCGGCGTTGGCCGAATACCTGGTTTCGAACGGCTGCGAAGCGGGGCAGGTCTCCGTCATCCCGCCGTCGGCGGACCCGGGCGACTTTGCGCAGCCCGCGTATGACGAGGCGCCCGCGGAGGTCCTGTACACGGGGAACCTCGACGCCTACCAGAACCTCGGGCTCCTGGAAGAGGCGATGCGCGCCGTGCGTGATGCCGAACCGGACGCGCGCCTGCTCGTGGCTACCGCGGCCCCAAACCCGGGCGGGCGCCTCCACGCCGCCGAGGCCGTATCGTCGGCCGGCATGACGGCGCCACGGGAAGCCCTGGCGCGCGACGTCATCGTGGTCTGTCCCCGCGTCTCATGGTCGGGGTATCCCATCAAGATCCTCAACGCCATGGCCGCGGGAAGGCCGGTCATCGCGTGCCGTTCCGCCGCGGGCCCGATTACCGACGGCATCGATGGCGTGATCGTCCCCGACAACGATGCCCGCGCCCTGGCGGAGGCCATCCTCCGCTTGCGGCGCGACCGAAGCCTGCGCGAATACCTCGGCACCGCCGCGCGCGAAACGATCCGGACCCAGCACCGCCGCGCCCTGCTTGTCCGCCGCATCGAGACCGTGTACGAAATGGTTTGCGGCCGGGCTGAGTCATTGCCGGAATAGGGCGGCCGCGCCAGGGGCGGCGGTCCTTGGGACCCTGTGGACCCTGTGGACCCTGTGGACGTGCCTACCCGGATGAGTACGACGAAGTCGAACAACAACGTCCATCTCGTCCATCTCGTCCACCCCGTCCACCCCGTCCACATTTCCTTCGTGCTCCCCCGGCGATTTGGATGCCAGGCGGCTGACTGGACGGAGCGGGCGAGATCTGGGATGATGCGTGTTCTTCGGGACCGGCATCCGCCGGTGGAAGGAACCGCTGCGGTCGAACGCATCCCGCAGTGAATCGATGGGAGAACATGACGTGAGAGCAGCTGTTCTTGTCTGGATGATTGCGTGGACCCTGACGGTGGTGGGCTGCGGCGGCAAACAGCAAGCGCCGCCGGAACCGCCCGCGCCTGTGGCCCCGGCGGAACCCTCCGTCCCGCCCGCGCCGGCATCATCCCTGCCCCTGCCCGAACCCGCCGCGGAAACCCGCGCGGTTCCGGCGTGGCCGCCCGTGGACACGACCCGTTTCATCACCACGTCGGGACGCCGCTTCATCGACACGGAAGGGCGGGAAATGCTGCTGCACGGCGTCAATGTGGTCGACAAATCGCCTGAGCGCAATTACCTCTCGTGGCACAGCGAGGCCGATTTCGCCCGCTTGCGCGACTGGGGCATGAACGTGATCCGCCTGGGCATCATCTGGGATGGTCTGGAACCCGAACCGGGCGTCTATGACGACGCGTACCTGGCCGGGATGGACCAGCGCGTGGCGTGGGCCGCGAACCAGGGCCTCTACGTCTTTTTCGACATGCACCAGGACCTCTACAGCGTGCTGTATTCAGACGGCGCGCCCGGATGGGCCACGCTGACGGACGACCAGCCCCACATCGACCGGGGCGATGTCTGGAGCGACGCCTATCTCACCAGCCCGGCCATTCAGCGGGCGTTTGAGAACTTCTGGGCGAACACACCGGCTTCGGACGGCCTCGGCATTCAGGACCACTACGCGATGGCATGGCGCCATGTGGCCGAACGGTATGCCGACAATCCCACCGTCATCGGCTACGACCTGATGAACGAACCGTTTCCGGGCAAGGCGATCCTGCGCGGCCAGTCGCTCATGATCGGCAAGGCCGCCGAACTGCTCCGGGCCAGGATGGGCGACACCGCGCCGTCAGCCGGGGAGATGATCGCCATGTGGCTCAATGCCGAAGAGCGCGGTCGGCTCATGCACTACATGGACGACCCGGAATTCTACAGGCAGATTGTGGACGCGTCCGCCACCGTCTACGAGGAATTCGAGAAGACCCACCTGATGGGCATGTACCAGCGGGTCACCGACGCGATCCGCGAAGTCGACACCAACCACATCATATTCATGGAGGCCAACTACGCCTCGAACATGGGCGTGTACTCGCACATTCAGCCGCTCATAGGACCGGACGGCTGCCGCGACTCCCAGCAGGCCTACGCGCCGCACGGGTACGACATCGTCGTGGATACGCCGCACCTGGCGCGCGCGAGCAATGCGCGGGTGGAACTCATCTTCACGCGCCATCGCGAGACGGCCGAACGCCTCGATATGCCGATGCTGGTGGGCGAATGGGGGGCCTTCGGCGGGCACGGCGCGGACGTCGTGCCCGCGGCCTGGGGCGTGGTGGACGTGTTCGAGACGCTCGGATGCGGCGACACCTACTGGGAATACGGAAACTACCTGCCCGATGCGGCCTACCTGCCCGCGCTGCAGCGGGCGGTCCCGGTGCGCCTCGCGGGAACGCTGGTCGCCTACGACAACGACCTCATCGCGGGGGCGTTCACCTGCACCTGGCGCGAAGACCCGAATATTACCGCACCGACGATCCTCTACATCCCGGCGGGCCTCGATGCGGCCAACAAGACCATCACGCTGACGCCCGACGGGGCGCCCTACACCACCGAGCCGGCCGCGGAACGGTCCCCGAACCAGTACTACGTCATCCCTCCGGCCGGAACCGCCATCGAACGCACGCTCGCCATCCGGTAACAAGATGCCGCCGCGTGCCGGCCGCCTAGGGCGCGGGCGCTTGCGGCGGCGCTTCCGGCGCGGGTTCCTCCTGCGGCGCGGGCTGCTGGTTCTTGGCGCCGCCGCCGAGAATGTCGCGCAAAATGCCCGCGGACCCCTGAAGCACGTCGACGACGGTCTGCTGTCCGGTCTTGGCGGCGTCTCTCGCGGCGCCAGTCACGGGTCCGGTCAGGCCCTCGGCGGTCGTCAGCCCCTGCACGGACACCCTGGGATCGTCGGGGGGCCCGGATATCGCGAGGCGGTAGCTGGACTGTTTACGGATTTCGTCGGCGACGCCGTCGAGCTTGACAATGTCGAGGACCTGCGTGGCCATCTGGAGGAGATGGATGTCCACGGTCATCTCGGTGGCGTTGCGCGGAAAGTCCATGGTCCCCTTGGCGGCCATGGCGAGGGTGGGGCTCTTAAGGTCGAACTGTTCGATGGTCATGAACCCCGAATCGAGCACGGCCCTGGCGTCGCAGGTGTCGAAGGTGATGCCTTCATCTTTGGTGGGAGGCAGGCGCAGCCGGATGATCTCGGTGGTTCGCATAATCGTCAGGATCTTCGTGGCGATGCCCAGCCGACCCAGGGTGCCGTTTCGCGAAACAAACTGCACGGTCCCTGTCGCGCCGTGGGTCGGGTTCAGGCCGCTCCCGAAAGGCGCGGTCACCTTAACCGTTCCGGAAGTCGCCCCTTTAAGTCCCCGGGGCGTGACGAACGCGATACCGTCCACCGCGGCAAGGTCAACGTTGTTCAAGGCGAGGTCCAGCGCGAGCGTGGAAGGACCGGGCTCGCCCGCCATGCGCACCTGTGCCGTGCCCGTGACGGTACCGCCGCCGGGGGCCAGGGAAAGGTCCCGGATATCGTAGACGCCGTCTCGCCCGGTCACCCGGGCCCGCACGTCGCCGACTTCCGCGGTACGGTACAGGACTTTGGCCAACTGCACGTCGAGGTTCACGGGAGGCGGCGACTTCGTGGCGGCCGGCTTCGGCGCGTCCGCCGCCGTGTCGTTTCCTTTGAACCCCCGCAGCGCAGCGGTCACCGAATCCACGTCGAGTTGGTTGCCGCGCACGGCGCCCTGCCAGACGCCTTCCGGCGTGGCGTCGAGGGTCAGGGTGAAATCGGAGTTGAGCCCGCGCACGGCGAGCTTGTCGACGCGGGGCGTCTCGCCGGCATAGGCCACGCGGCCGCTGAGCGAATCAAAGCGGAGCGTGTCCGAGAGCGCCAGGGCGCAGTTTTCGAGCTGCATCTCAAGCTCCACCGGATGGGTCTTGAGAGAACCCCGGGCCTGCCCGTTCGCCTGGACGGTACCCGCAAACAAAGGCCGCAGCGACGCGACCTCGAACTCGAAATCGCTCACGATGCGGTCCCCTTCAAACCGGGCCACGAAATCTTCGCCGCCGTAATGCAGCGTAACGGTCCGGGCTTTCCACGCATCGTTCACACGCGCCACGAGCACGTCGGCCGTGGCGGGGTCGCCGGGCTGTTTGTGGACGTACTCGCCAATGCGCAGCGCCGCCTGCGCGAGGTCCACATGGGCCTCGAACGAATCCTGGTTCAGGGGGACGGCGGCCGTCACGGCCGCGGTCCCCTCCAGCTGCACCGAGCCGGGGGCCAGGTCGCGAACCGCGGCCAGGGGCACGACGGCGCGCGTGTCCGCCGATGCCATCGAGAGTGCGTCCCGGGCACGCGCCAGCGCGACGATCGCCGAAAGTTCAGGCGCGCCCTGGCGCGTGATACGGACAGCGCCCGCGGGCGCGGTCGCGGTGGGCAGGGTCACCTCGACATCGAACGCCGACGCGCCATAGGCGCGGGCGACGTTCATGACGGCGTTGCGGGCGGTTTCGTCTTCCGGGAACGGCAGGTTGAGCCGGGCGAGATCGGCCTGGACCACCCCGGTGACGTGCTGCTTTTCCGGCGTGATCCGCGCGTTGGCGGAGATTGGGCCGAGGAGCGTCGAGGTGCACGAACCCGTGACCTTCACCGCGCCGGGTTCGGCGGCAAAGCGCCCCGAAATGCCGGTCAGGGACTCCTCGAGTCCGCCGAGCACGAGGGTGGCCTGCGCTTTTTCGAGCACGCCGTCGATCGTGAGGTCGTCGGGGAGCGGTTTCCCCTGTTCAAACGTGCCGGCGATGCGTTTGAAGGCAACGTGCCCGGACAGGCCCTTGACGCGCGTGGTGTCTTTCATGAACGCCGCGACGACCCCCGGGGACAGCGTGAGATCGGCCTCGAGGTCGACAGACGCCCCCTTCCGTTTCAGATCGGGCCTGACCGAACCGCGCACCGCGAGCCCCGAACCGGTGATTTCGTCGATTTGGACCACGCCCTCGTCGAGATGCACCTGGCCCTGGATGTCGCCGAACGGTCTGGAGCCGTCGGCCAGCGTGGGTTGCACGCCCGCAAACTGGACCTGGCCCTTCACCAGGCGCAGCGCGCCTTCGGCGTCGACGCCCACCAGCATGTTGGTGGCGGTGATGGCCGCGTCCTTCTGGGGGACAAGCTGCAACCGTTCGGAATTGACCATGGCATACACGGCCACGAGCGCGTCGCCCCGGACCTGCACGTCCTGGAGTTCACAGGCGATGGCGCCGTCGGCCGTGCGCGTGGCGTCGGCGAGCGCGGTCAGGCTGGGCGCGGTCAGGGTCAGGTCGTTCAGCGTGACCTCAGAACCGCGAATCCAGAGCGTTCCGTTGAACGGGCCGGCCGCCGCGCGCAGCAGCTCCGGCGCACCCTCGGCCGCGACCGCCTCGCCCGTGATCTTCATGCCGATGAGGTCGGCCGTGACCTCGTCGAACGTCGCGCGAACCTCGAACACGAGCGGCGGCATGGCTTCCCTGTCCAGAACCCGCCGCGGGTCGACTCCCCTGACCGCGAGCCATCCGGACGGGACCACCAGCGGCTCGGCGTCTTTCTGCACGGTAAAGAGCAGTTCGGCCTCGCCGCGCGACGGCTCGCCCAGGAACGGGAGCGCGCCGTCGAGCGTAAGCGGAATCGCGCCCGTGAGCACATCGCGCACATCGAGATCGCCTTCAAACACGGGCTGGTCGAATCCGGATACCGCGATGCGCGCGGAACGGGCCCGAACCCGGTCAACGGCGACCTTCCATGTGGGCGGCGCCTGTTTCGCCTTCATCTTCTCCTGAATGTAGGCAATCCGGTCCCGAATGACCGCGACTTCGCGGGGGAGCGCCGCCACCAGCCCGTAAAAGTCGACCTCGGTGACGTGGATCTGGCGAGACATCAGGCCGTTCCAGCTCGCGGCCGCCCGGGCTTCGGCGCACTGGGCCTGGAGTTCGCCCTCGCCAATCGTGAGGTTGCGGGCCGCCACGGACGGTTGCGGGAAGAGCGTCAGTTCAAGGCGTTCGATCGACACAGGCATACCGGTCCGGTCCTCGAGCATCCGCACGACCTGGCCGCGGTAGCGGTCGATGTGCACGAAATACTCAGCCGCCTGGATGGCCACGAGCAGCAGCACGGCCACGACCGCCAGAGCGGTCAGCCATTTGTGACGGCGGAGCCACGATTTCCGGGGGGGATGAGCGGTTTCGTTCATTGCGGTCTCACCTGTCGGGCGCGCGCCGGAAACGGTTCGGCCGCTTCCGAGCACGAGCCTCGTGGGTTTTTTGTTGAGAAATGCGCCCGGCATTTCAAGCAAATCGGCCTGTCTGTAGTGTACCACCGATTACATAGCCCAACAACGGCGCGGGCGGTGGTCCCAGACCGGGCCGTGGACGACAACAACCGTGTCTGCAGACCACTTGCCCCGGTACGACCCCCGGGCCGACCGGTAGCACAAGAGGCCGCAAGACGGTATACTCTGGAGTCTTGCAGGCAACCGTTTTACAAAGGAATCACTATGGCATCCAAAGGCGACGGCACGGTCCGCATTCTTGGCGAGGGCCGGTTTCTCCGGCTGGTGGACCGCGATTCGTGGGAGCACGTGGAACGCATCCGGGTATCCGGCGTGGTGTGCATGGTCGCGGTCACGCCCGAAAACGAGTTGCTCCTTGTGGAGCAATACCGCCCGGCGTTGCGGCGCGCCACCATCGAGATCCCGGCGGGACTCGTGGGCGACCTCCCCGGCTCGGAACACGAAGCGTTTGAAACCGCCGCCACGCGTGAACTCGAAGAGGAGACCGGCTACACCGCGAACCGCATGCGGTTCTTGAGCGAAGGCCCGACCTCGTCGGGCATCTGCTCAGAGACAATCCGGTTCTACCGGGCCGAAGGCGTGCGGAAGATCGGCGATGGCGGCGGGGATCACAGCGAAGATATCACGGTGCATGCGGTTCCGCTCGCGGGCATACATAACTGGCTCGAGAGCCAGACCGCACGGGGCCTGCTCATTGACCCGAAAGTCCATGCGGCATTGTATTTCGCGGGACAGGGCGCACCGGAGTACGAGGAAGAATGAGGGTGCCGGGGGAAACCTCTTCTGAAGAAAAGGTCTCCCCCGGCCCCCCTTCCAAAAGACGTTTGGGTTTGGCGAAACGCGTTCGGAACAGGGAAACACGAGCCTTCCGGCTCACCCATAGACGATGAAATGCGGGATGACCGCCGAGGGCGCCGACCCCCAAGGAGTCGAATTTTGTTAAACCCCTCCGGGGTTTTTGGGGGTGGATGGGGTGATCCCGGGGCTGCGTCACGCTATGCGCGTGACTTGCCCCGGGCTATTCGAATTCGACTCCTTCGGAGTTGTTTACAGACCGAGACGAAAGGACAAGGCACATGACGAGACGTGTTGGTTTCTGTTGCGGGCTCATCGCGGTGGTGGCGGCCTGCGCCGGGGCGCAGGAGGTGACCTACACGGCCGCGCTGGTAAGGCCCGCCTCCGAGGCGTGGCTGCCGGTGCGCGACACGCTCGCGGAACACCTTGAGCAGGCGGGATACCAGGTCGTGCCCTTCGGGTTCGGCGAACTCTGCGATCCGGCGAAACTCACCATCGAATCCATCGATCTGCTCGTGCTGCCGGATGCGTCGGCCTTGCCCGCACAGTCGACCACGGTGGTAGAGGCCTTTCTGAAGGCGGGGGGCGACATTTTTGCGTGCAACACCCCCATGTGGCGCGATCCGCTCATCGACGATGGCGGCGCCTGGGTCTCCCGCGCCGAATACCAGCGCAGCCATGCGCAGGACCTGCTCGAAAACGTCCTGTTTGATTTCGACAGCACCGATCTTGCGCAGTGGCGCCGCAACACGAATAATCCGGACACCCCGGCGAGCAGCGAACTGGCCGGCACGTCCGGCGCACCGTTCCCGCGCGCGCTGTGCGTGAAGATCGGCACCCTGAACAGCTGGGATACCCTCCTGAGCCCTGATCTGACCGCGCCGTTCCCCGAAGGCCACACGCTGACCGTGTTCTGGGCAAAGGGGTCCGCCCGCACGACCGCCCTCGCCATCGAATGGGCCGAAAAAGACGGGTCGCGCTGGATCGCTACGGTCCAATTGGCCCCCGAATGGCGGCAGTACGTGCTCCAGCCGTCGGATTTCAGGTTCTGGGAAAGCGTGCCTGCGCGGGCCAACACCGAGCTCAATCCCGCCAACGTCATCCACACCAGCATCGGCCTTGCGCACACCCACACGCCCCTCGGCAGCGGCCCACACGAATACTGGCTCGGGCCCTTCGGCACCGCCCAACGCTCGCCCATGCACGAAAAGCCGTTGACCGCCTTCAAGGCTCCCGTGCTCGAGACGCTGTCGCCGGAGTACAAGTTTTTTGAGTGTACGGATGTAGCGGAACTGCGGGGATGCGACCTCAGCAAGGGCCTGCGTTTCAGCGCGCCCGGGGCATTCCAGTCTTCCCATCCCCGTCCGGGTCCCGGAGGGTTCGAGAAAGGCCGGGACTGGCGGTGGAGTCCTTTGATTGAGGCATTTTCGGGAACGGGCGCCTGGCGTGGCAACCCCGCCACGCTTTACGTCAATGCCGATGGCCCCTACAAGGGCGGCGTGTGGGTATCTGTCAGCATCCCCAGCACCACGTGGTACACGGGGGACGAAGGTCTTCCCGTACCGCTCCAAGATTCATTCGAACGATTGCGGCGCGGTGTATTTCTACTGGAGGCCGGGACAAATTACTTTACGTACTTCGAGGACCAGACCGCGGAGCTTGGCTTCCGCGTGATCAATTTGAGCAAGGAGAACCGCCAACAGGAAGTGAGGCTCAGCAGAAACGGACCCGATCGCAATGAGATGCTGATCTCGCTGGCGCCGGGAGAGATCAAGCGTATAGCCGAATCCGAATCCGTTGCCGAATGGCCGGATACCCAAAATGAGCGCTTCGGTTTTACGGCGCTTCTTGATTCGCATGATATGGCGGGAAATCAAGTCCACGTCTGGCGGCCAAAGGAGCAAAAACGCTTCATCACGGTCGAAAATGGCGATTTCATGCTGGATGGGCAGCGGTGGCGGCCGCACGGAGTGAATTACATGCCGTCGTCGGGCATCGGCATCGAGGACGGGGAGTATTTCGAGTACTGGGTCGGCGCGCGGTCGTACGATCCCGAGATCATCCAGCGCGACCTCGACCACATCCAGGACATGGGGATAAATTCGGTCAGCATCTTCATTCATTACCCCGCGATTGAATCGCAGAACCTGCTCGATTTGCTGCGCCGTCTTGAAGCAATGGGGATGAAAGCCAACCTGTCGCTGCGGCCGGGCACGCCCTTCGAGTTCGAGTGGGACAAGATGCGCGCCCTCATCGAACGCTACCGCCTGTGGGACAACGACACGGTCTATGCCTACGACCTCGCGTGGGAGCCCATGTTTGGCGACCACGAAGGCCGTAAACGCTGGGATCCCGAATGGCGCGCGTGGGTCATCGAGCGCTACGGCAGCATCGAAAACGCCGAGAAGGACTGGGAGTTTCAGGCGTCGCGCGAGCCCGACGGCCAGATCACCAATCCGCTCGACCCGCACGTGGTCGAGAACGGTCCGCATTGGCGCATGATGGCCGCGTACCGGCGTTTTCTCGACACCACCCTCTACAAATACTACGACCGCGCGCGGCGGCTCGTGCGCACGGTCGACCCGAACCACCTTGTAAGTTTCCGCATGACCCTCGCGGGCGATCCGACGGCCCGGTGGTCGAAGACTGTCCCCTACGACTACGCGTATCTCGCGGGCGCCGTGGATATCCTCGAACCCGAGGCCTACGGCCGTATCGGCGACTGGGAACGCGTCAAGCCCGGCTGGTTCACGTACGAATACGGCCGCTGGGCGCATCCCGGCCTGCCGCTGATCTGGGCTGAGGCGGGGGTCAGCGCGTGGTCGCAGGCGCTCATGGCCACGCCGCAGGAACAGCTCGATTTCCAGGCAACATTCTACACCGACATGTACCGGATGATGCTCGACAGCGGGGCCGACGGCATTTACTGGTGGTGGTATCCGGGCGGGTATCGCACGAACGAGCGCAGCGATTACGGCATCCTCCAGCCCGACGGCACCGACCGGCCCGTCACGAAGGTCATTCGCGAGCATGCGGAGGCGTTCCTCAACGCGCCTTCGGCGAAGCCCGTGGACCACTGGATCACCATCGACCGCGACCCCCATCCCGACGGCATCGCGGGGATCTATGACGAAGTAAAAGACGCGTTCTGGGCCGCCATCGAGGCCGGCAAGACCCCCGGCCTCCGCACCGAAGGCACCGGGACCACCTCCGCCGATTGTCCGCTCACGGCGGTGGGCAATGTGGAGTACAACGGCAACAATCCGCCCAAGTATCTCGATGGATTCTTCGACATCGTCGAGATCCGCAACGACGCGGGCGAATGGGAACCTGTGACGAATGGCGGCACGGTAGCCGTGGGCGCGGGGAAGCCGGTTGTCGCGCGCCTGTCCATCACGAACCTCGGCGAAGCTGCGTGGCTGCCGCCGGCGGAGGTCCCTGAAGGCGGCGTTTACGTGACCGCGGGCGGCGCGCGCTTTCCCATACCGAATCGCGTCGAGAAGTTTGGACAGATCGTGTTGGAAGAGGTTACGCTAATGCCCGATGGTGTGCGGGAGCCAACCCCCATCGAGTTGCGGTTTGAAGCCCAGGGCCGCGCCGTATTTGGTCCGCGGTATACGGTGGTGGTAAATCCCTAGGACGGTATACCCGAGGAGAGGTGCCATGAGAACGTTTGCAGTCGTGACATTGGCTCTGCTGGCCGCTCTGGCGTCCACGGCGCAGGAGACGGACGTGGCGGAGTCGGAACGCCCCGCCGAGAACATCGCGCTGGGCAAATCCTACACGATGGATCCCCGGCCCAATTACCAGCACTGCACCGACCCGGGCGATGCGACCCAGCTCACTGACGGCGTGTATGCGGAAGGCTATTTCTGGACCCAGCAGGCCACGGTCGGCTGGAACCACGAACCCTTTATCGTCGTGACCATCGACCTGGGGGAAGACCTGCCCATCCGCGGGGCGGCGTTCAACACCGCCGCGGGCGCGGCCGGCGTCGCCTGGCCCGTCGCCATCTACATGCTCGTCGCCGGCGAGGACGCGGTCTTTTATGAGGCCGGCGAGCTGATTTCGATGAGCGCTGAACACGGTCTCCCCGAGCCAGGCAAATACTCGGTGCACCGGTACGAGACCGACCAGCTCAAAACCCACGGCCGCTACATGGCCTTCGTCTTCGGCGCCCAACCGTTCGGCTTCGTCGACGAGATCGAAGTGTTTCGCGGCGACGACGAATGGGTCCATCGCGCGCATGCGGGCAAGCCCATCAAGGACATCAAGGACACCATGGTCCGCGCATCGCTGCAGCAGGCGATCCGCCGCCGCATTCTCCTGGACATCACGGGCATCGAGGAAAAGCTCGCGAACGCGGCCGTCGACGCGGGCGCGAAAGACGCCATCGCCGCCGGGCTGGCGGACGCCCGGGACGCGTGCGCGGGACTTCCCGAAGCCGCAGTCGAGACCTTCAAGGCCATCCTGCCGCTCAACGAGTTGCACCGCGACGTGCTGGCGCTCCAGGGCGCGCTGTGGAACGCGCAGGGGTTCGCTCCGCTCACCGTCTGCCAATCGCCCTTGTGGGACCAGGCCTATCTGCTCGATGACCCCGTGAAAGACGCGTCGCCGAAGGTCGCGGTGCACCTCATGCGCAATGAGTACCGCGCCGGGTGTTTCAGCATTTCCAACGCCACCCGGGAACATGACTCGGTGCGGGTGAACATTGCGGGACTCCCCGGCGGCGCAAATCCCGGCTACATTACCGTGCATGAAGTCCAGTGGACGGGCACGAAATCGGGGATCCCCGTCGCGGCGGCGTTGCCCGAAGCGCCCAGACAGGACGGCGGCTACGTGCTCGAGGTCCCCGCGGGCCTGACACGGCAGGTCTGGCTCACGTTCCATCCCCAGTCCGTCGACGCGGGCACGCACACGGGCGAGATCCAGGTGGCGTCGGCCAAACACGGCGAACAGCGGTTTCCGGTCGAGATGCGCGTGTATCCGTTCGAGTTTCCCGCGCGGCCAGCGCTGCATTTTGGCGGCTGGGATTACAGCAACGGCCCCGGCAGCCGCGGCGTCACCCTCGACAACATGGCGCAGTTTATCGCGCACTGCCGCGAACATTATGTGGATTCGCCGTGGGCCACCAGCGCGGTGATGCCCTACGGCGAATACGACGCCGCGGGAGCGATGACCGCTGCCCCCGCCACCGCGGCCTTCGACGAATGGATGGCCCGCTGGCCCGAGGCCGCCAACTACCTGGTGTTTTCGGCGGTCGGCTCGAAGATAGCCAATTTCACGCAAGGCTCGCCCGAGTTCCACCGGGCCGTCGGCGAATGGGCCGCGTTCTGGGCGAAGTACATGACCGACAAGGGCAAACAACCCGAACAGCTCGGGCTGCTGCTCGTCGACGAACCCCATCGCGCCGAGCAGGACGAGACCATCCTCTTCTGGGCAAAAGCCATCCGCGCCATGGACACCGGCATCCGCATCTGGGAGGACCCGATCTACTCGGGCGACATGACCAAGGCGAACCAGGAGATGATCGCCGCATGCCATGTGCTCTGTCCCAACCGGCCCCTGTTCCTCGATGGCCCGGAATCGTACCGGCAATACTTCGTTGACCGCCGCAACGAAGGCATCACGCTCGAGTTCTATTCGTGCAGCGGTCCGGTCCGCCTGCTCGACCCCTATGCCTACCACCGCATGCAGGCCTGGGAATGCTGGAACTACGAGGCCGAGGCCACGTATTTCTGGGCCTTGGGCGACACGGGCGGCGGCTCGTCGTGGAACGAATACGTCGCTCCCGGAACCGATTACTGCCCGTTCTTTGTGGAGCCCGCCGCCGTGACCGCGGGCAAACATATGGAAGCAATCCGCGAGAGCATCCAGGATTTCGAATACCTGGTCATGCTGCGCGATGCGCTCGCCCGGGCCGAAACGGCCAATGCCCCGGCCGCGACCCTCGATGCGGCCCGCACCCTGCTCGCCGAACTGCCCGGCCGGGTGCTCGACGCCAGCCGTGCGGAGTCGCTCAACTGGAGCGAACCGCTCGACCGTGGCGTCGCGGATCGCGCACGACTCGAGATTCTCGAGATGCTCACGCAGTTGAAGTAAGTCGAGACAAGGAGATGGCCCTATGTATTCGCTGACGCTGATCATCGCGGCGGGACTGTCCGCGGCCGGCCCCGACGCGGTCCCCTTTTACGCCGACAAACTCGACCTGACGTTCTATCTCGACGCCTCCGGCGAGCGGCGCCCCATCGCGTCCGCCGCGGATTGGGAGATCCGGCGCGCGCACGTCCGCGCCGGATTGCAGCAGGTTGCGGGACCGCTGCCGTCCCGCGAACACCTGGTTCCGCTGGACCTGCAGGTCGAAACCGAGGAAGACTTCCCGAACTACGTCCGGAAGAAGGTCACGTTTGCGGTGGAGCCGTGGGACCGGCTGCCCGCGTATCTGCTGATCCCGAAAGGCGTGGAAGGCAAGATGCCGGCGGTCCTGTGCCTCCACCCCACCGCCGACATCGGCAAGGAAAACCGCCAGTACGCCGAGGAACTGGCAGGACAGGGATTCGTGACCCTCGCGCCCGACTACCCGGGATTCGGCGACTACAAGGACGCCCGCCAACGCGCCTACGCCCGCGGGTATACCAGCATGACCATGAAAGGCATCTGGAACCACATGCGCTGCGTCGACCTGCTCCAGAGCCTGCCCGAGGTGGATCCGAATCGCATCGGCTGCATCGGCCATTCTCTCGGCGGCCACAACACGCTGTTCGTGGGCCTGTTCGATGAGCGGATCCGGGTGATGGTCACCAGTTGCGGGTTCACCCTCTTCGCGAAATACATGGCCGGCGACCTCACGGGCTGGACCCACGACGGCTACATGCCGGCGATTGCGACGGAATACGGCAAAGACCCCGCGAAGATGCCGTTTGACTTCCCGGACATCCTGGCTGCGCTTGCGCCGCGTACCGTCTTTATCAACGCGCCCGTCAACGACCACAACTTTGAAGTCTCGGGTGTGCGGGACTGCGTCGCGGCCGCACGGCCGGTGTTCCGGCTCTACGGCGAGGAAGACCGTTTGACGGCCGTCTATCCCGAAGCCGAACACGATTTTCCCGACGCGGAACGTCTCCAGGCTTACGCGTGCATCCGCAGCGCCCTGGCGGTTCCCCGGGGGCACTGACCGCGACAGGCCGGGGATGGTCCGTGTTGACGGCGAGCGGACCGCGGCCCGTCACCGCCCCTGCCGTTCGGGTTCGAGGCAGGACAGGTCGGCTACCCGCAATCCGCATCGCGCCGCGATGGCGGCTGCGTCGTCCAGATTGGCCGCGACGTCCTCGGGCCGGTGGGCATCGGAGTTCAGCACCACCTCGATGTCGTATTCGGCAGCCAGTTCCCAGAAACGGGCCCAGGGATACATCGGGCGGCGGCCTTCGGGCGTCTCGACCCAGGGTTTGCGGAATCCGTACCCGTTGATCTCTAACGGCACGCCCTGGGCCTCCGCCGCCCGGAGAATCTCGCGCGAACAGGCCTCCGCATGCTGGTCCCAGGCCAGGTAGCTGTTGGCGAAGAGGTCGGGATGCGCGACAAACGCGAACAAACCCCACTCGATGAGCGCGACGTACGCGGCGGCATACGACCGCAGCGCCGCGGCGTCCGTTATCCCCCGGTAAACGCCGAGCCAGGCCCCGTCGTGCGCAATAAAATGGGCGGCGCCGACAAGGTAGTCGAGTTCGAGCCGGCCGAGAAGTTCATCCTCGAAATACGCGCGGTACGCGGGTGCGTATTCGCATTCCATGCCTTTCAGGATGGTGAGGTCGGGGAAGTTTTCCCGGGCCTCTTCAAGGGCGGCGCAATACGCGTTCCGTTCGCCGTATTCCATGCGGACCGACAGCCACCGGTTGTCCGGCAGCGCGGCGTGGTCCGAGAACCCCAGCACGGTCAATCCGGCCCGGCGCGCGGCGCGGCAATAGTCGTCCACGTCGCCCGTGGCATGCTTGCAGCGGGAGGTATGGGTATGGTGATTGGTCTTCATGGAGTCCTTTCGAGGGAGAACCGGCAGCCTCGCCTGCACAACGGCCAATTATAGGATAGGCACGGCCAGAGAACCCAGCATTTTGTAAATGTGCGTCACGATCTGCTTGGTCGAGATGCCTTCGGCGCCGGGAAAACTGCCCACATCGTCGTAGCGCGCGTAAAACTCCGCGTGCCCGGGGTCGACGGGCTCCATACCGGGCCGCAACTCGAAACTTGTGGTGTTGCGCAGCGGCCATACATCCACCGGCGACAAGCCCGACAAGCCCTCGATGAGGTAGTTGATGTCGGACAGCGGGAACCGCCGTTTGGCGATCACCCAGCTCCGGCCGGGGTGGGTGTCGTCGAGAATGGCGTCGCGCACGGCCCGCGCGATCCGCGCGTCTTCTATCAGTACGCCGTTCTCGGTGTTCAGGTTGTCGGAACGGGGGTCCAGATTGTAGGAACCGACATAGGCGGTGTGGCCGTCCACCACGATGGATTTCGCGTGAACGGACACAAACGGTTCGCGCGTTTCGCCGACCCGTTCCGCGCGTTCTTTGAGCTCGGGAAAATTCGGCAACAACTCCAGAAAATCGGCCGGCTGAGGTTTCAGCTCGAAGATGCGGAAACCCAGCCGCTCAAAATACATCGAACGCATCTTGTAGTTCGCGGAATACGCCACCGCGTTGTCCGTCGACGCGAAACTGTTGGTCGAGATGACCACCGTCGCCGGCGGTTCCTGTTTCTGCAGTTTGCGGAAGGCCCAGCGCCCCGAGAAATTCAGAATGAGGTAGGGACTCTGGATGACCAGTTCCTCCTCGGTCTTCCGGATAGTGTCGCGGATGTGGCGCGCGGCCCGGCCTCCGCCCCACAACCATTTCCCCTGGTTTTTTCCGGGGGCGTCCGAGATAAATTCCAGGCGGTGGGCTTCCTGAAACGGCGTCACGAAGGCGTCGCGGATGAACGCATCAGTCAGGCCGGCCGAGACGTGGGCGCGGAAGGTCTCCACGCCGAAATCCTCGTTCCGTCGGATGCGCTGGTACTCGCCGGCCCGGATCACGGCGGCCACATCGGTCAGCGTACGGCTTTCGACCGCGCGCCGGTAGAACCAGTATTCCTCGAACGACTCGGCCATGGCCTCCGTCGCGGGTCCACACACCACCGCGTCGCGATCGAGAAAGTTGTAGCTGGTCGAGTAGTTGTAGTAGTGGTTGTCGATGTTGCGCCCGCCCACAATGCCGATCACCCCGTCAAACAGCATGAGTTTGTTGTGAAGGCGCTGGTTGGTCCCCTTGAACCGCACGAGCGCGTTGGCCAGTTCCAGGGCCCGGGGCGGGGCCGCGTGTTTCGCCGGAGGACGGTAGTATTTTAATTCCAGGTTGGGATGCGCTTCGGTGAGCGCGGCGATCCACCGCGAGTCCCGGGCCGACATGAAGTGGTCCACCATGAGGCGCACCACCACGCCGCGGCGGGCCGCATCGAACAGCTCGCTCATGATCAGATGCCCGCACTCGTCGTTCGCCAGGATGGTGGTCTGGATGTCGATGGTGCGCCGGGCATGGCGAATCAGGTGCACCCGTAACAGCAGGGCGTCGTACCCATCCTCGAGCATGAGCACATGGTTGTGGCGCGTGAGGTCGAAGTCCGCATCGCGGGGCATGCCTTCCACCCGCCGGGCCAGCGCATACACCGGCGAGACGTATTCGCTTGCCGCCGCGCCCAGACACAGCCCGGCCACGGCCGCCAGGGCGGCCCACCGGCATCCCCTGTGTCGTGCCCTGCCCATGCCACCTCCCCCGGACGTCCCGTACGTGCCGCCGATTGTGCCACAGCCGCCGTACCACGGCCAACCTCAGGGCCCGAGGGGCCCGGGTTTGCGCCGCACCGCGCCCCGAACGCTGTGCTTGTTCCTGCAGCGAAGGCGTCTCGCCTGAATTGTTGTCTTCCGATGGACGAGATGGACGAGATGGACGGAATGGACGGAATGGACGGAATGGACGAGATGGACGGAATGGACGAGATGGACGAGATGGACGGGGTGGACGGGGTGGACGGGGTGGATGCCGGATCCCAGCACTCGCTTGCCTTCTTGTGTCCCACGCTGGCGGGGGTGGCCACGCGGGTCCGCGTGGCCGGGGGTGGATCCCTTCCCCGCATTGTTGCGCGCGGCCAGACAGCGTTGCTGGTGGAGTGATGAAAAACGTCCTCCGTGGCGCCTTGGCGGCTTTGCGTGAGGCAATTATCCCTCAAAAGCGGGCGCAACGGGCCTCCATCAATCATCCACCGGCGACCTGGCCCGGCGCCGGACACTGGAAGCGTCTCGCGGGCTGCACTATAGTGGGGCAGGCCCCTATCGACGGAGGAATCAGCATCCATGCCGCGCAACCACCAACGAAACGGCGCCGCGCCGGAGCGGAGCCCCTCATGAGCCGCGCGCGATTCCAGGCCGTGCTGTTCGACTTCTTCGGCACGCTGGTGGACAGCCTCAGCGCCTCGGCCCACAACGATGCCGTCCGGGCGATGGGACGCTTGATGGGCGCGCCGGAACAGGCTTTCCTCGTTCAGTGGCTCAGCGATTACGACGCACGGGGCTCCGGACGCTGGCCCACGGTCGAAGACTGCGTGGTCCACACCTGCGAAACCATCGGGATATCGCCTGACCGGGCGCGCGCCGCCCAGGCCGCGCGCATTCGGGTCGCGTTCATCCGGCAGGCGCTCGTGCTGCGGCCCGATGCGCGCGCCACACTCGAGGCGATTAAGTCCCGCGGCCTGAAAACCGGGCTCATCACCGATTGCCCGCCCGAACTGCCCGCGCTCTGGCCCGCCTTGGGACTCGAACAACTCATCGATGCGCCGGTCTTCTCCTGCACCGCGAAGCTGCGCAAACCCGATCCGCGCATCTACCGGATGGCCTGCGATCGCTTGGACGTCCCCCCGGACGCCTGCCTGTTCGTGGGCGACGGCGGCAGCCGCGAACTCTCCGGCGCCGAGGCCGCGGGGATGACCGCCGTCTGCATCCGCGCCGCCAGCGAAGACGGCTACGACCCCCATCGCGTGGACCCCGAGACCTGGCACGGACCCCGCATCGCCGCCCTGGCTGAGATCCTGGGCCTCCTCGACGCAGCGCGATGAGCCGCCCGGATTTCCATTGGAGGCGAAACGTGCTAGAATCGGAGAGTGGCATCATTTAAGAGGGAGGTTGTTCATGCCGACGTTCGACTATCACGCCATTCGGGCCGAGGGAGATGAGGAAAAATCCTTCGTGGGAGGCGTTGTGGTCGCCAAGTCGCGCCATGAGGCGAAAGAGAAGCTGCGCGAACTCGGCCTGAAAGCCACGATGCTCAAGAAGGCCCGCGGCATCATGGCCGTCCTGAAGTGGTTCGAGGCCGACATCCGGTAGTCACGCGCCTCTCCGGTGTCCCGGGCCGGGGACGGCTTCGGCGGGGCATACCCTGATTTTGCAGGCTCAGAGCCGTTTGTGCGTGCCGTCGCACATCGCTCCGTTGCCGCTGTGCTTGCACTGGCAGAGGGCGTAGCGTTTCTTGACGTCGATCTTCACCTCGAGCGGGGTAAACGCGGTGCCTTTGTGCGAGCCGTCGCACCACGGCTGATTCGCGGAATGTCCGCAGCGGCACCACCAGTAGGTTCCGGGTTCCAGTTCAAGGAGCGCGGGGGCTTTTTCGGCGATTTTCGGTTCTTCCATCGGGGATACTCCAGTGGTTGCTGCGTTTCCGCAGGGGATTCCAGGAACGAGGCGCTATGTGTTTCGAAACGCCTCCACATTGGGGAGCGTGAGCGTGCGGAGGATGGTGGCCACCGCGCGCGACTTGTTGAGGCAGTAGAAATGCACGCCCGGACAGCCGCCCCGGCTCACCAGGTCTTCGACCTGCCGTATGGCGTGATACACGCCCACGTCGAACTGGCCCTGCGAGTGGTCGGGATGGGTTTCCAGCCGTTCCATCAGCGATTTCGGCACGTGGGCGCCGCACTTGACCGCAAGGCGTTTGACCTGCGGCGCCGCCGTCACCGGCAAAATGCCCGGAACAATCGGCACGCCGATACCAATGGCGGCGCAGCGTTCGCGGAACCGGTAGAAGTCGTCGTTGTCGTAGAAAAGCTGGGTGATGACCACATCGGCGCCGGCGTCGACTTTGCGCTTGAGGTGTTCGAGGTCGGTGCTGCGGTTGGGCGCTTCCGGATGGGTTTCGGGATAGCCCGCAACGGCCACGCCGAAACCGGGAAACTGTTCCCGGATAAACGCCACAAGCTCGTTGGCGTAACTGAATCCGCCCTGCACCGGACTGAATTTCGTCTCGCCACTGGGGGGATCGCCCCGTAAGGCCACGATGTAATCAATGTCCAGGGCTTCGGCCTGCTGAAGGTATGCGGTCAGGTCGTCCCGGGTAGCGCCGACGCAGGTGAGGTGGCTGGCTACGGGAAGGGCGTATTCGCGTTTGAGTCGGCCCGCAATCCCGAGCGTCCTGTCGCGCGTGCTGCCCCCCGCCCCGTAGGTGCAGGTCGCAAACGACGCATTGTATTTGACCAGTTCACTGAAGTTCTCGAAGAGGTCCGCTTCCCCTTCGGCGGTCTTCGGAGGGAAGAATTCGTACGAGAGCCCGAACCGCCCATGCCCATATGCGTTGCGCAGTTGCGCCGATTTCGACAACGTGTTCAAGACATTCCTTTTCTATGCGTCAACGCCGCGGACTCCGTCATGGACCGCGAAGCCGCCGTCCTCATTTTACCGGGCGTGTCCGGGTTCATCAAGCCGGGAGAACCCGGCCCGGTCCTTTCTTGCACCCGGGGCGTCTTGTGCCTATTATGACGTCGTCACATTGTACAGGGGGAGCCACACTATGGATATGGCGCGTGTCTGGCCCATTGTCTGTCAATACGGCATCGGCAGCATTCTGCTGGCGCTCGGCATCTGGTGCGGGATTACCAGCGGCTACTTCGACCTCTCAACCCGGCGGGACAGAAACCTCTTGTGGATCCTCGTGGGCGGGTTTCTTTTCCTGCTGGCGCTGGTATCCGTGTTCACGTTCTGGCTGCCCTACATTCCCAAGGAGGCCGGCGCCTGATGGAAACCAGTGCTTTTATCGGAACGCGCCTGGACCTCCTTGTAGTGTTCGCCTATTTTGCGGCGATTGTCGGGTTCGGGATGTACTTCGCGCGGTACACGCGGACGACCAGGGACTTCTTTTTTGGCGGTCAGCGCTTTTCGTGGTGGCTGATCGCGTTTTCGTGCATTGCAACCACGGTGGGCAGCTACAGTTTTCAAAAATACAGCGAACAGGGGTTCGCGTACGGCATCAGCAGCAGCCAGACCTACCTCAATGACTGGTACTGGATGAGCATCCTGCTCCTGGTCTGGCTGCCCATCATCTACTACCAGCGGCTCAACTCGATCCCCGAATATTTCGAGCGGCGCTTTGGGCCGGTATCGCGGGGATTCGCGACGGTCATCATCCTGCTCTACCTGATCGCCTACATCGGCATTAACGTCTACACCATTGGCGTGGTGCTCCATTCGCTGCTGGGCTGGCCGGTCTTTACGGGCGCGGTGATCACCACCGTCCTGGTGACGCTGTACGTGATGGTCGGCGGGCAGACCTCGGTCATCATGACCGATCTGGCGCAGGGGATCATCCTCCTCGTGGCGGGCCTAGCCGTGTTCTTCGCCGGTGTGGTGCATCTGGGCGGGTTTGGCGATTTTTGGGCGCTGCTGCCGCAAGGACACCGCTTTGCGTTCTCGGAGTTCAACGCGCCCGACAAGTTCAGTTTTATCGGCGTCTTCGTGCAGGACGGCCTGTCCAACAGCGGCGCGTTCATCCTGATGAACCAGGGGATCGTCATGCGGTTCCTGGCGATCCGGAGCGTGCACGATGCCCGGAAAATGTCGGTGTGCTGGCTCCTGGTGCTCGCGCCCCTGGCCGCCGTGGCCACCAGCGGCGCCGGATGGATTGGCCGCGCGCTTGTCGAGAGCGGGGAACTCGAGATGGGCGCGACCGACGCCTTTGTGCACACGGCGTGGTTTCTCTGTGCTCCGGGCGTGTTCGGATTTGTGCTGGCCGCCCTCACCGCGGCCCTGATGAGCACCGCCGATACCCTCATCAACGCCGTGAGCGCCGTCTTCGTCAACGACATCTGGAAACGCCACGTGCGGCCGGGAGCCGACGACGCGCATTACCTCAAAGTGGCCCGCCTCGTGAGCCTCGCGGCCGGCGCGCTCGGGCTCGCCCTGGTTCCCATCTACTATTACCAGTACGAGAGCATCTATTACGCGCATGCCGTGGTGACGGGGTCCATCCCGGTGCCCATGGTGATGGCGATCCTCTTCGGGATCCTGTGGAAACGCTACACCCCCGCCGCGGCGGTGGCGACCCTGGCCGGAGGGCTGTTCCTGGTGGGGCTTTCGTTCTTCCCGCCGCTCGACAAGTGGCTTATCGGGCCATTCGCGTTTGGCATGGGCAGCGGAAGTTACGGGTTCATGCGCGCCCTGTACGGATTTGTGGTGTGCGGGGTTCTCGGGGTGGTCGTCAGCTTGATCACGAAACCCAAGCCCCTGAACGAAATCACGGGCCTGGTGACGGGGACCCAGCTCGAGGCCATGCGCCGGTACAAAGGCGGCGAAATCAACCGGACGCCCGGAAAGAAGGCCCGCGTGCGCGTCCAGGCAGACGCCACCCTGCCCGACCCCCAAACGGTGCTCGTACCGCAGTCGGCCCTCGGCGTGATGGCCGCGCGTCCCGGCGATATGCTCTATGTTTCCGACCCGCGCTGGTGGTTCGGCGGGCTGCGTTCGGTTCACGTTCGCGCGGGTGAGCCCGGGGACGGCGAAGTGCTGCGGATTCATCCGGAAGCGCTCGCGGATGCCCACCTCCGCGACGGGCAAGCCGCTGTTGTGGAGAAGATTATCTAGCCCGGAGCGCTCCGTTCGCCGGATGATCGCAACCGCTCCAGGCCGCCTGTTGGGGCTCTCGCGCGTTGCACCCCAAGTGTGGACCCTATGGACGGTATGGACCACATGGACGCGCCTGCCTGAACGATTGTGAAGGGCTCGAACAAGAGCGCCGGGTTTGTTCAACCCCATTCTGGGGTTGGGATAGGGGGCCTCCCGCAATCCACGGGTTTCACCCGCGGCTAC
>DDYW01000145.1 GCA_002348185.1 Candidatus Hydrogenedentes bacterium UBA2224 | reverse complement strand
CGACAGGCCCCTGGCGGGGGTGGCCGCGAAGCGGCCGGGGGTGGACTCTTTGGCCCCGGTGTCCCCGTCCATACCGTCCATATCGTCCATACCGTCTGCCACGCGCCACGCACGGAGCTAACGCCCGCCACCCTGCTTTGCCCGAATATTCGTCCCGCATTTTCTGTTATGCTTCAGGTACCAACCCGAGGATGGATCATGCCCCTGAGAAACATTATCCAGATTAATGAAGAGCTGTGTGACGGCTGCGGCAAATGCATCACGGGATGCGCGGAAGGCGCGCTCGCCCTCGTGAACGGCAAGGCGCGTCTCGTCAAGGAGAGTTTCTGCGACGGTCTCGGCGCGTGCATCGGCGACTGTCCTACAGGCGCATTGACGATCGAACGCCGCGAAGCCGCCGAATTCGACGAAGCCGCCGCGGCCGAAGCGGCGCGCAACCACGCGGTTTCTGCCCGCGCCATCCCGCGCCCGGCGGCCGCCTGCCCCGGCTCAGTCCAGCGCACGTTCGCATCCCGGCAATCACAGGTTCCAAGCGGCGCCGGCCTGGCGTCCGCATTGACGCACTGGCCCATCCAACTGCACCTGATCGTGCCCGATGCCCCCGCTTTCCGGAACGCGGACATCCTGATCGCGGCGTCGTGCACCGCCTTTGCCTGCGGCCAGTTCCACCCCGAACTCCTCGAAGGCCGTTCCCTGATCATCGCCTGTCCCAAGCTGGACAACCTCGACGGATACCTCGACAAGCTCACCGCGCTGTTCCTGGACGCCGAACCCCGCAGCGTGACCGTGGCCCGTATGGTGGTGCCCTGTTGCCACGGGCTCACCTTCCTGGTCAAACAGGCCCGGGAAATGGCCACCAGCGATGTGCCCGTCGAGGAAGTGGTCCTCAGCCTCGAAGGCGAACGCATGGTCTGACCGTGTGCCAGCGCCGGGTCTGTTCAACCCCCGAACGGGGGTGGAACAGCCATGCGCATCCATTCGACCCTCTCCGAGGGTCGGTTGGGGGGCGCACCTGGCAATCCCGGACCGCTTACGGCGCCTATTCGCACCAGCAGGCGTAGAGCAGCGCATTCTCGAGCCGGAACCGCAACGAAACCGGCCCTGCGACGCTCTCGAGACCGCCTTCTTCCCAGGATACGGCGATATCGAGACTGTCTCGGTTGATTGGACCCGATTTTGCCAGTACTGCGCCGTCGTTATCGACCGCCTCCACCGTAATGGTCCCGAATTCCGCGTCGGCGTTCAGATGAAGCGTTGTGCCCGCGACCTGCATCGGCCGGGTGACCACGGTCCCGCCGTCAAACGACGCCCCCAGCGACACAAACCGGTCGCGCGGGATGCTCGCGAATCCGATCGCCCCGCCGGACACGCCCTTGTCGGGGCCGTCGTAGGGGCTGTGCCGGTACGTCCGGCCGCCGTAGTAGAACCGCAGTTCGTCGCCCGACTCGATGGGCGGATTGTTCGCCGCCGAGTTGTTAAACCGGTCCCAGGCGCCCGTTCCGCCGCAGGGGATAAACGGGGTTCGGTCGCCCACCCGCTCGAACTGCACCGTGTCGTGGCTCACGCCCAGTTGCAGGTCGAGGAACACGTCGGCCGGCCGGCTGTGAAACCGCTGCACCAGGGCGACGTATTGCGCGCCGTACGGGAAGACGTTCATCCCGTAGATCTCCGTGGCGGCGGGGTCGTTGACGTCGGCTTCCATCACCACCGGGGCGCTCGCGGGGTCCGCAGGGTCCCAGTGCAGGAAATCCGGCGATTCGGCCCGCGCCACCGCCCGGCCCCAGAAGTTGGCGTCAAACCACGCGTCGTCGCTCCACGCCTCCTTCAATGCGTCGGGCACGTGTTTTGTTCGGCCATACAACACATACCGTTCGCCCGCCGGGTCATACATCCAGTGGGTGGCGCCGTCGCAAATGGCTTCCGTAGCCCAGTTGTCGACCAGCGTCCAGTGGATGCCGTCCGGGCTGGCCGCCACCCCCAGTCCCCGCCGCTGCCCCCGATGAAACGGGTCTTCCCGCGGCCCCGCGTAATCACGTTCGATGCTCAGAAACCCCATCTTGTAGCGGCGCTCGGGATTCGGCTCGCGTGCATCCTTCAACACGCCGAACACCTCGTAGAAATGGGGCAGGCAGCCCGGCGCGCCCTCGGCCGCGTCCCGGTCGATCACCACATTCGTCGCGCGCCCCTCGTGCTGCACGACGTCCAGCGCCGGTTTGTGCCAGACGATGCCGTCGCTGGATTCGGCGTACGCGACCCCCTTCGCGCACAGGTACCACATGCGGAACGTGCCGTCGTCCTCGCGCAGCACCGAACCATACACCAGTACGACCGCGCCCTCCCACGGCTCGGTCGGCCGCAGCACGGGATTGCCCGCGAATTTCTCCGCCGGCTGCACGCGCCGGGTCACGTTCTCCATGGACGCCACTGCCGCATCGTCAAGAAACAGGCGTTTACGGCCATCGAGGGTCAGGTCCCCGGCCGCGGCGGCCACGGCGGTCCCCCACATGACACACGCCAGCAGAAGCCAGTTCATCGCACGCATGGGCTTTTTCCTCTCCGGAAGGAAGGCGCTATTGCGCACGGGCCGCGCTTCTCCGCTCGCCGGGCGCCCGCTACTTCCGTTTGGCCAGTTGTTCGTCGAGCAGACCCCGGGCATTGTTGTACAGGATATTCCGCATGGCCTCCTCGTCGATGTGGGCAAACGTTACGAATCCGATATACACCGCAGGATCAAACCAGGGGTAATCCGTCCCGAAGACGACTTTTTGCGAACCCGCCTCACGGCACATCCACTCGATCAACCCGTACACATGCGCCGCCGCCGTCAGTTCGAGATAGACGTTCGGAAAATCCTTCGCCAGCGCGATGGCTTCCGCCCAGGCTCCGTAACACGAATGGCCGAGCAGCAAGCGGATGTTCGGGTACTGTTCCGCGATGACCCGCATCTTCCGCGCGCCGCACGTCCCTTCACTGCCCCACGTGTGAGACAACAAGAGCCCGCGCTCGGCCTCGAGCCGCTCCATTACCGGCGCGTAATCCGGCCCGTCCACGGGACACTCATGCGAGGCCGGATGGATCTTCACGCCCACCACGCCGGGCTGATGCAGATAGCGATCGAGTTCGCCGGCCGTCTCGCGCGGGTAGCCCGGGTGAATCGTGCAATAGCCGTAGATCCGGCCCGGGCAGGCCTGAACCGCCTCCAGCATCTGCGCGTTGCCCTCCCGGGTGTCGCCGAACAGCGCATCGTGCGGGGACACAATGATCGCCTCCACGCCCGCGCGTTCCATGCCCGCGACCATGCTGTCGCGGCCGGCCTCGGGCAGGTAGATCGAGCGAAACGGCCCCATATGCGCATGGGCGTCAATGACCGGGCACCCGCCTCCCTTGAGAAATGCGTCGCGCAGATTCACAACGCCACCTCCCCCAGCAGATAGGCCAGATTGTCCGATGCGATGGCCTGCCGGGCCTCGTCGGAAATGTCCGCCCGTGCGAGCAGCGAGATGTACCCGCCGGGGTTGTTGAAAGGCAGTCCCGACCCGAACAGCAGCCGCTCGTGTCCCAGATCATTCACGAACGATTTCAACTGTCCCGCGGTCTCAAATCGGTTTGTCGAGAGAAAAAACCGCGGAAAATTGCGCACCAGCGGCCGGAAATACCGATCCTGTCCCCAGCACCCGGTCTCGGTGAGCACCAGCGTCAGATGCGGAAAGTCCCGCATCAGGTTGTAGACCCCCTGCCACTGGTTGTGGAACTCGCCGAGCGGCACAAGCAGCGGCACCCGGTAGGCCGACAAGAGCCCCAGCAGATCCCCGCACGAAATTGTGTCCAGCAGGTAACAGTGCGTCAACGGAAACGCACGAACCGCCCGGATGTCCTCCATCTGGATGTATTCAAACAACTCGGCCTCGGTGAAGGTCTCGCGCGAGGTGTATGGCATGACCGTGCACGAGCGGTGCAGGCGGGGATGCCCTTTCAAGGCCGCCATGCGCGCGTTGCCCTGCCCCGCGCTGCGTTCCCGGGCGTCGCGATGCCAGACCAGCGCCTGCTCAATGCCGCAGTGGTCCAGTTCCGCGATGAGCGCCTCCGCGGTTTCGAGTTCCCCGGGCAAGGGCGTCGTCCCGCGCCCGAATGCGGCATCGCAATCAAATATCCGCAAGAATGGGTATCTCCATCGGTTCCAGGGCCGGTACCGGTTGGGACGGGGGCTCCATGAGCTCCTCGAGCGGCGCGGGTTCCGGAGGCGCCGGGGCCGCCGGAGGAAATGTCCCCTTCAGAAACGCTTCCCGGAACGAGCCGCCCAGCCTCCCCGTGTTCTTATCTACATTGTGAAACACCACGCCGTCAGGCACCTCGAAATCCCGTTTCGGCAGGCCCTTGTGCGCGGCCACCATAAACTCCGTCCACACCGGACACGCCAGACGCCCGCCCGTGAATTCCTTGCTCGATTTCAGCCAGCGCCCGTCGGGACCCTGGCCGATCGGGCGGTTGTCGCGGTAGCCGATCCATACCACGCAGGTGTAATCCGGCGTGAATCCGCAGAACCACACGTTGCGGCTGTCGTTCGACGTGCCGGTCTTGCCGGCCCGCGGCCGGTCCAGCTCGCGGCTGCGCGACCCCGTCCCATATTTGGCCACGCCCTCCATCAGGTACGTGACCTGATAACACACATTCGCATCGAGCGTGCGCTCGCGATGAATGTCGTTCTTGTAGCGCACGAACTCGTCCCGGTCGCGGATGGTCTCGACAAAAGTCGGTCGCGTCAGCACCCCGCCCCGCGCAATCGTCGCGTAGGCCGTGCACAGATCGAGCACCGTCACGTCCGGGGTTCCCAGGGCGATCGTCCACTTATGCGAATCGTTGATTTCCGACGTGATCCCCGCCCGCTGCAATACCCCGCGCACCACCGGCATGCCCATCCGCAAGACCAGTTTCACCGAGACGATGTTGATTGAGTTTTCCAGCGCGTACCGCAGCGTCACGGGGCCCTTGAAGTCCGACGTGAAATTCGCCGGCGACCAGGGCCGGCCCAGCCCGTCGTACAGCGTGATCCGCTCGTCGACTTCCACGTGCGACGGCGTCAACCCGTTCTGGAGGGCCGCCAGCCAGACAAACGGTTTGATGCTCGATCCCGGCTGGCGCAACGCCTGCGTGACCGTATTGTATTTTTCCTTGTCGAAATCGCGGCCGCCGACCATCGCGCGCACGTACCCTTCCGCGCCCGGACGGTTATCGATGCACACGAGCGCGCCCGAGACCGGCACGAAATAATCCTCCTGCCCGCGCTGTGTGAGGGTTTTCAGCGTCTCCTCGTCGATCTCCGCCAGTTTCTTCTCGAGGGCCTTCTCGGCCGCCCGCTGGAGCCGCATGTCCACCGTCGTATGAATCTGCAGCCCGCTCTCGAGCAGTTCCTCCCGATCCGCGTACCCGTGCTCCCGCGTGAACTGACGGACCTCCTCGACAAAATACGGCGCCTGGAACCGGTTCGGACGCCACACCCCGGTCCCTTCCTGCATCCGCCGCATCCGTTCTTCGTAGGAAACGGCCGTGTCCTGCACGTTGGTGGCCACCGCCCCGGCATATTCCTCCCGGGTGATGAACCCGTGCCGGAGCATCTGGGCCAGCACGATGTCGCGCCGCTGCTGGGCCGCCTCCGGATACCGGTCCGGACGGTTGGCGTTTGGCGAGCGCGACAGCCCCGCCAGCGTCGCGGCCTCCGCGAGCGTCACGTCTTTGCACGACTTGCCGAAATACTGCCGTGCCGCCGCCTCCACGCCGTTTGCGCTGCCCCCCAGAAAGATCTGATTCAGGTACAGCTCGAGGATCTCGTCCTTGGTGAATTCACGCTCGAGCTGCAGCGCCACAAATGCTTCTTTGATCTTCCGTTGCATCGTGCGCTCGGTCGACACGCCCGTCACTTCCGTGATGTTCCGCACGATCTGCATTGTGATCGTGCTTGCGCCACGCATGTTGCCCGTCCGCACCGCGTCTTTGATCGCGCTCAGAATCGCCAGCGGACGCACCCCCTTGTGCACATAAAACGGGTGGTCCTCGGTGGCGATGAAGGCCTTCTGAACATGCAGGGGAATCTCGCTCAGGCGCACGAGCTGCCGCGCCTCGACCGTGTACTCTCCCAGAAGCATCCCGTCCGACGAATAGATCCGGCTGCCCACCTTCGGCCGGAAATCGTCCACCGCCTGGATATTCGCCTTCGCGTCATCCAGCATCCACACGAACATGCCGAGGCCCACGCCCCATCCCGCCGCGAGAACCAGCATCAGCATGAAAAAGATGCCCCCGCAGCCTCGGGGCTTCCGCGCCAGCGCGCCCTTCAGTCCGTCGAGTTCGCCGGCCTGTTCTGCGTGTTCTTCTGTCATACCGTCGATCCTAGCATCCTGCCCGCCCATTCTCCAAAGCTGCCCTGCCCGGGACCCGGACATTCCCCTCTGATCCCCGGCGGGGCGCCGGGGTTTCACGGGGCCGGGTCCGCCGGCGAGGCTGCCGCGCGGCGCGGACGCCACCACACGTACCAGAGGAAATACTGCGCGGCCACCCCGCCCAGCGTGTTCGCAACCAGGTCCCCGATCGTAAAGGTCCGCCGGGGAACAAATACCTGGTGGAACTCGTCGCTCAAACCGTACAGGGCGGCGAACAGAATGGGGAGCCAGAACTGCCAACGGAGGCTCAGCCCGGTACCCGAGCGCTGCAACCCCACCGAAACCAGCCCCGCCAGCCCGGCGTATGCCCCGCAATGCGCCAGCTTGTCGATGCCAAACTCCCCCGGAACCTCGAGCCCCAGGGGACGCGGCTGCGACGATATCCAGAATATCCCCGCACAATACAGCGCGATGGCGATGACATAGCGTGTTTTCACGCGGAATGCGCTCCCTGCGCGCCGCGTGTATGCTTTCTGGCCGCGCTCATGCCGGTTTCCTCGCGCCGACCCGGTCCGCCCACGCGTCCCAGGCCTTGAACAGGGCCTCCGCGCGTTCCGGCATCGCTTTCGACAGGTCATTCAGTTCGGTGCGATCCTCGGCCAGATTGTACAGGGCCCAGTCACCGTCCTTGGCCGCTACGAGTTTCCAGTCGCCTTCCCGCACGGCCCGGTTCCCCATGTGCTCCCAGTACAGCCGTTCGTGCGGTTCTCGCCGCTCCCCGCGGAAGACCGGCGCCAGCGAGCGGCCCTCGCACGGGGTGATGGTCTGCCCGTTGAACGTGTCCGGATAGTCGGCCCCCGCCAGGTCCAGGCACGTCGCCATGATGTCGGTGATGTGCCCCACCTGGTGCTCCAATGCGTCTTTCCGCGCGATGCCGCCCGGCCACCGCGCGATGAACGGCGTCGCGATTCCCCCTTCGTGCACCCAGTGCTTGAACAGCCGGAACGGCGTGTTGCTCGCATTGGCCCAGGGCCGGCGGTACGCCACAAACGAACCCCGCTCGCCCGGTTCCGTCCCCGGCGTATTCAGGTTTCGCCCCTCGACGCTCTCGTGGCATCCCCCGTTGTCCGAGAGGAACATCACCAGCGTGTTCTCTTCCTGGCCGAGACGGCGCAGCGCCGCCAGCACCCGTCCCACGCCCTGATCGAGGCGATCCACCATGGCCGCATACACCGCCATGCGCAGGTCCCAGTCCGCCGGGTTGTCGGCGTCCTCCCACGCGGGCACATCGGGATCGCGCGGAGACAGCTTCCATTTCGGGTCGATGATGCCCAGGTTCACGAGGCGTTCATAGCGCTCCGCGCGCAGGGTGTCCCAGCCCCGGGCGTATTTTCCCCGGTACTTCGCGATGTCCTCGGGCCACGCGTGCAACGGCCAGTGCGGCGCCGTATACGCCAGATACAGCAGAAACGGTTCTTCGCGCCCCGCGTGCTCTTCCAGCCAGGTCACCGCATACTCGGTGAACGCGTCCGTCATGTAGAACGTATCGCCCCCGGGCACAATGCGCTCGTCGTCCAGCGCAAACGCCCTTCGATCGCGTTCCTGCTCCAGAATGCCCCAGTAACTGCTCGCGCCGCTGATCAGCCCGTAATACCGGTCAAACCCGCGCTGGCGGGGCCAGTGTTCCGGCCGTTCGCCCACATGCCACTTGCCCGACATGTACGTCCGGTATCCCGCGTGTCTCAAGACCTCCGCGAGCGTCACACATGAGCGGTTCAGATACCCCTGGTACGGCCCCTCTTCCGCCGCCGTCTCGCCCCGCGTCACCATGCCGCCCATCCCCGCCTGATGCGGGTAGAGGCCCGTCAACAACGACGCCCGCGACGGACAACACCGCGCCGCCGAGTAAAAATGCGTGAACCGCACGCCGTCCCGCGCCAGGCCGTCCAGGTGGGGCGTCGCGATCTCCGAACCATAGCATCCCAGGTCGCTGAACCCCATGTCATCCGCCAGAATGATCACGAAATTCGGCCGCCCGGGATGCTTCGACGCCGCCGCGCCGGCGGTCGCGCTCATCGCGGCGGCCGCCAGCCCGCTCCCCATCGCCTGCATGAATTCCCGTCGACGCATCCTCTTCCTCCACCCGCGAAACCCGGATATTGTGAACCGCTACCCCGCCCGCCCCATCTTACCACACGGTTCCCGCCTGCCACATCGCGCCGGATTCCGGTATACTGCGGGTGATCAGACAAACCGTGTCAGCGCAGGGGAAATCATCATGCAGAAACGCGTCCGCTTGAGTCCCATCGTCCCGGCAATGCTGTTGTTCACCGCCGTGTGCGCAGGCTCCGCTCAGGCCGGCGACGAAACGTCGCCCGTGGAACTCGTATCAGTCTCGAAGATCTGGGACCAGGGAAATCACAACGCATTCACGGACCTGATCCGGTTCCAGGACAAGTGGTTCTGCTCGTTTCGCGAGGGCGAGGGGCATGTTTACGGTAAAGACGGCACGCTCCGCCTCATCACGTCCACCGACGGCGTCGTCTGGGAATCCGCCGCCCTGTTGACCGAGGCAGGCGTTGACCTGCGCGACCCCAAGCTCTCGATCACCCCCGACGGGCATCTCATGCTGCTCGCGGGGGGGTCTGTTTACGAAGGAAAGGAGTTCATCACCCGCCGGCCCCGCGTCGCGTTCAGCGCGGACGGCCATACCTGGGAACCCTTCACCCCCGTCTGCGAAGAGGGCGACTGGCTCTGGCGGGTCACCTGGCACCAAGGCAAAGCCTACGGATTCTCCCGCGCCCCCATCCCCCAGGACGGCGCCGAAGCCACCACGGACGAGTGGCAGCTCACCCTCTACGCCTCCGACGACGGCGTGCATTACACGCCCGTGTGCCAGCCCGCCGTACCCGGCAAACCCAACGAGACCACCGTGCGGTTCACGGACGACGACACCCTGGTCGCGCTCGTCCGCCGCGAAGGGGGCGACGCCCATTGCTGGATCGGCACCGCGAAACCGCCGTACACCGACTGGTCCTGGCACGAGACCGGCTACCGCATCGGCGGGCCGAATTTCATCATCCTGCCCGACGGGTCCATGTGGGCCGGCGGACGCTTCCACCCCGGAGGTCCCGCGACCGTCCTGGCCCGCTTCGGCCCACAGACCTACGAGCCCGTGTTGACGCTGCCCAGCGGCGGCGATACCAGTTACCCCGGATTCGTCTGGCACGAGGGGCTGCTTTGGATGAGCTACTACTCCTCCCACGAGGGGAAAACGAGCATCTACCTCGCGAAGATACGAATCAAATAGCCCAGCGGAAACGTCCTCGCCTCAGCCGCGCGCACGGCGAACAAAGCGGCCCGCGAACCCCGCGATGCCAAGAGCCAACAGGACCATCGTCGATGGTTCAGGAACGATTTCGTCGTTCGTCAGATAGAACGCGGTGCTGCCGTCGGCAACACGCCACGAGTCGCCGTCCTCGGGACGCCATGAAAGTAAGCCGGAGTCGGAATCCTGTAGCCAACCCCATGCAACCTCGGCCCCGGCGATGCTCGTGTCGTTGACGATGGACAGCCAGTACGCAGTGTCCGCGGACAACACGATGGGACTCACGTACAGCGAATAGAAGTAGCTGGGCCCGCCTCCCTGTACGAGTCCCGTAGGCTCACGCAGGACATCACTCGGGGTTATTTCGATGAGGGGAGTTGCCCCGGGCCGATCCACATCGTTCTCGAAGATGCGAATCGTGAAATCGTCGTCTTCGGGCGTTATGGTCCCATAGCAGCCCCACCAGTGGATGTCCGTTATCGTTGTGAAACCGGTCCCCAGAATAAATGAATCGGCCACTTGCTGAGGAAAGTCAAAGTCGCTGTAGACGCGGCTGTCCACTTCCGCCAGGAGGACGCCATTGTCATAAATGGTATCGGCCTGAGCGGGTATGCCGCACCACAGCACCGCCCCAATCATCCCGGTCAGAATCAGCAACGGAAATGCACGCATGGCAGCCCCTCCTCTCCTTGCGCCGCAGGTTTCCAGCGTCAACGCAGTCCGTACCCTCACCTTGCAGCCGCCGCACTGCGGAAGGGCGTGGCATACCCCACCCCCGCGGATCAAAAGATTGTCATACATGAAGATCTATGGACCTGCCTGATGTCATTTTCCCGGAGTAGTCGCCCCATAACCTCGCAGGAATCGCCAACGTGCGGAGGAATGCTGCATCCCCGTGTGGAGAGCCCCCGGGCCAACGCATCATAAGCGCTTCGCCTCACTCGTGCACCATGAAGATGCGACCGGCCGGCGAGGAGGCCGAGCCCGCAGGCGTGTCTGAAGAATTTGATCTCCACGCGGATCTTGGGGATTATGCGTCATGTAGCGGAAACCGGGGGTCATCACTACCGAGGTGCAGCCATGAAATCTCTCCTTGCCTCCCTGACCGTTGTTCTGTCCCTGGCCAGTCTCGCCACCGCGGGCGAATTGCCCGGTCCCTCCGGCAAAGGCTACCTTCTGCCCAATCGATGGCGCATCACCCCCGTGGGCAAGGCCATCGAAACCAGCGACCTTCTTCTGAACATCGAACTGGCCCCCGACGGCAAGGCCGCCGTCGCCGTGCACGGCGGATACAACGCGCACGGCCTTGTGGTCATCGACACGGCTACCGGCGAGGCCGCGCAAACGATCAACCTGCCCACCGCGTGGGTGGGCCTGGCGTGGAGCCCCAACGGCGCCACCCTCTACGTGTCCGGCGGCAACAATAAATCATCCAAGGGCATCCGCGCCCCCATCTATGTTTTTGGCTACCAGGACGGACGGCTCACCGACGAACCCATCGCCACCTTTACCGAGGACATTGACCCCGGCCGCATCTTCTGGTCGGGTCTGGTCCACCACCCGTCCAAGAACCTCCTGTATGCCGCGAATCGCACCAACAGCTACATTGTCGTGTTCGACACCGCCACCGGCGCCGTCATCAACCGCATCCCGACGGAGCTGAACCCTTACGAACTGGCCCTCACGCCCGACGGCGCCACGCTGTATGTCTCGAACTGGGGCAGCGACAGCGTCTCCGTCATCGATACGGAGGCCGGCGCCGTCGTTCGAACCATCGCCGTGGGCGACAATCCCAACGACCTCGCCCTCGCCCGAGACGGCCGCCTCTTTGTGTGCTGCGCCAACGACAACGCGGTGACGGTCATCGATCTGGAAAGAGGCCGCCCGACCGAGACCATCGTCACCTCGCTGTATCCCCAGGCGCCGGAAGGCTCGACGCCCAACGCGCTCGCCCTCGATCCCACCCAGAACATCCTGTACATTGCCAACGCCGACAACAACAACGTTTGCGTCGTCAGCGTCGAGGAACCCGGAGAGTCGACCGTGCTCGGATTCCTCCCCGTGGGATGGTATCCGTCGTCCGTAGCCGTCAGCGCGGATGGCGAGACCCTCTACGTTGGCAATGGCAAGGGCGTGGGGCATTCGTCGGCCAACCCGCGCGGTCCGCACAGCCCCCTGCCGGCGGGCGAAGGCGCCCAGGGCACCACCAAGACGCTCATGCGCGGCGCCATCAGCATCATCGATGTCCCCCGCCACCGCCGCAATCTGCGCAAACTTACCCGGCAGGCCTACGCCAACTGCCCCTACAACGACGAACTTCTCGCCACGGCCCGCCCCGAGACGCAACAGACCGTCATCCCCCGCGAGGTCGGCCAGGCCTCAAAACACATCAAGCACGTGATCTATATCATCAAGGAAAACCGGACCTACGACCAGGTGCTCGGCGATCTTCCCCAGGGCAACGGCGACCCCCGCATCACCATCTTCGGCCGCGAGGTCACCCCGAACCAGCACGCCATCGTCGAGACCTTCGTGCTCCTCGACAACCTTTACTGCGACGCCGAAGTCAGCGTGGACGGCCACCAGTGGTCCAATGCGGCCTACGCCACCGATTTCACCGAAAAATCCTGGCCCGCGAGCTACGGCGGAAAAAGCGATTCTCCCCGGTCGCCGGCCGTCATCCCCGGCGCCGGCTACCTCTGGGACCAATGCGCCCGCAAAGGCCTCACCTACCGCAGTTACGGTGAATTCGCGCGGCGCGTCAGCGACGGCGGAATCATGGAACCCGCGGACGCCCGCCTCACCTCGCTTCAGGGTCATGTCGCCCCCAATTACCTCAACTGGGGCGCGCGCGATTACGACAACGCCGCCGAGTTCATTCGCGAATTCGACGAGTACGAGAAAAACTACGACAATCCCGATCCCGCGAAACGCCTGCCCAACTATATCGTCATGGGCCTCCCCGAGGACCATACCAAGGGCACCCGGCCCGGCGGTCCCACACCGCGCGCCTCCGTTGCCAGCAATGATTACGCCTTCGGTCTGATCCTCGAACGCGTCAGCCACAGCAAGTACTGGCCGGAGATCGCCTTCTTCGTTATAGAAGACGACGCCCAGGACGGCGCCGATCACGTGGATGCGCGCCGCACCACCGGCTACGTCATCAGTCCCTACATCAAGCGCGGCGCCGTCGACAGCACCTTCTACACCACCTGTTCGATGCTGCGCACCATGGAGCTCATCCTCGGTCTGCAGCCCATGAGCCAGTACGACGCCGCGGCAAACGCCATGTTTGCCTGCTTTACCGACACGCCCGACCTGACCCCGTTCAACCACATCGAACCCAACATCGACCTGCAGGAGGTCAACACGAAAACGGCCTGGGGCGCGGAGGACTCCATGAAGATGGACTTTTCCGATTACGATCGCACCCCGATGTTCGAGCTCAACGAGATCGTCTGGAAGAGCGTGAAAGGTCCTGACTCCGAGATGCCGGTCCCTGTGCACCGCTTCAATACCGCCAGCATCCGGGAATGACGTGGCGCGCCACGCGGCGAGCGCAGACGCGGCAGCTTCGCGAACTCGTGCGATGTTCGGACGAGCGGGCTCGAGGAAGGCCTCAGTCCCGTGACAAACTGAACGGAACCTGAAGCAAACCGAAAGGGGGCTTCTGATGCGTTTCTTTGTCTGCCTTGCTCTTGCCGCCGCGATGACCGCGCTGCCCGCGCTCGCCGAACCCTTCCCGCTTGCCGCCGGCGGACACCCCGCCGTGACCCTCGTCGTCGAACCCAATGCCGACGGCCTGGTTTCGGGCGCGGCCGACGACCTGCAGCAGTATGTGAAGACTCTCTGCGGCGTGGAACTGCCGCGGCGCGACGACGGCGCGGCGGTCGACGGCCGCGCGATCTATATCGGCGCGTGCGCCCCCACGCCGCCCGCCGCATTCCCTCCGGCCGATGCCAATCCCGAAACGTACGCGATTATGGTGTGTGACGGCAACCTCTTCCTGACCGGAAACCATCCCCCCGCCACGAGTTTCGCCGTGTCATCCTTCATCCAGGACGATCTGGGCGTCCGCTGGTTCGCGCCCGGACCGCTCTGGGAGTTCGTCCCCGACGGCCAGCCCGGAGAATTGACGCTCGAGGTCGAAAACCGCGTCGTCACCCCCGACTGGTCCTGCCGCGTGTGGTCCGGCCACGACTGCGCCCCGTCCTGGGGCCTGTGGAACCGCCGCAACAAGACCATCTGCGTGCCGCCCGTGCCCTTCCGCAACATGCAGAACTTTCTTCACACCGTCTTCGACCCGGCGAAGTACGCCGAAACCCATCCCGAATACTATCCGCTCATCGACGGGAAACGCTGGATCCCGTCCGAGAGCTACCGGAACTGGCGCCCGTGCGAGAGCAATCCCGACGTGGTCCAGCTCACCGTCGAGGCCGCCCGCGAATTTCTCGACGCCCACCCCGAGCACAACGGATTCTCCCTCGCCATGGACGACATCTACCACCTCTGCGGCTGCGACGCGTGCCGCGCCCTGGACGCCCGCCCCGACGACTACGAGAACACGCGGTTCTCGGACCGCCACTACAAATTCGTCAACGCCGTCGCCCGCGAACTTGCCCAGACCCATCCCGACAAGTACGTCGGCACCCTCTGCTACCACATCGCCCGCGAACTCCCCGAAACCGTGGACCGGCTCGAGCCCAACGTCTTTATCAGTATGACCCAGCGCGTCGGCGAGTGGTGGCGTCCCGGACAGCGCACGGACGACATGGCCCTGACCCGCGCCTGGCGCGAGCGTTGCAGCCACATGAGCCGCTACGGGTACATCGGGCTGGGCTTCCTGACCCCCCGTGTCTTCCCCCATGCCATGGCGGAAGGCATGAAACTCGACCAGAGCCTCGGGTTCGAGGCGGTCTACAACGAGTGCTATACCATCCTCCCCAACGTCGCCCCCATGATGTACATGATGGCCCGCATGCAATGGGATACCGGTCTGGACCCGGACGCCCTCCTCGATGAGTTCTATGCCCGCATGTTCGGGGAGGCCGCCGCCACCATGAAGGCCTGCTACGCCACGCTCGAGCAATCGTACATGGAACCGCGCCCGGAGCGGCTCGAACTCGCCCGGTGGGGACACCGCCACCTCCTTACCCATTCTCTCGCGATCTCCGAGGAGGCCCTCGATCAGGCCGAAGCCCTCATCAGCCAGGCCCTCGCCGAGGCCGGTACGCCTGAAGCCCGTGCGCGCATCGAGATCGTCGGGGCGTCGCTGCAATACGCCGGCTACATCATCCGCGCGGGCTCCTGGGCCCGAACGATGGCCCGCGAGGAGATCTCGACCGCCGAACAGGCCCAGGCCGCCCTCGACCGGCTCGAACGCCTCGTCGCGCTCAGCCGGGAACGCGAGCTGTTCTGGGCCGCCGCGCTCGAACGCGACGACCTCCTCGGCGACAGCCTGCGCGGCCTCAAGCAGCACAACTATTTCGTCGTCAACCAGATCAGCGAGGTGGAGGCGCCCGCCAGCGCCTGCCTCGGACAGGCCCTCACGGTCCTCCACGAGCACGCGCCCGAGACCGCCGCGGCTACGGTCGCGCGCATCGCGGCCGGCGGTGCCAATCCGCTCGCCGAACAGGCCGCCGGCTGGCTCGTGGAACTTCGCGGCGAGGCCCCGAACCTGCTCAAGAACCCCGGGTTCCAGGAATGGGCCGCATCCGACCCCCTGCCCGGGGACTGGTCGTCCTGGAGCCGGACCGGCGCCGCCCGGTTTGTCCGGGGCGCGGAGAAAGGCCGCGACGGTTCCGGCGCCGCCGCCATCGCCAACGCGGATGGCGCCTGCTACATGCAACACGTGCCCGTGGCCCCCGGTCAAAAATACCTCTGCTCGGTGTGGGCGTCCTGCGATACCCCCGGCGCCACCACCGCCGCCGCCCTGGGCGTCCGGTGGCAGACCGGCGACGGCGCCTGGCATCCCGACGGTGATTCCGAACCCCGAACCGCCCTGACCGTCCGGGGCGGCCGCTGGGAGCGCTTGAGCGTCGTTGCCACTGTGCCGGATGTGCCGGAGGGCGCCGCACGTCTGGTCTTTATGCTCAGCGCCGAAGGGCAACGCGGCGAACAGGCCGTGGTCTTTGACGACGCCGCGGTGCTCCTCCTCACCGAATAGGACCGCGCCGCGCACCACACAAAAACCCCCGCCCCGGCAGATGCCGGAGCGGGGGCCTTGATACGTACAAACGATGCGGACGGCTTAATACATGTCGCCGCCGCCGCCGGGACCGCCGGCCGGAGCCTTCTCGGGCTCGGGAATCTCGGCGATCAGCACTTCGGTGGTCAGCAGCAGGCTGGCCACGCTCGACGCGTTCTGCAGGGCCGTGCGCGTGACCTTGGTCGGGTCGATCACGCCCGCTTTCAGCAGGTCTTCAAATGCGCCGGTCTCGGCGTTGTAGCCGATGGCGCCCTTCTTCGACTTCACTTCCTGCACCACCGTCGCGCCTTCGTCGCCGGCGTTGACCGCCAACTGACGCAGGGGCTCTTCCAGCGCACGCACGATGATTTTCACGCCGGTCGCCTCGTCTTCGTCGTCGAGCTTCATCTTCTCGACGGCGTCAATGCAGCGCACCAGGGCCACGCCGCCGCCCGGCACGATGCCCTCTTCAACCGCGGCGCGGGTGGCATTGAGAGCGTCTTCCACGCGGGCCT
>DDYW01000122.1 GCA_002348185.1 Candidatus Hydrogenedentes bacterium UBA2224 | reverse complement strand
GTCCATACCGTCCATACCGTCCAGCCGAAGACAACACTGCAGGCGAGACGCCTGCGCTGCAAAATGCCCCGCAAGGGGCGAGCGGGAATCGCCCGGACCTGTCCCGGGTAGAACCGGGCGCTCAGGCGGTTTCGTGGAAGACGCGCAGGGGGTCGTTAAAGGGCGCCTCGCGCGGGGTTTCCAGCAGCGTGGGCTGGTAGAGGATCTGGATGGGGCCTTCGCGGCGGCCTTCGATCCACGCGGCCAGGTGTTCGAGGCCCTCCGCGGACGCCTGCCGGAGCGGCAGGCACATGTGCGCACAGGCTTCGGGAAGCACGACCGTGTCGTAGCGGTAGGTCCAGACCACTATCTCCAGGTCTTTTCCGAAGCGGCGTCCGGCGCGCCGCGCGCCTTCACGCAGCACGACGGGGTCCTCGGTGCTGCTGCTGTCGATCAGGGCGGTGACCGCGCGGTCGCTGAGCAGGGCATGCACGCCGTTCACGATGGAATGGGAGTCGAAGGTGACGGGGCGAATGAGCGATGCATCAACGGGAAGTCCCGCCTCGCGCAACGCGCGCTCGTAGCCGCGGCGGCGTTCGAGGCCCGACTGGTACCCCTGAAAGGCTTGGAGGAGACCGATACGGGTGTGGCCTTTTTCGAGCAGGTGCCGGGTGCTGAGGCAGGCGGCCTGCTCGTAATCGACCGACGCGGCGCTGCACTGGGGAAACGAATCGAGCCGGGTGACGGCCACGTAGGGAACGCCCCGCTCGTGCAGGCGGGGAACCACCCGGTCGGTGAGCGCAAGCGGCCCCGCCAGAAAGCAGGGCCCGAACGCCTGTTCCCAGACGCCGCGGGCATAATCGCCGTTTCGGGACCCGGCATACGACGCCATGTCGAAGGTGACGTAATAGCCGCGGCTCCCGAAGATGTGGATGAATTCCTCGTGCAGCCAGTTCAACAGGCTCTGGCTCAGCGGCGCGGCGTCGGCGGTGGTGGGGAAAATGACCCCGATCGACCGGGTGACCCGGTCGCGAAGCGCCCGCGCGGCCGCGTGGGGGTGGTATTCCATTTCCTTCACGGCCTTCAGCACCCGCTTGCGGGTCTGTTCCGCCACCCCTTCCCGGTCATTCAGCACGAAACTCACCGTCTTGGGTGACACCCCCGTGACGCGGGCAATATCGCGTATCGTGTGACGAGCCTTACTGCTGGACTCGGTCTTGCTCACACTGCTATCCCCTTTTGCATTGTCTCTTGTGATGGATGCGTCCGGCCACCCCGCCCCCGCCAGGCGGCCCGATCTCGTGCGGTCCAAAACGCCCTATTGTACGCCCGCGGCCGCTACGTATCAACGAACGCACACCGCGCCAACGCGGACGGCTCTGCCCGCCAGCCGGGGGAATCCGCCGTCACCGGCGCATCCTTTACTGTATCCCTGTTCGCGGGCCAGGGTTCCAGGAACCGGGAATTGCGGAAAGCGTTTCTGCGAATGCCCGGCTTGCTGGAAGGGTCGCGGCGAGCCGCGCAAGCTGCGCCAATAACCTCAAGCAGATGGGCATTATCTTCAAGATGTATGCCGGCGAAAGCAAAGGGGAGAAATACCCCACGCTGGCGGAGTTCGACTTCGGTCCGGCGATCGACTGCGAAGCGGGGATCATTGCGGGCACCCACAGCGACCTGTGGGCGGTCCTTGACGGCAACACCGCCGCCACGTATTTCTCGTTCTACATCCCGCAGGTCTATCCAGAATATCTGACCGACCCTAACGTTCTGATCTGCCCCTCGGAATCGGATCCCCCGGTCTTCGAGAACCCGGCCACGGGCGAGAGCGTCTTGCATATTCCCTGCGATCAATACAACATCGACGCGCTCGGCGAAGCCGCCTTGGGTCAACCCGGCACCGATGAAAGTTACTTCTATGTCGGTTTCGCGCTGGATCGCGCGGACTCGCCGGATCTCCCCGCGGAGCTGGCCGACCCCGACCATGGGATCCCGGGCGAGTTTATTTCGATTCAGGTCGCCGGCCTGCTTAACCTCTACCTGGACGATACATTTGCCCATGCTGACGGCGACGCCAATCTGGGCGACTATACACTTCCGGGCGTTGGTTCGCTGGCCGGCTACGGCAACGCTGGCGGAAATGTCGTGTACCGCCTTCGTGAAGGCATCGAACGGTTTATGGTCACCGACATCAACAACCCCGCAGCCACGGCGATGGCTCAGAGCGAACTGCCGATCATGGCCGACCTCGTCTCGACGGACGTGGGCCAGTTCAACCACGTCCCGGGCGGCAGCAATGTGCTGTTCATGGACGGCCATGTCGAGTTCGAGCGCTATCCCGGCGAGCATTTTGTCAGCCGGCCCATGGCCATGACCGTCGGTATTGCGGGGTAACAGATGTAGCACCCACACAAAACCCCGGCCCGCTCTTTCCCCCCGGAGCCCCAACAGGGTCCGGGGGTATTTTTCGTGCCAAGCCCGCGCAGGAAGAACGGGGACCTCTTCCAGGCGCCGCGCATCCGAACGTGAATTTCGGTGGTGCTATTGTCTGCCGTCCCTGCGGGACTCGGGAGACCGGAGTCCATCCCGTCCACATCGTCCATACCGTCCACCGGAAGACAACAATGCAGGCTGGATGCCTGCGCAACAAGAAACAAGCATGCCGTGTCTGGCGTGGCTGCGTGTCCCCGTCCGCACGAAAACACAGGCCGTGGCTGTGTAACCCCTGTTCTTCTGCAAAGTTAGCTATTTTCACAGTTCACACACCCATTTATTGATATTGACAGTTTTTGTTTACTTCGTTACACTTTAGACAGGAAAACGATTTCCCAGGAGCGGATCGTGCATGGCATGGGTTGTCGGCAAGGGTGTTCATCGGCAAGCGTAATTCGAAACGCACAGGGAGGTTACCAGAACATGAAGAAGACGAAAGGCTTCACGCTGATCGAGCTGCTGGTCGTCATCGCAATCATCGGGATCCTGGCGGCCATCTTGCTCCCCGCACTCTCACGCGCGCGCGAAGCGGCGCGCCGTGCGAGCTGCGCCAATAACCTGAAACAACTGGGTCTTGTAATGAAGATGTATGCCAACGAAAGCAAAGGGGAGAAGTACCCCGTAATCTGCGAAGCGGATGGGTATCCCGCGGTGGATTGCAATGTCGTGCCCGGGGTGCGCAACGCGCTTCTGCCCGTGGTCGCTAACGACGCCGCCACGGCGTACGCGATGTTCCCGCCGTCGATCATGCCCGAGTATCTGACGGACGGCAATGTGCTGGTCTGCCCGTCGGAAGCCGACCCCGGCCTGGTTAATAACCCGACCTCGGGCGAGCCCTGGATGCATGTCCCGTGCTATAACTTCTCGTTGAGCAACTACGGCGGCACCGCTGGCGGCTGGGCGGCGGGCGACGAGAGCTATTACTATCTCGGCTATGCGCTCGACCGCGCCGACGAGCAGAACCTGCCGGCGCAGGTGCTGCTGGCCCTGGACGACGAAGCGGTGATCCCGGCCGGGAAGTTCGTCTCCGGCCAGGTGCTGGCGGCCCTGGGCTACATCGAGGCTATCCACCTGCTCTATCCGGCCAGCCCTAAACCCAACTGGCCAATTTTCGAGCTGCAGTACGGCAAGCTGGATTCCGACATCGATCTCACCGGTACCGAAATCAGCACCCTGGCAGGGCTCATCGGCGTCCCGCTGACGGGCTACGGCAACGGCGGCACCAACACCATCTACCGTCTGCGCGAGGGTATCGAACGGTTCATGATTACCGACATTAATAACCCCGCCAGCAGCGCGCTGGCCCAGAGCGAACTGCCCGTCATGTCGGACCTGGTGGCCACGAACGTTGGCCTCTACAACCACGTCCCCGGCGGCGCCAATGTGCTGTACATGGACGGTCACGTCGAGTTCGTCCGCTACCCGGGCAAGGACCTCGTGTCCGAGTCCATGGCGATCGTGGTGGGTGTGGCCGGCTGAGTCTATACGAATACGAACGGCATACGGATCCGCTCCCAAGACGCCCCCGGAACCTGATTCAGGGTTCCGGGGGCTTTCGTTTGACTGCCGAAGTGGGTGGACAGAGTGGACCCCGTGGACGGAGTGGACGGGGTGGACGCTGAGCGCACGGGCACCGGGCGCGTGATGGCAGAAAGGGGTGGACGGGAAAGGCCCGGGCACAGCGGCGCCCCGGAATACACGGGCTGGCGGCGCCCCGATAAACGGGCGCTCGCGCGCTATTGGTCCAGCTCGCGCAGGGCCTCTTCCTGTTGGAGATTGTGCTGGCCGACGGCTTCGTTGGACCGGTTTCGCAGGTGCTGGCGGGCGCCGCTGGCCGCCCCGCCGCCGCTGAGCGAGCGGTTGAGCTGGTTTTGAATGCCGATGCCGGTCAATACTTCGCCCATGGGACCGCCCGCGCCGGCCGCGGGGGTGCGCGACGGCGCGGGTTGGGGAACCTGGCCGTAGGCGCCCGGGGAGGCTGCCGTGGGCGCCGGGGCCCCGAGCGGTTGCGGCAACAGGGGCGGCGTGGACACGATCCCCGTCGCGGGGTCGTAACTAAAATCCTGACCGTCCCGGGTCTTGATGGTCTGCGTCAGATACTGGGGCACCAGCGCCTGCAGTGACTCCGGGTACTTGCGCTGCTCGATGGTATATCTGGAAATGGCCTCGTGAATCCGGATCAGCCGTTCCTGGTTCGACTCCTGCAGGGGTTGCGTGTCGAGGAGACCGGGTGGCGGCGCGGATTGCGGCGCCGCGCCGTCCGTCGGCTGGAGAATCACCAGGTACAACGCGCCGGTCGCGGGATCGTACTCGAACGGGGTGCCGTCGGCTTGTACAGGAATACTGGGCAACCACTCGGGTACCAGCGCTTCGAGCGTTGGCGGATACGTGCCATTCTCGGCCGCGTAGGCGTTGATGGCCTGCTCGAGGCTCAATTGGGCGGTGGAATCCTTCGCGTAATCGAGGGTCTGTTTCGCCCCGCTGAGCGCCTCTTTCTGCAGAGTTCCCTGGATGGCGGTGCCCGCGAGCAGCTCGAGCCCGCAGCCGCCGGTCAGAAACACCAGCAGTATGGGTATGAGGTATCGCATCTCCGTACCTCCTTGAAATCGCGCCACTACCGGCTTTGGCAACCAGTATACCACAGGGATGACACGGCGATACGACGGGATCGGCGGGGGTCTTTGACCCCAATCACCGGGTTCGCGGCGCAACCCACCCCGCCCGTCATTACGACGATTGTAGAATTCCGCAGCTCTGTCCCCCGCTGGCGGGGGTGGCCGCGAAGCGGACGGGGGTGGACTCTTTGGCCCAGGTATCCCCGTCCATATTGTCCATACCGTCCATCACGTCCACCACGCGCCAAATGAGGTGCTTCCGCCGGCCCTGGTTCCTCTCTCCCCACCATCAAGGGCGCTTGAGCGCGCGCAAGAACGCGGGGCTGGAATCCACCCCCGGCCACGCGAAACGCGTGGCCGCCCCCGCCAGCGGGGGACACAAGACCCGCACTACGACTTTGAACTTCGGTGGCGTTAGGGTCTGCCGTCCCTGCGGGACTTGTGATTTGGGGGATGCGGAGGCTCCCACTGAAGTGGTGGGCTATTATCTGCCGTCCCTGCGGGACTGGGAGCCCTTCGCCGTCCTTAGCGCCTTCGGCGCTCCGGAAGGCAGAATGGTCTCTGGTTTTATCACGCGGGTGAGTCGACAAGAGCTCCAGCGCCCGAAAGGACAAGCGTTTCAGTCATCTGGCCTCAAGTTAGCCGGCGATTGAGGTTTGAATGCCTATTCGCAACTCGCAAATGCCCTCGTTACAATGGCGCGGGGAAGCGGATGCAGGAGAATCGTGAGATTCAAGCAAGGAGATTGTGGAATGAATCGGGTCTGTTTGGCGGCCATGGCGTTTCTTGTGCTGTTTTTGTCCGGGGCATGGGCCGGCGAAGCGGGGCCGGATATCCTCATCGCCGATTTCGAGGGCGCGGATTACGGCGCTTGGACGGTCGAGGGGGAGGCGTTCGGGCCGGGCCCGGCCCGGGGCACGCTGCCGAACCAGATGGAGGTATCGGGCTTCGAGGGCCAGGGGCTGGTCAACTCGTTTTTCAACGGCGACGGCGCCGCGGGCACGCTCACATCCCCGCCGTTTGAGATTCAGCGCGACTACATCGCGTTTCTCATCGGCGGCGGCATGCATCCGGGGGAAACGTGCATCGATCTCGTGGTGGACGGTGAACTGGCGCGCACGGCGACGGGGCCCAACGACAGAGCAGGCGGCACCGAGCGGCTGGACTGGTATTCGTGGGACGTGTCCGGCCTGCGCGGGAAGACGGCGCTCATCCGAATCGTGGATGCGCACACGGGCGGCTGGGGTCACATCAACATTGACCACATTATTCAATCGGAACACAGCATCGGCACCCAGGAGACCACGCGGGAACTGGCCATCACGGAGGACTACCTGAGCGTTCAGTTCGGGGCGGAACAGGGCGGGCGATGCCAGGTCAGCCTGCGCGTGGACGGCCAGCTGGTACGCCACGCGGTGGGCCAGAACCGCAAGGAACCCTATTGGCTCACGTGGGACGTGTCGCGCCTGAAGGGCAGGACCGGCACGCTGAGCATCATCGAGGTCACACGAGGCGCGCACCGCGTCGCGGATACGGTGCGCCATGACGGGGAGGTGCGAGGCGTGTTGTATGTCACCGATCGGTTGTATGAAGAATCGTACCGGCCACAGTTTCATTTTACGCCGAAGACCAACTGGACCAACGACCCGAACGGCCTGGTCCATTACGACGGCGAGTACCACCTGTTTTTCCAGCACAACCCCGAAGGGATCAACTGGGGGAACATGACCTGGGGCCATGCGGTCAGCCCCGATCTGGTGCACTGGACCCAGCTCGAGCACGCAATCCATCCCGACGAACACGGCACGATTTTCAGCGGTTCGGCCGTAGTGGATGCGGAAAACACTTCGGGATTCCAGGCGGGGCCGCATCCGCCGCTGGTCGCCATCTTCACGTACGCGGGCGAGTTCGGCACGCCGAAACGGCCGTTTACGCAGGCGATCGCGTATTCGACCGACCGGGGCCGCACGTTCACCAAGTACGCGGGCAACCCCGTGGTGGCCAACCTGGGTCCCGGCAATCGCGATCCGAAGGTGTTCTGGCATGCGCCGACCGGCAAGTGGGTCATGGTGCTGTATGTGGGCACGCGGAACGATTTCGTGCTTCTGGGGTCGCCCGATCTGAAGACCTGGGAGCGGTTAAGCAACATCACGTTCCCGGACGGGCACGAGTGCCCCGAACTGTTTGAACTGCCGGTCGACGGCGACCCCGCCAACACGCGCTGGGTCTTGTGGGAAGCCGCGGGACGCCATCAAATTGGCCGCTTCGACGGCATCACGTTCACCCCCGAAACCGGTGTCCTGCCGAGCGAATGGGGCCGCAACTGCTATGCGGGGCAGACGTACAACAACGCACCCGGCGGCCGCCGCATCCTGATCGCGTGGATGAACGGCGGGAGCTATCCGGGCATGCCGTTCAACCAGCAGATGACCTTTCCGCGGGAACTCACGCTGCGCGGCACGGAGGACGGTCCGCGCCTGTTCGCCCGCCCCATCGCGGAGATCGAAACCATTCGCGAGGCGCGCGGCCATTGGGCGGACGCGGCACTCGAGCCCGGCGCGAACCCGCTGAACGAACTGAAGGGCGAATTGTGGGACATCGACGCGGTGCTCCGGCCCGGGGACGGCGCGCGGGTCGTGCTGACGGTGCGCGGCACGCCCATCGTGTACGACGCGGCGAAGGCCACGCTGTCGTGCCTGGACACGTCGGCGGACGTGCCGCTACAGGATGGGGCGCTGTCGCTGCGGGTTCTGGTGGATCGCACGTCCATCGAGATCTTCGCCAACGACGGACGCGTGGTGATGTCGTACTGCTTCCTTCCCGACCTGCTGGACCTGTCCCTGGCCCTGACGTGTGAGGAAGGTGCGGCGCGCATCGACCGGCTGGACGTCTACGCCGTGCGCTCGACCTGGCCCCGGACTCCGTAAAGGCGACCACCCCCCACGGAGATGGACGCAAACGAAACGGGCTCCCGGCCGACGGATTCGGCCAGGAGCCCGTAATGTTGAGGCTCTACGGTGACTTAGGCGAACAAGGGAGCCAGCACCAGCGCGATCACGCACATGAGCTTGATCAGGATGTTGATCGAAGGGCCGACCGTGTCCTTCAGCGGGTCGCCGACGGTGTCGCCCACGACGGCGGCTTTGTGGGCGTCGGAGCCTTTGCCGCCGAAGTTGCCTTCTTCGATGTACTTCTTGGCGTTATCCATGGCGCCGCCGCTGTTCGCGGTCTGAATGCCCAGCATGACGCCGGTGGCGATGGCGCCGACCAGGAAGCCGGCGAGGCCTTCCGCGCTCAACGCGAACCCGACAATGACGGGGGTGAGGATGGCCAGCGCACCCGGAAACAGCATGCCGTTGATGGCGCCCTTGGTGGCGATGTCGACGCATTTGGTGCTGTCGGGATGAACGCCTTTCTTGCCTTCCCTGAGGCCGGGGATCTCACGGAACTGGCGCCGCACTTCGAGAATCATCGTGTCGGCGCACTTGCCGACGGCCCGGAACAGCATGGACGAGAAGAAGAACGGCATCATCGCCCCGATGAGGAGGCCCGCCAGCACCGTGGGTTCGTCGAGGGTCGTGACCAGCGCTTCGAGGCCTTTCTCGACCCGCACCACGTTGACCGTAAGCATAAACGCACTCAAAAGGCCGATGGCCGCAAACGCGGCGGACCCGATGGCGAATCCCTTGCCGATGGCGGCCGTGGTGTTGCCGACGGCGTCCAGATTGTCGGTGATCTTGCGGACGCTGGGATCGAGCCCCGCCATTTCCGCAATGCCGCCGGAGTTGTCGGCGATGGGACCGTAGGCGTCCACGGCGACGACCATGCCGGTGGTGGCGAGCATGCCGAGGGCGGCGATAGCGACGCCGTAGGTGCCCGCGAAGTAATAGGAGATGACCACGGCGATGGCAATCGCGATTACGGGCGCGAACGTGCTCCCCATGCCGATGGCGGTACCTTCCGTCACCGCGATCGCGGGACCGGTCTGGCAGCGTTCGGCCAGCTTCTTTACGGGGCTGTAGCTGCCCGAGGTGAAGTACTCGCTGACGAACCCGACGATGGTGCCGGACAGGATGCCAACCACGCAGGCCCAGGCCGGACCGAATTTGCCGTAGGTGACGCCGGCCAGGCTGAACGGTTCGCCTGCCACGCCGGCATACACGAAGACACCGGCGATAGAGAGAATGGACGCCATATAGGTGCCGTTCATCAGGGCCTTCTGCGGATTGCTCTTCGCGAAGATCTTGACGTACATCACGCCGAGAATCGAGGCGAAAATGCCGATGGCGGCCACCAGAAACGGGAAAGCGGTGGCATAGGTCGCGCCCGCCGCCTCGGACACCTGCGAAATGACCACCGCAACGGCCAGGCTGGCGATGATCGCCTCAACGTAGGATTCCAGCAGGTCCGCGCCGAGCCCGGCCACGTCGCCGACGTTGTCG
>DDYW01000115.1:14980-15337 GCA_002348185.1 Candidatus Hydrogenedentes bacterium UBA2224 | reverse complement strand
GCCCCGGGTTTCAACCCGGGGTTCGCGCATCCCCAAAGGAGTCAAGTCCCGTAGGGACGGCAGAGGCGACGATAGCGCCCGAAATGTGATCGCCCAAGTTGCGCACCATCATCGTCACACGACGTTAAAAGAGAAATCCCTGGCGTTTCTCAGACGACACGAGATCGAACGGGACTTCAAGCACACTTGCGGTCAAATGCGGATTCTGCCGTCCCTACGGGACTCGATCTGTGTGCAACGTTGATCCCCGGGTTGAAACCCGGGGCTATTTTCTTCCGTCCCTGACGGGACTCAATCCGTACGCGGCTCTAATCCCATTTCCTTTCGTCCCCACGGGACTCGATCTGTGTGCAACGT
>DDYW01000115.1:0-14890 GCA_002348185.1 Candidatus Hydrogenedentes bacterium UBA2224 | reverse complement strand
CCGCGGCGCGACAACGTGTCCCCGTTCGAACACGGGAATCTTCGATACCGCAAGCGGAAGGTCTACCGCCAGCCTTCCGCGTAACCGGTTTCGTAGAGGGCGACAATATTCTCGGGGGGAGTCACGGCCTGGATGTTGTGGCAGGGGCACAGGATGTAGCCGCCGCCCGCACCCAGGGTGCGGTAATTCTCGCGGACCTCTTCGCGGACGTCGTCCACATTGCCGAACGGGAGAACCCGCTGGTTGTCGACGCCGCCGTGAAAGACCAGATCCGCACCGAAATCCCGCTTGAGGCCCGCCCGGTCCATGCCGGGGCAGACCCATTGAATGGGGTTGAGCACCTGCGTGCCGAGGGCGATGAAATCGGGAATGATGTCGCGCACCGCCCCGTCGCTGTGCGTGAATACGAACGAGCCGTGCTGGCGGGTAAGGTCCATCATGCGTTTCATGCGGGGAAACAAAAATTCCTGCATGAGTTCGCGGGCCATGAGGAGGCCGGTCTGCCCGCCGAGGTCTTCGGCGACGTAGGTGATCATGACTTTCCCCGGAATGGTCTCGAAGATGCGCAGGGTGTCCTGATACGCCAGCTCGAAGAGCTTGTCGAGGCAGTAGTGGACGATGTCGGGGTACAGGAGGAGGTCAAGGAACGCCTGTGCTTCGCCGCGGAGCTGTTTGTAGAGTAGGAACGGTTCGGAGCCGCCGCCGCGCACGGGACGGTGCTCGTTTCCGCGCAGGAGCGCGGGCAGATGCGTGTAGTCCCACCAGTCGGGGCTGGGCCAGGTGTAGTTCGCCTCGAGCGCGTCCACGGACGTAAACTCCGCCAGCGGAGCGTTGACGACCTCGTCGTACGCGCCCGTGCCGTAATCGACGCGGCGCCGCACGAGCCCCCAGATGTCCTGCCCTTCGGGCGGCAGAGGCCCAACGTAGCGGCCCGCGGCCGTGAGCGGGGTGTCGATGTGGAGGCGTTCAAGGACGCTGTCGAAATCGCAGCCGAGATGGGCGCAGAGCGCGTCGCGCGCTTCGGGCGTAAGCCAGATGTCCATCGGCACCCGGTCGGGTGGGCGGCGGGTAAGGACGGCCATCCAGCGTTCGCGGGGCGTCATGCTTTCACGTGGCACGAAAGACTCCTCATCCGGGGCGCGTCCGCGACGGTTCCGCTAGTGTTTGATGAACACGTGCTCGGGCGCCTTGACCGTAACGCCGTCGTCATCGGGGTCGTTCCGGAATGTCTCGAACTGCGCGCGGGAGTGGCTCTTGAGGGCCTCGGGCGCGACCTCGAGGGCGCCCCACTGCCAGATATCGGTAATCACGTAGGAACCGAGGCAGTTCATGAGCGAGAGTTCAATGGTGTAGACCCCCTGGCCGTCGCTGAGGTAGACGTTTCCGACTACCATGGAGGCCGTCCCCTGCATGCGGGCGGGATCGGACACCTTGGCTAGGACGCCGCCAAACGCGAGGGCCTGGGCGTTCTCCCAGTTCAGACCCGCGCGCGCCAGGTCATCGCGGACACGGGTGAGCAAGGCCACGCGATCCGCCCGCGCGTTCGGGCTGGGCTGCGGGATGGCGAGTGCCTGCGGGAGAAACACGCGCGCCCGTTCCGTAGCGACCAGTTGGCTGCCCATGGCGCCTTCCGCACAGAATTCGACCGCCGCGTCCATCTGTCCGGCGGCGATGCGCGCTGCGAACCCGGCGGCGGTCTCGGCAAGGGGAGCGTGGCTGTTGCCGCTGAACAGGGTGAGCAGCGCGGACGCGCTTGCGGCCAGCGCGATGCCCACGGCGAAGAATGCCAGTACCCAGCGCAACTTCACGGTCGGACGTTTCCGCCGGTTTCTGCGGATGTCATGCAACAAGGCGTTTTCGAAATCGAGTCGTTTGGCCAAAACAATCGGGTCCCCGGAATTCTCTTTTTGCGCGTTTCTCTGCTGGTGGCTTCGGGCCCGGAAACGGTCACTGCCCGAAGTTTCGAATTGAGTATAGAGTAGCGTTATTGAGCGTAAATCGCAACCGGCACCGGGTCATGGGAACCTCGGAGGCATCGAAGTTATCCCAGGCAAGCACGATGCTCTCCTCGAACAGGTCCTCGTAGATGGTAGGATAGAAACCGGCGGCGGGGGTGCCGTCCTCGTTGAGCAATTCCACTTCGATCGAGCCCTCGCGTGTATCGGCATCCATGACGAGATCGACCTCCGACAGATCGATGGCGGGCGTGACGAACGAACCCTCGTCTTCCGCGGTGACGCAGGTCAGGCGCGTGTGCCCGTACTGGTGCAGAACCATGGCGCCGCCTTCGAACGCGGGGAAGCAGAGGCTCCGGTTCGCGCCGGCAAACGGTTGCGACATGGTCCAGAAGCCGAGATTGGTTTCGCGGAAGGGCCGCCGCCACTGGCGCGCGTCGTCGCTGACGAGCAACTCGGTTTCGGTCAGCGTGCTGTGTTTTCCGGGAGTGCCGGGATCGGCGTAGTATTTCATGAGGAGCGCGGCGTAGCCCCCGAAGTAGGCAAACGGCCGCAGGTAGTAGAACTCCGTGCGGTCCTTGTCGTGTTCGTCCGGCGCCAGCACGATTTCCTGGGCGGTCCAGTGGATGAGGTCCTTGGAGGTGCGCAGGGCCTGGACGCGGCGTTTGCCGGGCAGGTTGTCCGCGAAGGGTTTGTCGGGCCAGTCCTGGAGAACGGTCTGATAGAGAAGGAATTCGTCTCCCACCCGCATGATGGTGAAGGCGTCGTTGTGCTCAGTGAACAGGGCTTCCGGAGGGTCGGTGGTCCAGGTGATGCCGTCGGGGGACACGGCGTGCATGGCGCCGGCCTCGCCTTCGGCGGGCTGATCCCAGTAGACCATGTGGTAGCGGCCCTGATGGGGGATGATCTGAAACACATTGAAGCCGCCCCAGGTCGGCGTGTGGGGCGAGCGGCGCATGACAATGTTGTTGGGCCCGCCCCAGGGCGGCGACCCGTCGTGCACGCTCGGCACGGCCCACTGATCGTTTTGAATCATGCCCAGACAGAGCGTTCGCTGGTCCGAGTAGTCAGGCTGGTCTTTTTCGACGCGCTGGTACCAGACGTACACGGCATTGTCGGCCGCGAGCGAGGCCACGGGCGAATACCAGAGCGACGGACGCTTGGGATCGGCGGGAATAAGCGTGGTTTTGGACTCCGGCAGGCGGGAAGCGACGCGCACGCCCTCGGCCTGCTCCATGTCGTCCGGTTCGAGGAAGACGAGGGGTGGCGTGACGGCCATGAGAAGTACGGCATGCACTGCAAGCACCAGCTGGACCATGCGCTACCTCCTGGGATTGCCCGAGCGCGGGGGCGCCCCGCCCACCCATCGTAGGCTACCGGCGCCGCGCATTGCAACGGCCCCGCGTCAGCGAACGCCCTCGAAACGGCGCCGGTACACTTCGGCATGCACCCGGCGGGCGGCGGCAACCATCTCCGGATACGGCGAATCCACGACCGTGACAAACCCGATGTTGTAGTTCTCGCCGTCAAACCAGCGGCCTGTCGTGGGTTCGTCAACATACTGAAACCAGTGGCATCCGACGAAGGCGGGACAGTCGGCGACGCTGCGCACGTAGTCGATGTAACTCTGCGCGCGGACGTCCTGGCTCGCCGTGGGGACAAGTCCCGTGTGAAACATGCCCCGGTCGAGCGCGCCGAAATGGAATTCGCCGATGATGATGGGCGCGTCGAGCGCGTTGTCGCCGGTATAACGGGCGCAGTCGATCCGGGTCTGGTAGAGATTGAAACTGACGACGTCGCACACGTCATCGGCGGCCTCGACCACGCTGCGGGGCGCGCCCGAGAACCGGCACCCGAGGTAAAGCTGGTGGGGCGCGTGGCGCTTGATCACCTCGTTGATCGTGTTGAAATACCGCAGGGCGAAGGCGCGGACGAATTCCTGAAGGTCCGCCGTGCACGCGGCGTTCGGGTTCTCGGGAGCGCGGAGGGCGTCCCAGTCCGCGGCGGCGGTGCCCCACGCGGCATTGAGCGCGTCGAGCGTGCCGTATTTGTCCGTAAGCATGGCAATCTGCGCTTTCCGGCAGGGCTGGTCCGGGGGACTGGCCAGCGGACCGCGCTCAACGGCCTCCCAGGCGAGTTCGTTGTCGACGAAGTAACCGATGCAGCGGGGATTGTCGTTGAAGGCATCGAGCACGCCGCGGAGGGAGGCCTCGACTTTCTCCGGAAACGCGGGGTCGTAGGGGTCGGTCATTTTGGCCCAGTAGCCGCCGCCGCCCTCGACGCGCAGGACGTTCTGGATACCCCCGTTGACCACGAACGGCAGGGGGCTGTTCTGGAGGACGTCGCCCTGAGACCAGTTGCCGATGGTATTGAATCCCCAGGATCTCAGACGTGCGTAGCTGGTCTCGCGCCAGCGTTCTTCCCACGACTCGCCGAATTTGCGGATGAGATTCGCCTTATAAAAGCCGAATGCCGTGCCTTTCCCGTCGATGGCTTCGGCGCCGCTGTGGGCGTTGGCTACCTGCTGGCAACACGGGCCGAACCGCGGGTCGTCTTCAGGGGGAAGGCCCTCGAACCACCCGTCGCGACCCTCGACAAAGGTGACGCTCCAGGCGCCCACGCAGTCGATGCCGGTCGAAAAGAACAGGTGGCCGGTGGGGGTGACGAGCCACCAGGCGCCGTCAATCTGTTCGGTGCGAAACCATCCGGTGGCTTCACGCTGCGGTCCGGCCGCCCAACCACCAAACGCATCCCACTCGGGCATTTCGAAAGCCAGTTCGGCAGCCTCGGCCTCGATGCGTTGCGGCCATTCCTGCGCGTCGTGGAGTTTGCCGGGCCAGTCGGCGTGTTTGTACTGGCCAAACGGGTCGATGAACGGGAAGGGAACGGCTTCGCCGGCGGGACCGGAGGTCCGCACCAGGCGGAAGTTCGACAGGAGGAGCCGGTGCGATTGTTCGGGACGCGGCAGAAAGAGTTGAAATGCCGTAATGCGGGAGGGGTCGATGCGCTTGCCTGTGCCAACAGGCCCGACAATGGGAATTCCGCGCATACCCCAGAAACGGCCGGTGTCGGCGGAGGGCAACGGGGCAAAGCAGGCAGTCCATTCGCCCGGTACGGCGAGGGCGTTGACGGTCACGCAGTCGTGATGCCCGTCGGCGCCCGCGTTGTCGATGCGCATGGCGACGCGGACCGGCGTGGATTCGGGGTTGTAGACATCTACCGCGATGCCGAGCGAGCCGCTCCAGTCCCACGGGCCTTCGGGGGCCTTGAAGTACACGTTCGGCCAGTCGGCCTGCTGGAATGCGACATCCATCAACGGAATCCCGTCGTATACGGCGAGGGTGGCGGTGGTGTGGTTCTGGACGAGGAAAGCGGGCAGTTCCCGGTCCAGCGAGAAGAGCGGGACGTCAACCGCTTCAGGCGGTACGCCCGCGATGGGCGCGCTCAGAGCCAGCGAGGACAGTGCAAAGATGACGCTGAACATAAAACTGCTCCTCCTGTGCCGGATCCGGCACTTCGGATCACCTTTCCCGCATCACACGTCGAGCCGGGCGCCGCGGTCGACGACGGTCTTCCGGATGGCGGTGTACTCGAGGTCGCGCGGGTCGCACCCGGCTTCAACGGCCATCGCGGCGGCGATACCCGCGGCCTGGCCCATCATCGAACAGGTGGTCATGACCCGGGCCGACGACAGGGCCAGCTGGTCGGCCGAGAAACACCGTCCCGCGCCCAGGAGGTTCCTGGCGCCGCGGGGCAACAGCGATCGGAAAGGAATCTGGTACGGCGGCACCCAGCGCTGCTCTTCCGGGATGATGTAGGTGCGTTTTTCGTCGTCGGGCTTGTGGCCGTCGAGGTAGAACACCCCGCGCGCGATGGCATCGTCGAACGTGCGTGCCGCGCGGAGGTCGTCGAGTTGGAGCACGTAGTCGCCGACCATGCGGCAGCCTTCGCGGATGCCGATGCGCGGAGAACAGTGGTCCAGCAACCAGGGTCGTTTCTCGACGCGCTGGTAGTAGTCGAGCACTTCCATCATCCGGCGGCGCGCCTGGATCTCCGCGTCGGTGAGCGACTCGGTGTCGGTTGCATCGAACATGGGGACTTTCAGTTTGAGGGCGTTCGCGCGCGGACCGTTGGGCCAGATGCTCGACATGGGCAACTCGTCCTTCGTGCGGACGGGGTTGAGCCATCCTTCCGGCAACTGGGGCCGGGCGTCTTCTTCGGCGACGTGCCGGACGAAATACATCAGCGACATCGGAAGCTGGTACCCGTCCTCGGGGCGGCCTTTCACGGTATCGAATCCCGCCATGCGCACAAGCATGGCCTCGCCCGTACAGTCGATGAACTGTTTCGCGCGCAACGCCTCCGGGCCGGACGGTCCACAGACGACGCATTCCGAGATGCGGCCGCGTTTTTCCAGCGCGTCGACGAAACCGGTGTGCAGCAGCAGTTTCACCTTGCGCCGCAAGAGGATCTCCTGCAGCACGATGGCCAGAATCTCGTGATCGAAGACGCGGGCCTCTTTCTCCTCGTAGGGCTGATAGGGCGCGATGGCGTTCCACGTCTCCAGGTCGGCGACGATGGCGTCGAACGCCTCGCCCTGCCCCGACGTCTCGCCGCAGAACGCGCCAACGCCGCCGATGGTGGCGTTACCGCCGCAGACCGCGAACCGTTCGACCAGCATCACGCGCGCGCCCGATTTCGCCGCGGCCAGCGCCGCGCAGACCCCGGCGATGCCCCCGCCAACCACGGCCACGTCGGTCTCGTAGCGCACGGGCACCTTGCGGCTCCAGGCGATCTCCGGATGTTTCGCGGTCTCGTCTCGGTCCGCGGCGGCCGGGGCGGCCAGCGCCGCGGCGCAGAGGCCCGTTGTTTTGAAAAAGTCTCGGCGTGACGAATGCATGATGTCCTCCCCGAACAGCGCACCCAGGGTCGCGGCTCGTTTCCCGCAGTATACCAACAGCCCGCGCCGCGCGGCCAAACCGGGTTCGAACGAAGACACGAGTGCACGCTGGCGCCATACGATCTTCATTAAACAGAGCGGGGACATGGTCCAGGCGCCGTCCTCCGTGGGCGCGGGTGGACTCTTTGACCCAGGCGTCCCCGTCCATACCGTCCATACCGTCCACCGCGTCCACCGGAAGCCAGGAATGCGGGCGAGACGCCTGCGCTACAAGAAGAACTCTGCCGGGCCACCAGGGAGGACCATTCTGGACAGGCCTCTGTCGCATCACACGGCCCGCGTGAGTCCGTCCCGGATTTTCGCGCGGGAAAGCGCTCATTTGTTACACTGGGCGTATGGCTGCGCCGCGACCATTTCAACTGCTGATCAAGCCCGCGAGTGCCGACTGCAACTTGCGGTGCGCGTATTGTTTCTATCTGCGCGCGCAGGAGCTGTATCCGGAGCCGGCGCGCCATGTCATGCCGGACGACGTGCAGGAACAGATGATCCGCAACCTGCTCGAGTACCGCTTTCCGCAAACCGTGTTTGCCTGGCAGGGTGGCGAACCGACGTTGTGCGGACTCGAGTTCTTCCGGCGGGCGGTGGAGCTCCAACAGAAGTATGGCGCCCCAGGGCAAAGCGTAGGGAACGCCCTGCAGACCAACGGCATGCTGCTCGATGAGGAGTGGTGCCGCCTGTTTCATGACTACAAATTCCTCATCGGCTTGAGCCTGGACGGCCCCCAGGAGGTGCATGACCGGTTCCGGGTGAACCTGTCAGGACGGGGGTCCTGGGAGCAGGTAATGCGGGCGGCGGAACTCATGAACCGCCACCGGGTCGAGTTCAATATCCTGTGTGTCGTCAACGACCGGAACGTGGAGATGGGCGCGGACCTGCTGCGCTGGTATGTCGATCAGGGCTTTTTCTATCTGCAGTTCATTCCCTGCGTCGAGGCGGGCTACGAACACAGCGTCCCGCCTCAAAAATTCGGCGAGTTCCTGTGCGAGACGTTTGATTTCTGGGCGAAAGACGGGTATGGGCGGGTATCCATCCGCGATTTTGACGCCATGCTGGCGCAACGCATGGGACAGGGTCAGCCGATGTGCACGTTCGGCCGCGTCTGCAACCACTACGTGGTGGTGGAACACAACGGCGACGTGTATCCGTGCGATTTCTTTGTGTATGACCACTGGAAACTCGGCAATCTGATGGACGCGCCGCTTCACAGCTTTCTCGAATCGGAGACCTACCGGCAATTTGCCTACCAGAAGAGCAAGGTGCCGGCCTGCGGGGGCTGTTCCTGGCGTCCGTGGTGCCACGGCGGCTGCCAGAAGGACCGGATGTTCCTGGGCGACGATTTCCGGCAACCGACGGTGCTGTGCGAGGCCTACAAGATGTTCTTTGCGCATGCGGCGCCGCGCCTGAACGCGCTCGCGAAGAAGATGGCCCGACCGCGCGGGTGACGGAACCCGCCGCCGGGAATCACGGTCTCAGAATTGCAGGGGACGGGCCTTGTATTTCTCCACGAGCAATGCCCGCGCCTGCCCGGAGGTATACACGGACCCGGTGATGACGAGGGGCCGGTCCGCCGTTGCGGCGCGCATCCCCAGGGTGATCGCGTCTTCGAGGCGGTCCACGCGGTGACAGGCGGCGCCTTCCGCGGCGGCACAGAGCCGCCCGACGGGAAGCGCGCGGTGCCCCGTGAACTGGGTCAGGATGAGCGGATCGGCGACCGCCGCGAGATGCCGCACCATCTCGGCGGCATTCTTGTCGGACGACACCGCCAGGACCACCACGCAGTGCGGCACTTGACGGACAAGCTGCCGGACAGCGGCCGGGTTGTGCGCGATGTCGATAATGACGGGGGGCGCGTCGAGGACGCGCTCCAGCCGGCAGGGCCATCTGGCGCTGTGGAGCCCCGTGAGCATGGCCCGGGAATCGAGCTGCGGGAAGGTCTGGGCCAGGCATTCGGCGAGGGCCACGGCCAGAGCCGCGTTAGGCCCCTGGAAATCGCCCGGCAGGCCGAGCGTGACGGGCCCCAGGGCCATCCCATCGCTGCGGTACGTGAAGGCCTGGTTCCAGGGCGGTCCCTGCACGTCGAAGCGGAAATCCCGCTCCATCAGGCGGACGGGGCATCCCATTTCCCGGGCACGCGTAAGGATGACGCCGAGCGGTCCGGGCTGGGTTTCGCCGATGACCGCCGGCACGGATTCCTTGAGGATGCCGGCCTTCTCGAACGCGATCTTCTCGAGGGTATCGCCGAGGTACTGGGTATGTTCGAGATCGATGTTGGTGATGGCGGCGGCAATGGGCGTGATGACGTTGGTGGCATCAAACCGCCCGCCCAGGCCCACTTCGACCAGGGCCACGTCGACGGCGTGCTGTTGAAACAGTTGAAAGGCCGCCGCGGTGACCAGCTCAAAATAGGTTGGCGACGGCGTCATGCGTTCGGCAATGCGCCGGAAAAAACCCAGAGACGCGTCCAGGTCCGCATCGCTTACGGGACGGGCGTCGATGAGGAACCGCTCGTTCACGTCGAGGATGTGGGGGCTGGTGTAACGGCCCGTGCGCAGACCGGCGGCCCGGCACATGGCGTCGAGCATGGCCAGGACGCTCCCTTTGCCGTTGGTGCCGCCGACGTGCACGCTGGGGTACAGGGTGTGGGGGTTTCCCGCGCCGGCCAGGAGATGCCGGATGTTGTCGAGACCGAGCTTGACGCCGTGGAATTCGAGGCTGGCGAGGTATTCGCGCGCGTTCACTGCGGTTTCATGTACCGGAGGAACTTGGCCAGCAGCGCCCGCATCTCGGTGCGCGAGACGATCGCGTCGACGAACCCGTTCGCGAACTGGTATTCGCTGGTCTGAAAGCCCTCGGGAATGGACACCTTCAGCGCGCCCTCGATAAGACGCTTGCCCGCGAAACCGATTTCGGCGCCGGGTTCGGCCAGGACGATGTCGCCCAGGCTGGCAAAACTGGCATAGACGCCGCCGGTCGTGGGGTTGGTCAGAACCGAGATGTACGGAATCGCAGCTTCATTGAGCGCGCGGACCGCGTCGGCCGTCTTGGCCATCTGCATGAGCCCCAGGGTGCCCTCCTGCATGCGGGCGCCGCCCGAGGTCGCGAACGAGACCAGCGGAACCCGCTCCCGGATGGCGTCGTCCGCCGCACGGCAGAATTTCTCGCCCACCACGGACCCCATGCTGGCGCCGGCGAAGGAGAAGTCCATGAAACTGAACGCGGTCCGTTCGCCTTCGATGGCGCCGAAGCCGGTAATGATGGCCTCCTTCAGGCCGGTCCGTTTCTGATATTCCGTGACTTTCTGGGCGTAGGAATAGGCGACTTCCTTGATCGTGAACCCGAGGGGGTCGGCGGAGATGAGATTGGGATGCGTTTCCGTGAACGACCCGGGGTCCAGCAACCACTCGATACGCTGCCAGACCGAGACCCGGTGGTGGTAGTTACACTGGGGGCAGACTTCCTGGTGGTCCTTCACATCCGTGCCGTATACCGCCTTCTTGCAGGCGGGGCACTTAATCCAGAGCCCCTCAGGAACGCCGCTCTTACGACCAACAACCGATATGAACCGTCTTCGACGTAGAAAAGCCATAGCGATCACGTCCCACTACGTCTCCGGCCTGGCTCACGCCGTCCGGACCCGCATGCTCCCCGGAAAATTCGTATTGCGTATCATAGCATGTTCACCGGGACCAATGTACAGGGGGTTACGCTAGACGGAGGACTCGGCGTTCTGCTCCATCTCGGACATGCGGTCCTTGGCGTACAGGAGGCGGCCGCACTGGGAGCAGGCGCGAATCTCTCCGGCGAGCACTTCATTGATGATCTGCGCGCGCACGTTCATATTGCAGCCCGAGCAGATTTCTCCGCGCAGGGGCACGACCGCGGGCCCGGACAGTTTGTTTGCCCGGATGCGCCGGTATTTGGACAACAAGCCCGGCTCGACCTGGGCCAGGAACGGTTTGCGCTGCTCTTCGAGCGCTTCCCGGGCCTGCACGGCCTCGGCGAGTTCCGCATCCACCTCGGCGCACTGCGTTTCGAGCGCGTCCAATTCGGCCTTGATGCGTTTCTGGTCTTCCTCGAAACGCGCCTTGGCGTCGTCCAGCTCAACCATGAGGGCGATTATGCGTTCTTCCTGCACGGAGATTTGTTTCTTGAGGAGGTCGATTTCGTGAAGGAGGGCCTGATATTCTTCGTTCTTCTTGATGGCGAACAACTGCTCGTCGTATTTGCTGACTTGCGCCTGCTTCAGTTCGATGTCGCGCTCGGAGTCGCGCTGTTCGAGCTGCAGTTTCTTGAGGGCATCGCGGCGTTCCTCGAGTTCCTCCTGGAGCCGTGCCATCTGCACGTGGAACTTCTCTTTTTGCTTCGGAATCTCCGCTTCGCGGGTTCTGCAAGCCTCAATACGCAAATCAAGATCCTGCAGACGCAATAACGTCTTCACGCGTTGCCTCCTTTTGGGCAGGCCCGTTGCGACAGGCCTGTCCGCGCCCCGTGGCGCACTGAACGGATTCAATTGGTGTCAAAAAAAGGGCCGCGGCGTGTGCCGCGGCCCTGGTCGCTACTTGATCCAGGTCATCATTTTTCGCAATTCCGCGCCGACCTTCTCGACGGGATGCGCGGCTTCGGCCTCGCGGAGCTTCTTGAATTCCGCCCCGCCGGAGGCATACTCCGCTATCCATTCCTTGGCGAATTCGCCGCTCTGGATGCGTTTGAGGGCCTCGCGCATGGCCTTCTTCGACTCCTCGGTGATCACGCGGGGGCCAACGGTGTACCCGCCGTACTCCGCCGTATCGCTGACCGAATAGTTCATGAAACTCAAACCGCCACGGTAGTACAGATCCACGATGAGTTTCAACTCGTGGAGGACTTCGAAGTAAGCGATCTCGGGCTGGTAACCCGCTTCGGTCAGGATCTCGAACCCCGCCTTCACGAGAGCGGCCGACCCGCCGCAGAGGACCGTCTGTTCCCCGAAGAGGTCGGTTTCGGTCTCTTCCTTGAACGTGGTCTCGATAATGCCGCCGCGGCCGCCGCCGAGGGCGCAGCCGTAGGCGAGCGCCGTGCCGAGGGCCGTGCCGGTGGCATCCTGGTGAATCGCCACGAGGCAGGGGACGCCCGCGCCTTTCACGAATTCCTCGCGCACCAGATGGCCGGGGCCTTTCGGCGCGATCATCCACACGTCGATATCGGGCGAGGGGGTGATGAACTGGTAGTGGATGTTGAACCCGTGGGCAAACATCAGCGAGTTGCCCGCGGACAGATTGGGTTTGAGGTCGTTCTCGTACACCATCTTCTGGATGGTGTCGGGCACGAGCACCACGATGATGTCGCCCCGTTTCGCGGCGTCGGCGGCGGAAACCACTTCGAATCCGGCCTCCACGGCGGCCTTGTAGTTGGGATTGGTGTCGTTCATCACTTCGCTGACGATCACGTTGACGCCATTGTCGCGGAGATTCTGAGCGTGAGCGTGGCCCTGGCTGCCAAACCCGATGATGCTGACGGTCTTGCCGTTCAAGACGGAGCGGTCGGCATCTTTCTCATAATAAATCTTGGCCATGGTTTATCTCCCTTTCGCCTCGTTGTTTAACGATCGCCCGATGGCGATCTTTCCGGTGCGCACCAACTCTTCGATGCCGAAGGGGTGCATCATATCAACAAACGCCTTGACTTTTCCCGCGGAGCCCGTCGCCTCGACCACGATGGAATCGGGGCTCAGGTCAACCACCTTCGCACGGAAAATGTTTGCGATCTCGATCACCTCACTGCGTTTCTTGCCTGTAGCCTTCACCCGGACCATGACCAGTTCGCGCTCCACGTGCGCGATACCGGTCAGATCCTCGACGTCGATGGTCTCGACGAGCTTCTTGAGCTGTTTCTCAATCTGCGCGAGCACCCGGTCGTCGCCGCGAACCACGACGGTCATGCGCGACACCGCAGGGTCCTCGGTCTCCGCGACGCAGAGGCTGTCGATGTTGTAGCCGCGGGCGCTGAACAGGCCGGACACACGCGCCAGCACGCCGAATTGATTCTCGACGAGGATGCTTATGATATGTCTCATCGTAACTCCCGTTCCGCCGGCGGCATCCGCCGTTTCAATTCACCGCGTTCATCGTCGGCTCCAGGCCTTCGGCCACAAACCGGAGCACGGCGTCCGCGGCCCGCTCAATCATGGCCTCGACCTCGGGACGGTCGGCGGCCGCAAAGGCGCTCAGCACGTGGTCCACCATGGCGCCGGGAGCGTTCGCGGCGCCCACGCCGAGACGAAGCCGGGGAAACTCCCCGCTTCCGACGCTGGCGATGATGGACTTCAACCCATTGTGGCCGCCGGCGCTGCCGCCGGCGCGGAGCCGCAGGCGCCCCAGGGGCAGGTTCACGTCGTCGACCACCACGAGCGTGTCGGCCAGCGGGATGCCCGTGTACCGGAGCGCCCGCGCCACCGACAATCCGCTCTTGTTCATGTAGGTCAGCGGTTTCAGGAGGACGAGCCGGCTGCTTTCGTAGCGGGCCTCGGCCACCATGCCGTCGTATTTCTCCCGGGAAAAACCGGTATCGAGGCGTTCCGCCAGGCGATCCAGCACCTTGAACCCGACGTTATGCCGCGTTTCGCGATACCTGGGTCCCGGATTGCCTAGCCCGACAATAAGTTTCACGCCGCGTGTCCCGGTAGTGCACGGCGCCAGCCGCGGAATACCGGCCCACGGTTCGCGGAGATACGCGGGGTGAGCGGCATCCGGGCGGCCGCACTATTCCTTGGTTTCCTTTTCCTTCTTCGCGGGCTCTTCGCCGGCCTCGCCCTCGGCGCCTTCGCCTTCCACCGCCTCGCCTTCCGCGGGCGCGGCCGCCTCTTCCATAGTCCGCGGCGCGAGCACGGTCGCAACGGCGCGATCGGTTTCCGTGAGGAGGGTCACGTTGGCGGGGATTTCGATGTTCGCCACGTGGATCACGTCGCCAATACCCAGGCCGGACACGTCGACGGTGATTTGTTCAGGCACTTCGAGCGCGAGGCATTCGACCTCGAGTTCGCGCACCTGATGGTCGATGATGCCGCCCTCCACGACGCCCTTGGGCTGGCCCGTCAACACCAGCGGCACAACGGTGCGGATGCGCTCATCGAGGCGAATCCGCATGAAGTCCGCATGGAGGACGTTGCCGCGAATGGGGTGATGCTGCACCGCTTTCAGCATGGCCGGGCTGTTGAGGGCGGGTTGGCCGCTGCACTCGAGCTGCACGATGGCGTGTTCGCCGCCGCGCCCGCGAATGAGCTGCACGAACTCCTTCTCATTCACCTGACCGGAAACGGATTCCTTGTTGCCGCCATACAGCACGACCGGGACCTGGCCGGTCTTGCGGAGCCGGTGGTTGGCGCCCTTGCCGTCCGCCTCCTCCCGAATGTCAATTGCCAGTTTCTGAAGTTCCATGGTCTCGTGGCCTCCAAACCGATGTTATTCGAACAAGATACTCAGTGATTCTTCTGCATGAATGCGGCGAATGCCCTCCCCGATCAGGGGCGCGATAGACAGCACCTTGATCTTGGGGCAGGCCGCCGCTTCTTCCGACAACGGGATCGAGTCGCTCACCCAGACCTCTTCGAGGACGGAGTTGTAGATGCGGTCGACCGCCTTCCCGCTGAATACGGCGTGGGTGGCGCACGCGGTGACGTCGATGGCGCCCCGGGCCTTAATCGCCTCCGCGGCCTTCACGAGGGTGCCGCCCGTGTCGATCAGGTCGTCGAAAATCAGGGCGTGGCGGTCTTTGACCTCGCCAATCAGGTTCATGACTTCCGAGACATTGGCCTTCGGGCGGCGCTTGTCGACGATCGCCAGCGGCGCCTCGAGGCGGTTGGCAAAGCGGCGGATGCGATGCACGCTGCCCGTGTCCGGCGACACCACGACGAGATCTTCCGAGGGGCGCAGTTGCCGGAAATGGCGCGTGAACGCGATCTCGCTGCTGAGGTGATCCACCGGAATATCGAAAAAGCCCT
>DDYW01000064.1 GCA_002348185.1 Candidatus Hydrogenedentes bacterium UBA2224 | reverse complement strand
ATAGCCCCGGGTTTTAACCCGGGGTCAGCGGCACACACCCAGATCAAGTCCCGCAGGGACGAAAGACAATAGCCCCGGGTTGAAACCCGGGGATTGACGGCACACACAGAGCAAGTCCCGTAGGGACGAAAGACAATAGCCCCGGGTTTCAACCCGGGGATTAGCGGCACACCCAGATCAAGTCCCATAGGGACGACAGAAAATAGCCCCGGGTTTTAACCCGGGGATTCGTGTCGCACACAGGTCGGCGGTTTGAATCGCCTCGCAGGTGGGGGGATAATCGCGGCGAGGGGTGGTGCGTTTCTTAACCGGCGATAGGGCCTGGAGATCGTAACATGAGAAGGCTTGTCCTGGCTTCGCTTGTCTTTTCTCTGGCGGCTTCCCTGGCGGCCGAGGGCCAGTCCGACCCGGTTGATCACATGACGTGGTGGCGTGAGGCCCGGTTCGGCCTGTTCATTCACTGGGGACCGGTGAGCCTGAAAGGCACGGAGATTGGCTGGTCCCGCGGGGGTGAACGGCGGGGCACGGGCGGCACGGGCGAGATCCCGGTCGAGGTCTATGACAACCTCTACCGGGAATTCAATCCGGTTAAATTTGACGCCCGGGAGTGGGTCCAGATCGCGCGCAACGCGGGCATGAAGTACCTCGTTTTCACTTCGAAACACCACGACGGCTTCAGCATGTTCGATTCCGCGCTTACCGAGTACAAGATCACCAACAGCCCGTTCCAGCGCGATGTGGTTCGCGAACTCGCCGACGCATGCCATGAGGCGGGGCTCAAGGTAGGATGGTACTACTCCCCTCCCGACTGGCATCATCCCGACTACCGGACCGCGAATCATGCCCGGTACATCGAATACCTTCATGGCCAGTTGCGCGAACTCTGCACGAACTATGGCCAGATCGACATCCTCTGGTTTGACGGACTCGGCGGGACCGCGGAGGACTGGGATGCAGCGAAGCTGGTCAGGATGATCCGGGAACTTCAGCCCGGCATCGTGATCAACGACCGGGCGGGGCTCCCCGAAGACCATGCCACGCCGGAGCAGCGTGTCGGCGCGTTCAACCGCGACCGCAGTTGGGAGACCTGCATGACGATCTGCAACCAGTGGGCGTGGAAACCTGACGATACGATGAAGACGCTCGACAGGTGCATTGATGTCCTCGTCCGCACGGCCGGGGGGGATGGAAACCTCCTGTTCAACGTGGGTCCCATGCCGGACGGGCGCATCGAGCCGCGACAGGTGGAACGCCTCGCCGAGATGGGGGCCTGGCTCAAGCAGTTTGGCGAGACGATCTACGGCACCCGCGGCGGGCCCTACATGCCCGGCGCCTGGGGGGCCTCCACCTGCAAAGACAACCGCGTCTATCTCCATGTGCTTGACTGGAACCAGGTGAAAGACGGCCGTCTGGAGCTGCCTTTGCTGCCATGCGCGATCATTCGGCACGAATTGCTCACGGGCGGCGCTGTGAGCCTCAAAACCACCGCCGAGGCGCTGATTCTGGAGTTTGACGCGGCCGCGCGCGTCGACCCGGACACCATCCTCGCGCTGGAAGTCGAAGGCAACGCAGAAGACCTCTCCCCCATCCCCCTCCCCACCGAAATCGTTCAGGGGAACTTCGCCGCATCGAACGTCTACGAGAGCATGGACCTGTACAACCCCGCCATGGCGTTTGATGGCAATCCCGAGACCCGCTGGGCGACGGACTCCGGAACGCATCAGGCCTGGCTGCAGGTCCGCTTTGACGCGCCCCGCACAATCAGCCAGATCCTCGTCAACGAGGCGTGCGGCGACCGCATCCAGAAGTTCGAGCTCCAGAAAAGCGACGACGGAAAGCGCTGGACCACCTTTTACACTGGTGAGAAACTTGGCATGAACGGCCGGGCGCGTTTTGAGGCCATTACCACCTCCGGCGTCCGGCTCAACATTCTCGAGGCCACAGAAGGCCCGACCCTCTGGGAACTGCAGTTCCTCGAGAAACAGGACGGCGCTGAGTGAAGTCCCGTGTGGCCCGCCCGGCGCGCGTACGCTATTTCAGGAGGCGCGCGTCTGCCCAGTTGGCATGGTCAGCGGCAATGCCGTCACCGGCGTCCTCGACGATGAGCGAGAGTCTGGACACGCCGTCGAGCGGCACGCGGACCTCGATGGGAGCGGTGTCGCGCCCGACAACGGGGCTGCGGAACAGCTCCCGGTCGTCGCCTTTGATTACGAAAACGACGGAGCCGCCCCGGACCTCCTGATCGTATCCAATGGTTGCCGCGAAGGTCTTGAAGCCGCTGGGAAGCTCGTAGTCGATTCTGCTGTCGGCATGGGTGCCAATGCCGCGGAGGCAGCGGCGTCCGGTGATGGTCATGGGCTTGTCCATGACGCTGCGGTTCAGACGGACCTCCCCCCAGCCCGCGGAGGCCTCGGACCACGTCAGCGTGTCGAGATAGACGCCGTCAATCGTAATGATCTCCCGCGGGCGGCGCTGGACGACGGCCGCGCCGGTATTGCAGGCCATCGGAGGGATGAGCGTGCGGGACCAGGTGCGCCGTTCGGGCCGGTACAAGGGAAACGCGGGACCGGAGTCGAAGGGGGCATCGGACGGTCGCGCGGGCGCGGTGCCGCGAGCAAACACAGCGACGGTGGACGCCGGCGCGGCGGGATTCAGGCGCACCTCCACCGTATGCCGTCCTTCGGGCACGCGCGTGATAAACCAGATCCAGTGTTCGTCCGCGGGTTTGCCCGTCGCGGCGAACGCGCTGGCGGAAGCGGATGAGGCGACCGGCGCGTCGACGCCGTCCACGGCAAGCGAACAGGTGCTCAGCGCGACGTCGGGCGGACCTTCGCAGAGTACGCAGACCTCGGCGGAGTCGATGCCTGTCAAGGTGAGGTCGACCGTGGTGCGGAATGAGACGATTTCGGCCGCGTCGCCGGTCGGGGAAGTTCAGGAGGGCCCGTACGGGGCGGGTTCTTCTTCAAAGACGGTCCGCTCGACGAGCGGCGCCTGGGCGACGGTCATCTCGATGCGCGGCGCCGGAGCGACCCGGTCGCTGAGGATTCGCGGCGGTTCCTCTGTGGGGACCTGTTCCACGAACACGGTTTCGTAAGGCCCGAGATGAAGTTCGGGCAACGGGGCGCCCGTATCGACGCGGGCGAGGATTTCCCGGCGCGGGTACACGGTGCGGATTTCCGTTGCGGGAGAAAAGGGGGCATTCCGGAAGGTCTCGGGCAAGGTGAAGGCGGCTTCTTCGAGCCAGGGATTGCGCAGGCAGAAAAGGCGGCGCGCAGGACCGGAAAAGGCGTATCCATACGGCTCGCGTTTGGCTGGATCGCCGCCGACGGGCATCGGCTCCTGTAGAAACTCGCGGTTGTGCCGCGCCCAGGCGATGAGTTGCGCGAAAAACTCCCATTCGCCGCGGTCCATGAACTCCGGATTGATGTATGAGGAGATGAACCAGCGCCCCCGGCCAATGGCCATGGCGGCATGGTTCTGAAACGCGCCCGGGCATTGCACGATGATGTCAAAACACTGCAGGGCGGAACTTGGCATCAGAAAGGCGTCACGACCCGCGAGGTTTTCGATATCGCGGGCGGTGGTCATCGCTTCGATCCATTCCGGACAGGGGCAGCGCCCCGTGGGACTGTCATCGCCGAAGGGGCCAATGACAAACGGCACGTGCATCAGCCACCACGGGCTGAGGCGGTATCCAAAACAGGTCGGCTCGAGGGCGATGTTGGGGTCGCGGGCCCGCAGGGCGTCGAAGACGTCCATCAATCCTTCGGCGATGGGCAGGTACGACTCGGGCCCGGGATGGTGGCCGTGGGTCTCGATTTCGCAGTGGGGAACGAACCCGTCGAATTTCACGTGAGCCAGGTTGGCGGCCTGAGCGTGTTTCAGGACGGCTTCCTTGAACGCGGTCTGGTACTTGCCGTTTCGGGCCAGGCACGCGTTCAGGCCGAGCGTCGGATGGGGGGTGGCCTCGTATCCGGCGGATTGCAGCCACTGGTTGTCGAGCGCGGGCGGATACAGGCTGCTTGGCGAGACCCAGAGTCCGGGGCGGGCATGAACCGCGTCGAGGGCGGCCCGGATCCTGGAAAAGCCTTCCGGGAAATGGCTGGTGTCGATCTGCCAGACGGACTGGGGGTCCGACCACCCCATGTCCATGGCGTAGGAATCGAAGAAGAAGCCCGTGACGTCGAAGAGGTCCTGCTTCAGCCGGGCGATGTTGTTCAGGACGAATTCTTCCGTAGACGGCACCGGGGCTGTCCACCAGTCGTTGTAATGGACGTGCAGGTCGGCAGGTTTCACGCGGACCGTGTCGAGATAGCGCAGAAACGAACGGCGCAACCCCTCCTTCGCCCCGTAAGCGGCGCGCTCTTCACGGGAAACCGTGCCGAACACGGCCGGCGCGAGATCCGTCCAGGCGCTCGTGGCTTCGACGTACGCATGCTGGGCGAGGTACAGGGTATCGCCGTCCACCTGACACCACGCGGAAGGATGTTCGAGCCCGGCAAAGATCTCACTTCCAAAAACGGGGCACGACACGTGCGAGGGGCCGGTGAGCTCGAGCGGCTGCCCTTCGACCTGGATCTCGAGCAGGCCGGCGCGCTGAATGGTCACCGGCATGCCCGTCGCACGCAACGCGGTCTGGATGCGCAGGGTGCGCCCGTCGGCGCAGAACGAACAGGTCTGCCGCAGCTCGACGGGGGGCGTCGAAAAGGTTGCGTGAAGTACCACCTGGTCTACGCCGTCCGAGCGGGTCTTGTTCGAGGGCGATGGAATCCACGCCAGCGAGGCTTGTGCGCGTTCCATCCGGAGTCTGGAGACTGAATCGCGGTCCAGCGATGGTCCATCGCGCTCCGGTGTCCGTATCCTCGCAGGCCGTCCAGAGCCAGCCGTTCGGCAAGCGTTCAAAAACAGCGCGGACGCCGCCGCCGCCGGACAGGTACACGGGCCCATCCTGCGCTCCGGCGGAAAGAGGCCCTATGCAAAAGAAAGCGAACACACACAGGATCAACTTACGGAACGAGGGTATCAGCGGCATGATTCTACCTCCGCGGATTGGCCAGAACATCCAGAACAGTATACTTCGGTTGGATTGCCGGGGGGGAAAGATGATTTCGACGGAAAAGAGAGCGGTGAAACCGGCGTCGACCAGCGGGGGCGCCGGATCACGGTCGAGGCAACGATTCCTTGATGCGGCCCTGGTCGAGCTCGAGGGTTCGGGTGCCGAGTTCGAGGAGGCGTTCCTCGTGGGTGGCCAGCACGATGGTTCGCCCGCGACGGTGTTCCTCGGCAAGGCATTCGGCGATGATATTCCGGTTCGCGGCGTCGAGGTTTCCGGTGGGTTCATCGGCGAGGATAATGTCGGGTTCGCAGATGAGGGTGCGCGCCATGGCCACGCGCTGTTGTTCGCCAACGCTGAGTTCCCCGGGCCGGTGGGCAAGCCGGTCTGCTATGCCGAGCCGTTCGGCGAGAGCGTGGATGTCTCCGTGGGCATGCCCGCTTCGCAGCGCGAGCGCCACGCGGATGTTGTCGTAGGCGGTCAGGTACGGCATGAGATGAAACTGCTGGAAAATGAACCCGGCCGCAGTCCGCCGAAAACGGTTGCGGTCAGCGCGGGAACTGGCGTAGAGGTCGACGCCATTGCAGCGGACGGTGCCGCAGGAGGGCGTCAGCATGCCGCCGAGGATGAGAAGAAGGGTGGTCTTGCCGCTGCCGCTCGCCCCGTGAAGCACAAGAAACTCGCAGGGCGCGATTTTGAAGTCGAGGTCATCGAGGGCCCGGACCGTTTCTCCGGATTTACGGTAGAGCTTTGAGAGATGCTGCAGGTCGTACATGAAGGCTATTCTTCCACCAGGGTTTTGTTGGGGTCGGTTCGCAACAGTTGGAGCATGGGCAGGAGCATGGCCACGAGCGCGACCATAACGCTCAACGCCGTTACGGAGGGTAAGTCCTCCCACACGATGCGCACGGCCCGCGTCTGGGTGACCAGGAACGAGGACGTCATGCGTACGGCCAGTTCCGAACCGACAATGAAGCCGGTGACGGCGGCAGCGGCGGCCAGGGCCACAATTTTGACGAGATAGAGCCCCACGACATAGGGCAGGCCGGCTCCCAGGGACACCAGGATGCCCACTTCGCGGCGGCGTTCGGTGACTTCCTGCATGCCGGCGATGGCGATGATGAGGATCGTGGCGGCAAGCACGATGGCGAGCACATAATACAGGGTCATGGAGGTGGTTTCGCGGGCCAGGTAGCGTCCCCGTGCGATGGGCATGATCGAAATGTGCCTGAAGCCCGGCTCGGCCCTGGCGAGCATTTCCGCGTGAAGGCGTTCAATTTCCTGCAGCGGGCCGCCATGATGCAAGCACTGGAAGGCCCAGATGACATTGATTTCCTGTCCGAGACCAAGCAATTCCTGACATTCGCTCAGGGCGAGATAGACGCGGTAATCGCGCTCGGTTCCCAGGGGCTGGAGGATTTCCGCGACCCGAAAGGCCCGCCCGAGGAGTTCGAGTTCCGCCCCTTCACGGAGTCCCAGCGATTCGGCGGCGGCAGACCCCAGCCGCACGGTTCCCGGCGCCACAGGCTTCACCATGTTGCCTTTCTCATCGGTTTCATCGGTCCGCTCGACAGGCTCGATGCCGGTAAGCAGCAGGTCAACGCCGTTGAGGGCAAGGCGCTGCTGAAGCACAGACACGTAGTATCGCGAAAACAGTTCGAGATGCCCCGCGAGACGGTGGGTGACGTCGGCGTCAAACAGCGGCTGGTTCTCGGTGCACAGGAACGAGTCGAGCGGATTGGTTACTTCGGGCAGGATCACCATATTGTGGCCCATGTTCTTCATGACGAGCTGCATGGCGCGATTTGCGAACCGGTTGGTGTTGAGCAGGTACACATAGAGCGTCACGAGGACCGTCATGGCGAGAAAGAGGAGCAGCGTAAACATCCAGCGGTATCGGGCTTGACTGAGGATAATCTTAAAAAACACGATCTCCCATCCCCGGGGTTGTCCGGTCACGGCCACGTCGCGGGGCGTCGGGCGGCGCGGAGCCGCTTTCACCGGCGCTTACTTGAACTCGCGATCGTAGCGGCCCATGATCCGCGGCCCGTCAATCGTCACGACCCAGGGCGAGTCCCCCGGATACTTCGAGAACGTGACGTGGCCGTCCATATACAGCACGTTGACGCCGGCCGGCACATGCGTCGACCCCACCACCTGAGGCGTCAGGTGGTCCCACATCACGGGGACGATGCTCTGCGAATTCGCGGAGGCAGCCGGATTATTGATGTCGGTGACCATGAATCGCTCGACGCCTTCGCGCAAGCGGTAGAGCACGCTGCCGCCGCCGGCCTGGGTGCCGGGAAACGTGGCCGAGAAATTGTAGTCGTCATCGGACGCAGCGCCGCTGGTGGCTACGTTTGCATCGCCCAGTTCGCCGAGAGGCGTATCCACATAGTCGGCCCCTTCGTAACGCCCGCCAACGCCGCTGCCGGGAAGGCCCACCTTGTCGAATCCCATGAAATTCACGGCGTCCATAAAGAGCCAGCCGGTGTAGTTGAACGGCGATTTGACCAGCTCTTCCGGCTGAATGATGCCGTCCTTGTTGCCCGAGCCGCGGGCGCCCTCATCGTAACGCTCCATGGGCGAGGCGCTGGCCATCGAGGGACACCAGACCACGTTGAGGTCGGTAATGTATTCCGGATACATGGACGGGCCATTGAAGATCATGGTGTCGGAGAGCTGGCCCTGTATGTTGCGGATCATCCGCGGCGGCCATTTCTCCCCCCGTGATTCGTTGGCGTACATCTTGAAAGCCAAGCCCATTTGTTTGAGGTTGTTCGCGCATGCGGCGCGGCGAGCGGCCTCACGGGCGCGCGCAAGGGCGGGAAGCAGGATGGCGGCGAGGATACCGATAATGGCGATAACCACGAGCAATTCAATAAGCGTAAAGCCTTTGCGGCTGGCGACACATCTCTCCAACATCCGGAACCTCCTGGCGAAATATCTGTGACGCGTCAACGCACCTGCGCCTTTCCAGCGCCATCGAACTCAAGAAGCTTTCTGAATTATACGAGTGCAGAAGGGAAATGACAAACCCGGAGTGAACACAGGAGTGCTCTTTGGTGTGTTCCCACGTGTTCCCACAAAGGCTCAGGGAATGAATACGTTTAACGGGACGGACAGAGAATACAACGATTTGAGGCGGGCTTCGGCCCGCCTCAAATCATCCAAAACGCGCTCAATGGGCTGCATGCTCAACAATCGGAGTACAAACGATATAACGCCAAATCCGGGGCGCTAACAGTGACGGAACCGGCGCACGGCCAGCCCCGCGAGGCCCAGCCCCAGCAGGGCAACGGATGCGGGCTCGGGGACAATATTGTCGTCTACGACCTCGCTGGGCAGGCAGGCATGCTCGATCGTGCCTGATATCCGGAACATCTGACCGGACACACCGATCGATACCCATTCGGGGTTGTAATCCGGGATCAAATAATACAGGTCGTACGTGAGGGTCGGAATGCCATTAGGATAAACGTCCTGAATGGTGCCGTAGCGCAAGTCGAGCAGGAGTTCCGATCGCTCGATATACAAGTCCTCCGGGATGCTGAACTCACCGGCCGACTCGTCGTAAAAATCGTAAAGCAGGGGCGGTCTGTCCATCCCGAGGGCGGACCATTCCGGGGTGGTCCAGCCCAGGACCACCTTCCCTGGCCCCATCGAGTAGCGGTCAATGGGCTCAATCGCGAATTGCAGGTGAACGATCTTGTACCGATCCGCGTCGTACACTCCGTCATAGAACCACTGGGTCCAATAATTCGAATCCCAGTACTCCGTCCACATGCGTCCGTCGGGGTCGGTCCAGCCTGTGCCATCTCCAAATTCCAGGTCGTTAGCTTCGCCCAGCACCGCCGAGAACGAGTCACTGTAATCCCAGGCGATCTCGCCCGGCGACGGGATGATTCCCGCCTGAGCCGACATCGCCGCCATGGTCAGCAGAGCGGCAGCACACCATTCCCACCTGTACTTGACCATCATCGTCTCCACCTCCCGAATCCGTTAGTAAAGTCAGCACACGGCACCCTATCGGAACCGCGCCAACTCGCTCGAGAACGAGGGACTCGTTCTCCCCCAAACCGGCCCAAAGGCGACTTGCCCCTGGGCAACCCCACGCAGATCGGAGCAGGATTCATACCAATTCTCGGAGGTTGCGGCAAAAAATCGTAAGCCCTTGCTCATAAATGGCTTACAACATCAGGGCCCGATTCTCCTCTGGACGGAAGTTACGGAAACTATTCCGAGCGACGTTAAATATGTTCCACAGTTGAACAACTGTTGGATGGAAGTACTCCGGCATGTGCTGCTCGCCTACCCGGAATCGCGCCGGCGCGAACTAGCCTCAACCATGGCGCAGCCAGGGTGTTGCGCCAGGGCGTGCGCCGGCGGTTCAGAACCCCGCCACCGGGGACGGGTAGTCCTTTGAGGCATCGTCGACGATCAGCACCCAGTCCTCCTCCTGCGCCTCCGAGGGCGGTTCAAACGCCATGCGGGCGGCATTGGCGCATTCGGAGGGGGCGGAGCATTCACCCGTGCGTGGATTCATCCACCAGACGCGGAGGGTATCGGCGGGGATACGCGAGGTGTTGAGTTCGGCCCGCAGACGCCGGGGAAAATAGGCGAAGATATACGTCGCGTCCGAGTGGCCGGGCGTGCCATCGCGCGTCACCTGGATGCGCTCAAGGCCGCCGGGGGATTCCGACATCAGCAGGGATTGGTCGGGTATGCGGGTGAGAAACGGGCGGCTCAGCATGAGGCGCTTGAGGTAGGTCACCTGAACCGCGCCGGGCAGGTCCAGCGATTCATGCCACGGGGTCACGGCGTGCCAACGGGATTCCCGGCCCACGTCGTACATCTGCCAGACCGGATGCGTGCCGTAGCTGTGGCCATGCGCGCCGGCAAAGACCGCCCAGTAGGCATTGCGCCTGATCTGCACCGGGCCCACGGGACGCTTCTGAGTCGCCGGGTCCGGAGGGTATTCGTAGGCGGGCTCGCCGTCCATGCAGGGTACCGGATTCGGCAGGGCGTAATCTCGCTCGATAAACGTGTAGTTTGTGCTTTTCGGGAATTGACTGCTCTGCGCCATGTGAAAATCGAGCCAGGACGCGCCGTGAAACCATTCGGAGGAGCTGTGGCCGCCGCGGGGGTGGAACGTCATCAACTGTGTGGCGCCGACGCGGTCCCGGATTCCCAGGGCGAGCAGCTCCCACACGGCGGCCGTGGTGTCCGCCACACGGTCGCCGCCAAGCACCCATATCACGGGTCTGTTCGCGTACCGTTCGCCGAGAAAACGGCCGTAGTCACGGACATTGGATGCGTTGAAGAAATCGCTGTTCGGACGATCCTCGTCGACCCCTCCGAGCCAGCTGCCCCAGGTTGGGAGCATGCCGACAAACAACCCGTAGGATTCCGCCCGGTTGACGATCCAGTCCACATGGGCAAAATACGCCTCGTTGGGACGCGACGGATCCATGTCGATGAACGGGACATCGCCGTAGGCGTTGGGCGTGCCGAGCCCGTCGCGCTCGGCAATGACCACGCATTGAATGACGGTGAACCCTTTCTCGCTTCGATTGCGCAGATACCGGTCAGCTTCCTCGCGGTTGAGCCGGTGAAAGAGCTCCCATGCGGTATCGCCGAGATAGAAGAACGGCGAACCGTCTTCGTGCACGAGGAAACGTCTATTGTCGCTCACTTTGAGCGAAGAGACCGCGGACTGGGCCCCGGCGGCCTGCGCCAGAAACACGAGCGAAAGAATAACACCGAGCGAGCGCGACAACGAGGTCTGTGTGCGCATAACCGTCTCCGTATACCGCGTTTGTAATGGATCATCGGGACGTCCGGACGCCGGCGCCGTGCGCAGCGCCCTTCTCAGCCCCCTTCTTCAACCCGGTTTGCCATCAAAAACAATGTCCTGCACCCGTTTTACATCAACCGCGCGCGGCTGCATGCCGGCACGGGCGGCCAGGGCCGCGGCGGCGCCGGCAGCGATGCCGGTCGCCATGGCAATGCCCTGGACGCGGTACGAGGCCATCGCCTCATGACTGCCGCTGATGCACCGGCCCGCAACCAGCAAACCGTCGACGGTTTCGGGCACAAGGCACCCGAACGGGATGTCGTACGGTTGCACTTGAGGGTCGTTCCCGGGCAGGAAGCCCATGGCCTGGCCGATGCCCGTAGGGTTATGGATGTCGACCGGGTAGGAGGCGCCTCGCACCACCGCGGCGTCCGATTTGCTCCCCTCGAGCAGATCTCGAAGGGTGAGGGTCGCCAAACCACGAATCCGCCGGGTTTCACGAACACCGATGACGGCCGGCATGGCGGACACGTAAGCGTCCTGAAAGCCGGGAGCACGTTTCCGGAGGAACTCGACGATGGCATGGACCTGGCGACGGCCGTCAAGCTCGGCCTTCGTCAGGTCGCGGGCGTCCGTGCCGTCCAGACCGTTGACCTGGGTGGCGTTAATGACCCGCTGGTCCTCGCGCCGGGACAGGTAGGTCCGGATGAAGCCGACGGTTGGAGGCAGTTCGCCGCTGGCGTGGGCATCGCGGGTGACGTCATTCCAGGAACGCCCGTCCGGGAAGCGGTAGGTCCTCCGTCCGCCCTGTGCCTCCATGGTTTCCTCATGGGCGACGCCGGACACGCGAAACATGATCGACATGGGCTGGCACAGGCCGTCGGCTTCCCAGGAAGGTCCGGCTGCGCGTCCCTGGTCGTATGCGGCTCCGGTAGCATAAGCGATATCACCATCGCCGGTGGCATCGACGGTTATCTTCGCCGTGATGTCGACCGTGCCCTGCTTGGTGAGAAGCGTCACTCCGGTCACGCGGTTTCCGTCGCAGACGGGCGCGAGGACGGGGGCGTGCAGGAGGAATCCCGCCCCGGCTTCGGAGAGAAGGCCGGCGTATGCGAGGTCGATGAATTCATAGTCCACGTTTCGCCCGCCGACACGCTCGAGGATTTGATCGACCCAGGCGCTCTGAACCCGGCCCATGATGGGTCCCACCAGCGCCTGGACGGCCATCCCCCCCAGACGTCCGTAGCGTTCCACGAGCAGCGTCGTGCACCCCTGCCGGGCGGCCATGAGCGCCGCCGCGATGCCCGCCGGACCGCCGCCGCAGACGAGGACATCTGCGGCCACGGCCTCCCGGCCGCTGTGCCTGGGAAGGCCGCTGCTGGCGGCCTCAGCACGGGGCACGCCGGCGAAAGCCGCGGCAGCGCCCATCGCCAGCCCCTTGAGCGTGCTTCGTCGATTCATACGCGGAAGCTCCAGGTACACCAACACTCCTCCTTACAGCATCCATGGGATGCGGCGCGAGTTCCGATGCGCGTCCTGCCGGCGGCGAGGCGCCTGCCGGTCCGCATCTCAGGAGTGCACCGCGGCAGTCGGCGCCTCACAATTTGATGATAATGCCGTCATTGTATAGTTTTCGGGCGGCCAGGTAACAGAAGGCATACATGCCCGCGAACCCGAGCAGGGCGGCCAGAACGCCGCTGCTGTCGGGAATGTATGCCCCGTGAATTTCCATCAGCGCGTACTGGAGCAGGTAGATGAACAGCGCGTTCTGACCCAGTACGGTCAGCGTGGGAAACTGGAACTCACGGACCTGGCAGAGGTAATAGAACAGGGCGAAGGTCAGGAAGCACAGCCCCGTGGACAGCAGCATGGCGGGGGCGATGCACCAGCGTTTGGAGAGTGGCCAGAACGCGCCGTACTGCTCGCCATAGCCGGCCCAGTCCTTGGGGATCAGGTACCAGGCGACCCACCCGGCCAGGACGAGCCCGACCCCCGCGAGGCAAGACCAGGACAGCGCTTTTTTCGCGTCGCCCGCAGCGAGGAGGTCATAGGCGAGGGTGCCGAAGAGGAGCACAAAGGCCCAGCTCAGCGGTCCGAGCGGCCCGCCGTTCATGCTGCGCAGCATGAACGAAGAGCCGTAGCTGGTGCCCATGTAGAGGAGCATGAACGCCGCGAGGTACCCGACGGCCGCGCCTATCCGGACCCCTGCGTTCTTGTCGATGAAGGGCAGAGAGATGAGTCCGGCCAGGGCGATATGGGTCAGCGCGTCCCACCAGTCTATGCGGGCGTCCGGCCCGTAGAAGGCAATGGCCACCACAAACAGAACCAGGTAGCGCCGGGCGGTCTGCCAACGGGCGGCCCAGGGACCGACCTTCTGCATCCGGCGCAGGAGCGAAAGGCGGAATCCCATGCCCACGACGAAGACGAACAGCGGCGCGATAGTGTCCGCATAGCTGAAACCGGTCTTGTGATGCCGGAACGCCCAGGGCATGACGTCAAAGTGCCCGAGGTAGTTCACGAGGATCATGCCGAATATGGCATAACCACGGAGCTGATCGAGCATGGGGAGGCGCGTGGCCGACGGACGCGCGGAGGACGATGTCGGAGAAGCCTGGGGCGCTGCGGCAGGAATCGGCACGGTGTTTACCGGGGTGGCCGTGATGCGCTGACCGCAGGCCGCGCACGCAGCCGCCGCGCCCATTGCCGAAGCCGGGATGCGTGTCTTGTTGCCGCAAGAACACAGGAGCATAAGGTATTCCATGGGGTTCCCTCCTCGCAGGTTCAGTGCTGTTCCATGACCCACTTGAATTCGCTGTATGCCTGCGCGCCCACGTTTGCTGAGACAGGCGTTTTTCCCTCCACGGCGCGCTCCCTTACCCGCACAATTCCATCGGCCACGGCCACCTACCGGCCCGGCACGGGCTGGCCCGGTTTGCCCTGTTTGTACGCTTCGAGCCTCCGCGTGATCTCCTGAGTCACGGCGGCGTTGTCCCCGGACCGGGCAGCGTCCAGGGCCTTTTCCAGCAGCGGCACGGCCGCGTCGAAGCGGCCGGTCTGGGCGTGCGCTTCCGCCAGGTTCACCGCCGCGTTCAGGTTGTCCGGCTCGAGGCGCAGCGCCTCGGCGAGCTGCTCCGCGGCCTCCTGGGCATGGCCCTGCGACAGCAGCATGGCGCCCAGGTTCACACGGGACGGGACATGATCAGGTTCCAGTTCGACGGCCTTCTGAAGATGCATGACCGCGTCGTCGATCTTGCCCTGCTGGGCCATGGCCAGTCCGAGATTGCGCCGTAACTCCACGTTGTCGAGTCCGAGACGCAAGGCCTCGAGCAGGTGGACGCAGGCCTCTTCACGTTTCCCCTGAGCGAGCAGGAGATTTCCCATATGCCCGTGGGCTCCGGCATTGGCGGGCTCGAGCGTGAGCGCAGTCGCATAGTGTTCAGCTGCTTCGGCGAATTTGCCCTGCTGGGCCAGGATCAGGCCCAGGTTCATTCTCGCGAGCACATTTTCCGGTTCCTTCGATACGGCCTCCGAGAGATGCGCCAGGGCGTCCTCGATACGGCCCATGCGCGCGAGCATAAGCCCGAGATTTGAGCGGAGTTCGCTGCTGTCCGGGTCAACGCGCACGGCTTCCTCGCAGAGCGCGAGCGCCTCGTCCGTCTCCCCCTTCTTTTCGAGCGCCGCACCGAGGTTGGCATAGGCGCTCGCGAAATGCGGGTCCAGACGAATGGTCTCACGGTACTCCCCGATGGCCTCGTCCAGCCGGCCCAATGCGAGCATGGTGCCGGCATAGTTGAAGTGGGCCTCGGGCATCGAGGGCTCCAGCCGCAGGGCTTCGGTGTAACTGGCGAGGGCCTCTTCGGGCCGATCCGTCGCGTCCAGCACAAACCCCAGGTTGAGGTGGGCGCTGGCATTGCCCGGATTGAGTTCGAGGGCTCGGCGGTACTGGCGTTCGGCGCCCACGTAGTCTTTGGCCTTCCGGAACTCGGTGCCGGCACGTTCAAACGAGACGTCGTCAACAAACTTCTCCCGCATGGTGCGCATGGCGTCAGGAGAGGCGTTCACGAACTCGGGGATGTTGACGGCCCGGTCGGGGTCGGAGAAATGTTCGAGAACTACGGGAGGCGTGGTCTCGCCGTTTTCGTCGACATGCGTGAGAAAGAGCTGAGTGTACGGGCCGTTCGTCTTGGAGGTAAACGCGAGCCACTTGCCGTTGGGCGACCAGGTGTGCCACGAGTTCATCCGGTCGGTGTTGCACCGGAGCCTGCGGGCTTCGCCACCCTTCGCGGGGATGATATAGAGTTCGCTGTCCGGTTGCAGCAGCATGAAGCTGTCGGCGCGGCAGAACACGATCCACTTGCCGTCGGGGGAGTATTTGGGGAAGAAGTTGCTCATGCCGTTGTGGGATGCACCCTCGAGCGGGACGGCCTCACCGCCTTTCCCGCCGTTAAACGGCACGCGGTACAGGTCGAATTTGAACTTCTTGCCTTCCTCCAAAAACTCCTTGCATTCATCGGCCGTGAGCAGCACGCGCTGGGTATCGCGAAGGCGCCGGAGCGGGTAGGCGACGCTTCGCGCGAAGACGATCTCCTGGCCATCGGGACTCCACGCGGGATTGCTCTGCACGTATTGGGGATCATCGGCGCCGGGAAGCGCGGTATAGGTTTTCGTTTCCCGGTCATATACCGCGAGTACCCCTTTCAGCGGGAAGAACAACTGCGAGAAATAGAGGTCGGGACGAGGCACAAATACCGAGCGGTCCTTCACCGTACTGAGGACGTAGCGTCCGCACGGAGAAACCTGCGAAAGCAGACCGAATGTCATCTCCCCGCTATCGCGATCGAAATCGCTCCAGGTGATGACGTTCTCGTCCGCGAAGACGACATCCTGTGAGACGGTCACAATAGCGTAGGAGCCCTTATCGTTTGCGTAGTCCACATCCATGCCGAGCGTGGCCCCGTCGGCGGAGAACGAATGGCAGTTGCCGCATACGGGAAGGTTGGTCAGGAGGATGGGCGGCCGTTCGGGGGACGACACCGCGCCGAACCGCCAGCGGATGGTGGACGGATCCTTGACGGCTTCCAGAAACGGCAGATTGACCTCGCGATAGAAAATCGGGGCTTCGACACTATCTGAGGATGTTGCAAATGCCACGCGCCCTTCGGAGAGGGGTGTGTCCGGCGCTTCGCGTCTCATGCCACGAACCGTCAACTCGGCAGGCGTTTCCAGCGAATGCTGTTTGATGGCGTCCCATTGTTCGGCGGACGGAAGCCACTCGGGGGCGTCGACCGTGACTTCGATCCCCTGCTCCCGGCCGGGGAAGCGGAGCTCGACACGCCACAGGGCGGCGTCCGCGACGGAGTCTTCCCAGCGCACTCGCGGGGCCACGATATCGCGCGGAAACAGGGCGCCCTCCAACGGATAGAGGATTTTGAGTTGAGCGAATTGAGGCGCAGGCGGGGGCACGTCCCGGGCGGCATTCCCACCCGGCTCGGGCCCGCCGCAGGCCGCAACGAGCAGCATGAGGATTGCGCAAAGATGATGATGGTGAAGCATGGTATGCCGCATTGCCAGGCCTCCTTAGAACCGCGCGGGCACCGGATGGTCCGTGCACGACGGATGCCCCTCTGCCCGCACATATGCCTTGCTGGCCGCTCCCTGATCCAGAGTATAACAACAACGGGCCAATGCCTCCAGCATGCGGAACGCGAATCGGAACAGACGCCCTGTGGACGGGGTGGACCGAGTGGACGCGTGTGCGCAGACCGTGCAATGCCGCCGTCCTCCCCAATCCCCAGCTAACGCGAAGGCAGATGGTTCAGAGGGTTGCGCTGTCGAGCGCTGGAGCTTTTGTCGACTCACCCACGCGGTGAAACGAGAGACCATACTGCCTTCCAGAGCGCCGAAGGCCCGATAGCATACCAGTCTGTTCTGAAGGGCCGATGTGGCTAGGGGAAAGACGCAGATTCGCGCGTCCAGAGCGCCAATGGCGCGATGGCATACCAGCCCTGCCCGCAGGGCTCCGCGTCCCGCAGGGACGACAGACAATAGCCCACCACTTCAGTGGTGGGAGCCTCCGCATCCCGCAAATCACAAGTCCCGTAGGGACGGCAGACCACAGCCCACCGGAGTTCGGAGTTGTAGTGCAGGCCGTGTGCCCGCTGGCGGGCGAGAGGTGTGCCGAAATCAACCCGCTGAATGCTTCCGGGTCTTGTGTCCCCCGCCAGGGGGGACAACGCTGCGGAATTCTACAGTCGTTGTACGGGGCGTGGTGTAGACTCGGCTCTATGGTCGCCGGGGTGAATCGCGTTGTTGGCGCGCCAGAGATCTGTGCAACCGCAAACCTCCGTGCGCTACCGCCTCCACCGGCATTGGCCCTGCGGAGATCTCCTCACCTCATCCGGCGATTCTGAGTCCTCTTCCGGCTATATTCGCCCGGTTCTCTGTGTTATAGTAACTGACGGATTGCGGCGCAAATGGCATCAAATCGCAGGGGTTTGAGCGTATTTGGGAAGGGAGAATCTGCACCATGAAGAAACTGATTCTGTTTGTGGTCCTGTGTGGCGTCGTATTGGGAACGTTCGGTTGCGGCAAGAAGGACGCCTCGACTGCCGGCGGTGAACAGGGGACAATAAGTTACGGCAGCCAGGCCGACCGTGCCGACCGGCGCGGTGAGTAGGTTCGCGCCCGGCTGGGCCTCGTTAAAAGCGGGGCGGCAGCCCGGCATGCATGTGGAGTTTGCGTGCCGAGCGGGCGCTCGGCGAGCCCAGGCCCGCTATGTTCTTGCGTTCCTGAGAGGGCGAACCTGAGCCAAGAGGCATACGCGCCCTGGCGGGACGGCCCGGTTCGGCGCATGTTCGACCGGCAGAGGGTGCGGCCGGCTGCCGGGAATCAGGCGGAAAAAAAGAAGGGCGGGCATCCGGAATCTCCGAGTGCCCGCCCGGTTTCTATGCGCATTTCACGCTACGAGCGGATGCCCGATCACGGGAACCACATGTAACCGTCCGAGTGACCCGCTTTGGTGACGACAAACGCATTGCTGCCGTCCGGCTGCGGATACCGGAAGAACTCCACGTGGCCATCCATGAACAGTACGTTCGCGCCGCCAGGCACGTGATTGAACTCGGGGGAGACTTGCCCCGGATTGTCATCGTCGAGGCCATACGTGCGCGACGAGTCCCACATCACGGCGAGTTCCGACTGCGCCATGCTCGACGAAGCCGGATTGTTGATGTCGGTGATGAAGAACCGCTCGATGCCCTCGCGGAACCAGTAGAGGGTGGCCGGCCCGGTGGTCAGCGTAAGGGTGATGTCCTTGTACTCGTCCTGGTTCTCGACGGGCAGATTGCCATAGAGGCTGGTCATGCCACTGTCATCGAGCACGACGCCCAGCTCGACCATGTCCTCCACCGTAGCGGCCTGTGCGCCCTTAATGGCCCAGCCCCAGAAGGTATAGGAGTCATCCAGCCAGCGGATATAGCAGCCCCGGGTGGTGGTCATTGCCTGGCATCCCGCGTCGTCTTTGGTCGGCAGACTCGCGGCCGCAAGGGACGGGATGGGCCCGCCGTACGGATAATCCACCCAGGTCGGGTCCGTCGCACGGTAGTAGCCGGTGCCCGGGGCATCCCACGGATCCGGAGGCGTCGTCGAGTCCGACGGACACACCGCGATATTCATGTCCGTCAGGTATTCGGGGTACAGCGTCACGTGGTCCATCACGGACCAGAACTGCATGTTGGTGGGAGCATAGGCGTTACGGATGTCCTTGAAGCGGCCGGGCCACACCTGACCCTTGCTTTCGTTCGCAAACATCTTGCAGACCAGTCCCCACTGCTTCAGGTTATTTTGGCAGCTCGCACGGCGTGCAGCTTCTCGCGCTCTCGCGAGCGCAGGAAGAAGGATAGCGGCCAGAATACCGATGATCGCAATGACCACGAGAAGCTCAATCAGAGTAAATCCACGCCTTTTCATGGTAATTATCGCTCCTTTCCATTGTCATTAAGGTAGCTTCGCTTTCTCAGTTCCCCCTCTTTCAACTCAGAACTGGATGAACATTACTACTGTCCCTGTGGTACCTCCTTTCTTCGGTGAGGACTCCCGACATTTTGCCAACCCCGTTGGAGGGTGCCTGCCCTCCTCGCCTTTTGCCGAAGACTGTTATTGCATTGTTGTCACCGGTTGTACCGATCCATGCGACCGATTTTACAACAATTGCAATTTTCATTTTATTCGCGATGATCGGATATGTCAATGGGCTCGCAGGAGCGCCCGGTCTGGCCAGAATCCAACGGGACTCGAGGCTGAGGAGGCGCATACCCGAGCGGTGGTTGGAGTTCGCGGCAACCCAAATGGCGGAATTGCCGTAACGTATTAATTTATCGTGGTTTAGGGATTGTTCCGCAGTGCGGAAGGTACTGGGCCGCCCGGCGGGTGAAACAGATTGGGGGGTTGTTGCGGGAGGAAGAACCCGGGAGGGCCGATTTTGGAAAAACCCGGGCCTGCTGGGATGGCTGGTTCGTCCAGAAGCCCGGAATCCACGCATTCAACACGATGTACAGGCAATTGCGGCCTGGCCGGCTTCTCTTAACGCCCTTGGACCACCCAGTCCACGTCGAACGAGGCGTGGGCGATGGTGGCTCCGGTGTCGGTGGTCCTGGAATAGGTGATGTGGATGCGCCCGTCGCGCGCCTGGATAAGAGACGGATACCCGAAGGATTTGCCAGCGGCATCGGCAGGTTCGATCTGGCGTTTCCATTTCCAGGAGGTGCCTTCATCGTCGGACAGGCAGGCGGTCAGGCGATGGCGGCCCTCGTCGGTATCGTTCCCGACCATGAGCCAGCGCCCGTCGTTGAGGGCGATGACCTCCAGGCTCGAGCTGGGATTGGGGATGTCAATATCGATGGCCGTCGACCAGGACTCTCCCCCATCGCCGGAAGTTGCGAATTGAACTCGTTGCGGTGGATTGCCTTCGTCACGCAGGTAGGCGACGATCGTGTCGTCCTTTTTCAGGACCAGGCTGGGCTGCGTCGGCCCGTACCCCACGATGGGGAGACTGGCGCGCCACGTGTCGCCCGCGTCGTCGCTAATCGCGATGAGCGAGAGATTGAACCCGTCCGAATAGAGCGGCAGGAGGATGCGTCCGGTAGGCAGGACGAGCGGGTGGATACGGGTCATCCAGCCTTTCTGCCGTTTGACGGGGTCCTTCGCTGCCTCGACGAGCATTTCCTCGTACGGCGGGGCATAGGTGCCCCAGCACCCTTCCTGGGCGCCAAGTTCGTTGAAGCCGCGCTCGATGGCCGCGGGCAATTCGTCGCCGGGAATCAGGATGATGACATCCTGCCAGGACCATTGCGGCGGCCCGTCGACTTCATAGGCTTCGGCGCGGCGGTACTTGAGCAGGGCGTGTTCCCATCCGTTGGCCACGACGGCCGCCCAGAACAGCCAGAGGCGTTCCTGCGAATCGACAAAGAGCACCGGGTTGCAGTCGGGCAGGCCGGGGGTATCCGCCATGAGGAACACGGGGCCCCACGCCTCGGCGCCGTTCTTCTTGCGCGCGCCCTGGACCACGACGTCGTTGGCCGTCCGTTCGCCGGAGCCGTGGAACCAGCAGGCGAGGAGGTCGCCGTTGGGACACTCGACGATGCTGCTGGCGTGCACATGCTTGTCCTGCAGGGGAAAAATCGACTCCACCGTCAAGGCCGGTTCCGCGAGCGCAGCCGCGGATAACCCGAGCGCACACAACGCGGACAGCAAGGCCTGTCTCATCTCCGGTCCCTCCCCCTGGGGCTACTGCTCCGTCTCCTGAATAAACCCGTGATAGAGTCCCATATAGTACGGCAGCAGGAACACCGTTCCGCTGGCCAGTTCGTTTCCCTTGCCGCCGTAGTCCAGCTCCCACGGGCTGGCGTTCCAGTGGTTGAAGTGCCGGTTCTCGACGGGAATCACTTTGCCATTGACCCGGTGGCCGATCTTGCGGCGGGGCTGTTCGGTGAGTTCGACGGCCTGCTGGCGGGGAAGCAGCACGATATCCAGCCGGTGGCTGTTTTTGCTGCCCCAGTTGAGGCGATCGAGGGGGAACCCGGTAAGGGTGGCGATGGCGTCTTCCAGCCAGCCGTCCCAGGGGTCGATGGCCGCGGTGCCCCAGGGGCTGGTGTATTGTGCCCCAAGCCCGAACGCCGCATAGGCAAAATTGAAGAACGGGTTCATTTCGGGCTGCTCGATGGCCCACGCGCTGTAGAACGAGAACAGCATCTGCTCGCGCAGGTCCTGGTCTTTGGTGTACTTGACCAGATTGTAGTAGGCCATGAAGGCCATTTCGTCGTCGGATTGGTTTCCGGAACCGATGCCGCGATGGATCTTGTAGATCATGGCATTGGTGCCATAGGCGTGCTTGTTTTTGAGCTCCTGGAGGGCCTCTCCGTAGACGGGATCGCCCGTCATGTGTTCCGCGACGGCGAGGTACGAGAGCATGCTGAGCGATTTCAGGCCGCGTTCGGACCACCAGGACGCGTCATAGTTCAGGGATTCCGGCCCGTAGAACCCCCATCGCGTGGGGGTGCTGTCAAAGTCGACCAGGTTGAATCCGTGCTGGAGCAGATGATCGGTCAAATCGCGCACGACTTCCCGGACCCGCTCTTTCTCTTCTTCGGTGTCGGCCACCAGGTCGTAATACAGGGGGTAGAAGAAATAATGGCCGTCGATTTCGTCGGAACTCGTGTCGCTTTTCCAATACCAGTTGCCGTCGGCGCTCTTGGGCCAGCGGGGCTCATAGACTTTCCAGAGGGCGTCGCCCCGGGCGCGTATTGCCCGGTCGTTCTCGAGCCGGCCGATATTGGGATCGGGCCAGTCCATGGGCCGGATGGTCCGGGCGACGTAGCCCTTCGGGGGGCTGTACTCGCAACCCTGGGTGACTTTCTGCAGGAAGCGCAGGGCCTCGAAGGCCTGTTTCGCGCGCTCTTTGGCCTTGGGGTCGCCGGTGGCGGCATAGGCGAAGCACTCGCCGGCGCCGTACATGGCGGTCCACAGGCCGTCGTTATCGCTATCGCTGTAGATGATTTCGCTCTTGTCGCCGGGTCGGGCGAGGCCCACCTCAGACACGTATCCGAAGGGGGTCCGCCGGATCAGGTCCATTTCCTTCTCGTAGAAGGCGGCTTTTTCGGCGAGGGTCATCATGCGCCGTTCAATGAGGCCGACGCCGCCGGCGGTGGCAAACCAGGCGTTGCCGTGCGCGTCCACGGCGATGTCCCGGATATCGTCATTGGGCAGCCAGCGGCGGCCCTGGCGATAGGCCCAGTCCTGGCCGTCAAAGCGGACCGCTCCGAGACGGGTTCCAAACCACACGACGCCGTCCGGGCCAGCCTCCACGACGGTGAAATCGTTGTAGGGCAGGCCTTCGCGACCCGTGTAGAACGCCCACTCGCCGCCGGTGCGGCACGCGGCGCCGGCCAGCGTGGCGAACCAGAGCCTGCCTGTGCTGTCGAAGGCCACTCCGCGAACGTCGGAGACGCCCCATTGGCGGCCGAGGCCATCCTCCACACGCAGGGGTTCAAATCCGGCGGAGGTTTCGTGCAGGAGTCCCGTAGCCGTCGCGGCGACGAGGCGACCGTCCGGCGCCGCGGCCACCTGGCAAACCGTATCGCCCAGTGGGGCGCAGCGGGCCGGATCAACATATCCGGGGAAGGCGGCGGTGTCCGGGGCGTCGATGGCCGCCCAGCGGCCATCCTGAAGCGTGGCCCATCCCGCGGCGGTTTTTGCGTAGACCGCGCCCTGCGCGTCGAGGTGAATGGCGGTTACATCCTCCGAGGGAAGCCCGTCCGCGACCGTGAAGACCGACGCGACTTCCTGAGGAAAGCGCCCGATCTTGACGTGCGGCACTTCGGCGTGGGCCAGGCTCCCGCAGACGAAAAGCACCCCCACCAGCCCCATCGTTCCCATCAGACCTTGCCGGATTGCCATGATCGCTCCTCATGGTTTGCTCCATTGCCCGGCCCGGGATGCCCGCCGCGGTGCATGCAACACCCGGATGCGGGTACGCCCTGCTGAACGGCGATGGAGACCTGCTTCACGGTGATTCGCACAGCCCGAGTGGCTTTTATACCCGGAATCCGGAGAGATTATCAAGGCGTCGAGACGGTCGAACGGCCGCGGACTTTTTCGGCGACGGCGTGTTGTCGTAGAATCTCCGGGTTAGACACGCATATTCTACATGAGGGGAGAGCGCCGATGAGCCGAGGGTACGAGATCCACGTGATTGCGAATACGCACTGGGACCGGGAATGGCTGTACAACTTCCAGGAAACGCGGCTGATGCTGGTCGAGCTGCTGGATCTGTTGCTGGATGTGCTCGACACCGAGCCGGAATACAAGTCGTTTCTTCTGGACGGCCAGTGCATCCCCATCGAGGACTATCTTGAAATCCGGCCGCAGCACCGCGCGCGCGTTGAGCGTCACGTTGCCGACGGCCGGCTGCTGGCAGGCCCCTGGTATACCCTGCCGGAATGTTTCAGCGTGAACGCGGAATCGCTGGTTCGCAACCTGACCTATGGGCACCGGGTTTCGCGCGAATTTGGCGGGGTGATGAAGGTGGGTCACACGGCGTTTTCGTATGGCCAGAACTCGCAGATGCCGCAGATTTACATGGGGTTCGGGATCGACGTGATGCTCTTTTACCATGGGGTGTCGCATGACGAGGTGGCCAACGAGTTCATTTTCGAGGGCGCCGATGGAACGCGCATCCTGGGTTCCCAGATGAGTTCGGGAGCGCGCTACAACTTCTACCACAATGTGTACCGGCCGGCCGTGTTTGGGAAGGCCATTGCCGAGCGCATGTACGAGTGGCGCGAAGGCGGGCTGCCCTTCCATCTGTGCGGGGAGGAGCGCGCCGCGGGCCATCACCTGCTTCTGGACCCCGTGCGCGGGTTTGACCGGGAACGCGCGCGCGTGTGCATTGCCGCGCTGCGGGACCAGGAAGCCGCCGTCGCGACGACAAAGTACCTGGCGTTCATGATGGGCCACGACAGCAGCATCCCGGATCGGGTGGAGCTGGACCTCATCAAGGAGGCCCGCACGGTGCTCAAAGGCGATACCATCCGGCACAGCCGCCTGCCCGACCTGATGGAGAAGGTGAAGAAGGCGGCCCGGAACCTCACGGTGCTCAAAGGGGAACGGCGCACACCCGTGCTGATGAACCAGCGGATGCATCTGTACAGCGACGTGCTCTCGAGCCGCACGCGGGTCAAACGGCTGAATGCGCTGGCGGAACAGGCGCTGCAGCGCCGGACGGAGCCGTTTGCGGCGCTGGCCTGGCGCCTTGGGGCCGAATACCCCGCCGCGCCGCTTGACCTCGCCTGGAAGACGCTGCTGAAATGCCATCCGCACGACAGCATCTCGGGGAGCGGTGTCGATGACATCGAGCGCGATGTGCGGGATCGCCTCCGGCAGACCGTAAACCTGTCTGATTCCATTCTGGCGCGCAGTCTCCAGCACATCCAGCGGCGCATCGACAACTCGAAAGCGGGGCGGGACGAGATCCTGCTGACGGTGTTCAACGCGTCGCCGCAGGCGCGCTCGGAGGTGGTAACGGCGGTGGTGGACGTGCCCCGCAGCAGCGCCATGAGCGCGTTTGAGGTGGCGGCCTGCGGGCCGGCTTCGGCGGAAAGCCGCAAACCGGCGCCCGTGCAGGCCGTCACGCGCAGGCCTCACCATGCGGTGATTAATCACGCGGCCGACGCTACGTACATGCTCGAATGTGAGCAGGTGAAATTCCATTTTGAGGCCCGGGAAATCCCTGCGTTCGGGTACGGGACGTTCCGGCTCGTGCAGTCCAAAACCTTCGGTCGCGGCAGCCTGGTCCGCGGTCACCACACCATGGAGAACGAGCACCTGGGCGTCTACATCAACGGGGACGGCACGCTCACCCTGGTGCACAAGGATTCGGGCGAAGTGTATGACGGGCTCCATTTCTTCGAGGACGGCGGCGAGGTCGGCAACGCGTGGATGCACATCGAACCGGCCGCGGACCGCATCATCTCGAGTATCGGCGCGCCCGTGACCATCTCGCTGGAAGAGGATGGGCCGCTGCTGGCGCGATTCCGCATCGAGTACCACATGACCATTCCGGCCCGGTTCGATGAAGGCCTTGGGGATGCCTGGCAACGCCTTGACGGGGGCGGAAGCGCGTCGCGGCGCAGCGACGAGACCGTGCCACTGGAGATTGTGTCGTGGGTGACGCTGCGCCGGAGCGCCCGGTCGGTGGACATCACGACACGGTTCACCAACACCGCGCGCTATCACCGGCTGCGCGTGTTGTTCCCCACGCGGCGGCAGACCAGGACGTGCCATGTGGAGACCCCCTTCGACGTGGTCAAACGTCCTACCACCCACGGGGCGGACAGTCCCTGGCAGGCCTCCAACGCTACCTTCCCGATGCAGCGCTTCGTGGACGTGACGGACCGCCGCGGCGGGCTGGCCGTTATCAACGACGGCCTCCGCGAGTACGAGATCACTCCGGACGACGACGCGTCGGTGGCGTTGTCGCTGGTCCGGGCCTACGAGATCGCGCTGACGACCGTCAGCAAACGCTGGGAACGCCATCCGGAGATGGAGCTGTCGCAGTGCCCGGGCGAGCATGAGTTCCGGTATGCGATCTACCCGCACGCGGGCTCCTGGGAGCAGGCGGGCGTGTACGACGAAGTGGAACGCCTGAGTGTGCCGCTGGAGATGGCGCAGGCGGGCCCCCACGGCGGCGACTTGCCGCAACGCCTGGGTTTGCTGAGTGTGACCCCGTCGAATGCGGTGGTCAGCGCATTGAAGCGGTCCGAAGACGGTACGGCGCTCGTGTTGCGGTTGTTTAATCCCACGGAAAAGAGGATGGCGGCGGAGATCAAGACGCACGCGAAGATCCGCGCGGCCCACCTGCTGACCCTGGAAGAGCTGCCCGTTAAAAAGCTGGCGTCCGCGGCGAAATCCGTGAAGGTCTCCCTGGCGCCCAAGAAGATCATAACTGTGAAGCTCGATATGGCCACCTTGTAGCGCCAGACCGCGCCGACGCGCTGCTGCCGTGTAGCGCGTGAGGGAATTCGTCAGTGCCGAAGGTTGACTCGGAGAAGAAACGGGCGCTCGTGGAGGCGGCGTTGGGGCCCGTGCGGGAGCTGTGCCGGGCCTGTCGCTTGTGTGGACGCGCCTGCGGCGTGAACCGGCTCGAGAACGAGCCTGGCTACTGCGCGACGGATTCCCGGAACGCTGAACATGTACGGTACGCGTCGGCCACGCTGCATTTCGGGGAGGAACCGCCCTTGGTGGGGCGCGGCGGCTCGGGCACGGTGTTCTTCACACACTGCAACCTGCGCTGCGTGTTTTGCCAGAACTACCAGATCAGCCAGTTCGGCCTCGGCGAGGACACGGGGTATGCAATACTGGCAGAGGCCATGCTTGCGCTGGAACGGGCGGGCGCGGAGAACATCAATCTGGTAACGCCGACGCATTATATCTACCCGATTCTGCTGGCGTTACGGGAAGCCTACGGCCGGGGTTTGGCACGGCCGCTTGTTTACAACACCAACGGGTTTGACAGTGTGGACCTGCTCGCGCTGCTCGATGGCATTGTGGACATCTACCTCCCGGACATGAAGTATTCCGACCCCGCGTGCGCGCTGACCTATTCCCATGCGGAACAGTATCCCGGGATTGCCCGGGCCGCCCTGCTGGAGATGTACCGGCAGACGGGTTGCCTGAGGGCCACAGACGGCGTGGCCGCGAAGGGACTGATCATCCGCCACCTGGTGCTGCCTGAGGACCAGGCCGGCAGCTACGATTTTCTGCTGTGGCTGAAGGACGCGGGGTTGATGGAAGTCACGCTGAGCCTGATGCGTCAGTATTCGCCGCGGCACCGGGCCGCGTGCCATGAGCGCATAGCGCGGCCCGTTACCGACAGAGAATACCTGGATGTCGTGCACTATGCCGACAAACTGGGCTTTGAGAATCTGCTCGTTCAGGGCGGGGACAGCCCGGACGTTTACCTGCCGGATTTTACACAGGACGACCCGTTTGCGTAGGCGCTCCGGGGCCGGATGACTGCGCCGCATAAGGAACAGGACGGAACGCAACGTTCACACGCGGATGAACGTGCCTTTGCGATAGAGGTAGAGCAGAATCAGCCAGACGAGCAGAAACGCGGTGAAGGCAACGACAAACGGGCCGGCCGCGCCCAGGCGTTCGGCGAGATGCCCGACCAGGCCTTCGCTGATATGGTCGAAATCGATCAGCGAGGTCGCGACATAGACGGCGATGGCATTCATTCCGATGACGATGAAGGGAAACGCCCATTTGCGGTATTTCTTGACGTCAATGAGCCAGTAGAAAACAGCGAGTAAGAGGTAACTCCACCCGCCGGCCCACAGGACCATCGAGCTGGTCCAGATGTGTTTGATGATAGGGAACCCCAGACTCCAGAGCCATCCGGCGGCGAGGCATCCGAATCCGCTGGCGAAGAGGATGGCGGTTTTCCTGTTTTGCGTCTGGCCGGAACGCAGGACCTGGCCCCCGAACACGCCGAGGAGGACGCTCGCGGCGAACCCCATGCTGCTGAGTATCCAGGTGTAGGTGGTGCCATCGCGGAAAGAGCCCAGGATGGTCTCGTCGATGTACATGGCGAGGTTGGTGGTGGGCTCCAGCATGCCTGGGCCGTGGCCGGGAACGGGCACGAGCGCCAGGAGACCCCAGTAGCCGAGCAGCAGGGCCGCGGTGGCGACGAGTTGCCCCCGGACCGGGAGGAACAGCATCAGGAGGGTAGCCACGAGATAGCCGGAGGCGATGGATTGCAGGGTGTTGGAATACAGGCGCAACTGGGACAGGTCGAATTTGAGGAGGTTGCCCTGCACCATCATGCCGAGCACCCAGAGCAGCAGGATTCTGCGCACCAGCCGCAGGTAGAGGCTCTTCCGGTCCTTCTGCTTCCCCGCCGCACCGGTCCATTTTGCCAGCGAAAAGGGCAGTGAAACGCCGCTCACAAAGAGAAAAAGCGGCATGATCAGGTCCCAGGCGGCAAACCCCTCCCACTTCACATGATGGAACTGGTGTTCGAGCCAATCCGGGACGGGGTCAAGAAACAGGGCCAGGAACGCGAGGACAAGGGTATTGCCGCCGATAATCCAGAACATATCGAAGCCTCTGAGGGCATCGATCGAGGCGAGCCGCTCGGCTGAAGCTGCGGGGGCGTTTGCAGGGGCAGGCTCATGCTGGGTTTCTCTGGCGGTGGATTTCATGGCTCTTCCCCAATACTCCGTGGCGATGCAACGCCACAACAAGTTCACACCATCACACTTTCCGGACACATACGCGGCCGCGGCCGGCCGCTCCGATGGCGGACCGCCCCGTCCCCCTCGCGCACCGCACATACGGGGGGCATAGTATCCACAAGTCTGTGGATGTCTTCAACTTCTGGAAGGCTTCCTGTATCTCGGACTCGCGGGCCGGGTTGCTTGAGCCGCTCTTGAAGGTCTACGATCCGCAGGATCCGTGCAGGCATTGGGCCGCCCATCCGATTCACCGTACGTGGGGTGGAGCACGTTTTGGGCCCGTTGGGGCCGGTCCGCGTCCAAGAGGGCATTCACAAGTGGTCAAGTCATCGCAGTGGGTTCTCGCAGGGATCCTATTGGCAACCGTTGCTGGCGTCGAAGGGCAGGAATCGGGCGGCTTCAGGGACCTGACAAGCTGGCGCGGGCCCGAGCAGGTGAACTTTCGTTGGCGGCACGACCTGGGCCGGTGGGGATGGAATCCGGCGCCGTGGATTCACCTGGACGGAAGGGAGCTCTGGGTCGTTGACCCCTTCTGCGAACCCGGCGTCACGTGCCGGACGGTCCCCATTCCCCAATAGTCGTATGGCACGTTCACCTCGCGACCTGAACCACCTCCACGCCGGCCCCTACTCCCAGTCGCGCTCTTTCAGGTCGCCCTTGAGCACGAATTCGGGATGATGGCCGAAGTACTCGCCCTCCCCCACGAATCCCGCGGTTTCGCCCGGGAACATGTACGCTGTGCCGCCCTCGACCACGGTGATGGTTGCGACGTCGTCGCAGGGCAGAGCCGTGGCCGTGCCATACAAGTTCGTGCGCGTGTCGTAAACGTAGAAGTGGTTGAAGTAGTGGGCATTTGCGACGCGCGGATGGTTCTTCCACGTGCGCTCTACCGCACTGGGCGTGCCGTATTTCGGCTCGATGCTGCCATCCAGGCGCATAAGCGTGTCGTACTGGTACCCGCACGGCAGCAGAATGTATCGTCCCTTGTAGACAATCACGCCGGAAGAGCCTCCGGACCCGGAGATGGGCATATCGCGCAGTCGCTCCCACGAGTCCTTCGCGGGATCGTATCGCCAACTGTCGACCACATTGCAAAATGCGCCCGATTCGGGCGCCACCGCCACCCCGCCGATGAAATACAGCATGCCATCCACCACGGCTGTGGAAGCCAGACATCGCGGCGCACCCGGGCAGGGCTCCAGGGATTGCCACCCGGCTTCGGGTTTCTCCGTATCGAACATGATCAGGCGATTGCCGAGCCCCTTGACGTCTCCGCTTCGATTGGCATGGGTGTAGAAGCGTTCGGAGTCGTAATCGGCGCCGCCGAGCAGATAGACCCTCGAGCCCGAATCGCAGCCGCCGCCCCATGCGGCGGGGGAAGGCAGCGGCGGAACGTTGTCCCACTTCCACTGACCGTCTATTCTCGACAGGCGGAATCCATCTGTGTACGTGTACGGCTCCGTATAGCTGAAACCGCCCCAGCAATAGAGGGCGCCGTTGACGCGCGTGCCCTGCATAGCCTGACGCGCGGCGCCGGGCAGGGGCGGGAGAGCCTGCCACCCCTCCCCCAGCTCCGCCAGATTCAGTCCCCACACCCTGTTCAGAAACCCGCGGGGGTATTTTCCGGGTTTCCAGTCATCATCGTAGCCGCCGCAGAAGCCGCCGGCGCTCACGATCCAGTTGTGAATCAGCGCCACCTGGTTGTCCTGCATCCCTTGCGGCATGGGAGGCCCCGCGGACCACGTGACCTCGAGCATCCGCGGCACCATGTCCTGAGACTGAGGGGCGGGAGACGCAGGCGGCGCGGTCGCATGCGTCATTTGACCGTGCGAGAGGCCTGCCAGAACCACCAGAAGACTTGCCAGCCCAATGCCAGATCGCCCGTTCATTGCATGCAATCCTCCCATGTTTTGTGCCATCCCCCGAAGCATCTTCTGTTTTCATAGGGTAAAACGAAACGCCCGCTCCTGAGGATGCCTTCTCGATGTGAGAGGCCCACAACTAGACCAGGTAGAGATTGTCCGTGGCGAAAAACGCGTCGCTGGTGAGGTTCACGCCGAGCGTTCTGAGGCCGGCCTCGTCGCCCGGGGTGGGCATGTGCGTGGTGTGCATGTCGCAGCCGCGCAGGTTCACCAATTGTTCAATGGCAATTTGAGCCGCGCTGTTGAACGGCGCCGAGGCGCCGACCGCGATAAGCGCTTCCTCGAGATTGAGGCTGATGGTCTTACCGTCCTTGATGTCCCGTTTCATGTTGCCGATCGCCTTGATGATGTTTGGCGCGATGAGGTGAATCTTATCGGGGATCTCCGCGAGATACTTGATCGCGTTGAGAACCGCGCTGGCGGCGGAGTGCATGAGGGGCGAGTTGCTGCCGGTGATGATGGTGCCGTCGGGAAGTTCGATGGCGGTTCCGCAGTAGACCCCTTCGTGTCCTTTCTTTTCGACCTCGGCCCGTTTGGCGGCTTCGCGCGCCGGCCGGACCACACGGCGGTCTTCCACCTGCACGCCGAGTTCATTCATGATCAGTTCGACCCGTTCCACGGTTTCCCGCGAGGTGAGGCCCATCATGTACTCGCAGCGGTAGCGAAGCACCCGGCGGATGACTTCCTGGGTGGCGGCTTCCTGCACACCGGCGTCGTCGGCAATGCCGAAACCCACGCGATTCACGCCCATGTCCGTGGGGGAACGGTAGCAGGACTCCGTCCCCATGATTTTCTCCAGAATGCGTTTGAGTACAGGAAAGGCCTCCACATCGCGGTTGTAATTGATGGAGGTCTTCCCGTAGGCCTCGAGATGGAAGGGGTCAATCAGGTTGACGTCCTTGAGATCCGCGGTCGCCGCCTCGTAGGCCATGTTGACGGGGTGTTTGAGGGGGAGGTTCCAGATGGGGAACGTCTCGAACTTGGCGTATCCGGCCTGAACGCCGTGCCGGTGCTCATGGTAGAGCTGGGAGAGGCAGGTGCCGAGTTTGCCGCTTCCGGGCCCGGGTCCGGCGACCACGACGAGGGGCCGGGTGGTTTCGATGTAGGAATTGCTGCCGTAACCTTCCTCACTGACGATGACGTCGACGTCGGTAGGATAGCCTTTTGTGGCGCGATGGGTATAGACCTTGACGTCGCGACGTTCGAGGCGGTTCTTGAATGACTGGGCGGAGGGCTGATCCTCATAGCGCGTGATGACGACGGCCGTGATTTCGAGGTCCCATTCCCGGCGCAAATCGTCGATGAGTTTGAGGACGTCGACGTCGTAGGTGATGCCAAAATCCGCCCGCATTTTGCGGTGGTCGATGTCGCCGGCGTGAATGCAGAGGATGATGTCGGTCTTGTCTTTGAACTGCTGCAGCAAGCGCACTTTGACATTCGGATCGAAGTTGGGCAGCACCCGGGATGCGTGGTAATCGAAGACGAGCTTGCCCCCGAACTCCAGGTAAAGTTTGTTGTCGAACTGGCGGATGCGGTTGAGAATCTCGGCCGACTGCTCGGCCAGGTATTTGTCCATATCAAACATAGGTGTTCTGTTGGCGGTCATGGGTGCTGGAGTCTCCACTTCGTTGAGGAATGGCTGCATGGTAGCCCCTCAGGATCCCCAGATTCAATGCGAATCGTGCCTGTCGGGCGGAGATATGGACGGTATGGACCTTATGCACCTGCCTGCGTGGACTATTGTGAAGGGGGCGAATCTCACAGCATGGTTTACTGTGTCACGCGGGCCCGCGTGACTGCGTGCCGCCGTGCGAACCGGAGGGCAGCCTCGGGGGGCTGCCCCTACAATACAAGACAAGGGGAGATCGGATGGGCAGCCGTGCAGGCGCGACCACGCGTCCCTGTCCTTGCTGCCCCGAAGAGCGAGCGAGAATGGCCCGGGGCGCCGTCCGCGGCTCCGGGGACCCCGGAGCGGGGTCCAATTTGAATAGCCATGGGCGCAGCCCATGGATCAGCCGCACCACAACGACCCAACCCCTGAATAGGGGTTGAACAATGGCGGCGGGTTTGTTCAACCCTCGTTCGGGGGTTGGGAGAGAGGTATTCGCCCGATCCACGGGTTTCACCCGCGGCTACTCAAATTCGACACCTCCGGTGTCGGTCAGAGAATGCGGACAATGTCGGCGACACGGGCTGCTTCCGCGGCGTTGACTACAGCAAAGTNNTCCACCACGTCCACCACGTCCACCGCGTCCACCACGTCCACCGCGTCCACGGCGCCCGTCCCGTCCGCGCTCGACCACCGGTCCTGCAACTCGTTCTTCTGGCGCCCCGTCAGCGGCGACCGCATTCACGTCGCGCATGCCCGGTGAATCGGGTTTTCACCCTCGATTGCATTCCCATTTCGGAGCGGATATAGTCGTGGTCATGGCGCTCCCCGCACTCCGAAATATCGATGCATTCCCTGTCGAGCACGAGGGCGAAACCATGATCCTCGTGCGTGATCCGGAATCGTTTGTGGAGGACCAGCTCCTGCTGGGCCCCATCCCGTTCTTTGTGGCAAGCCAGCTCGACGGACTGAACGACGTCGCCGATATCCAGTATCTCCTCTTCGAGCAGACGGGCGGCCGTCTGGTCTCCGAAGAGCAGATCCGCGAGGTGGTCGACTATCTCGATCAGCGCGGGTTTCTTACGTCGCCACGATTCGAGGCCCTATACGGCAAAGCACTCGAAGTGTTCCAGGCCCGGAGCTCGCGGCCCGCATTTCTGGCCGGAAAATCCTACCCGGACGATCCCGAAGAACTGCGCGAGTTTATCGATGCCCTCTATGCGGGCGATGGCGGTCCCGGGCCGGTCCAGCCGAACAGTGCGGCATCCGGAAAAGGCGTGCGTTGCCTGATTGTCCCCCATATCGACTTCCCGCGGGGAGGCGTAGCCTACGCACACGGCTATGCGCGGCTCGCCTCCGGCCGTAAACCGAAGACCGTTATGATTTTCGGCGTGTCCCACGCGGCCGCGCCCGTCCCCTTCATCCTGACCCGCAAGGGCTATGAGACGCCTTTCGGCACGCTCGACGTCAACACCGACGCCGTGGAGATCCTGGCCGCGGCCTGCGCCTGGGACCCGTTTGAACGCGAAATCGCCCATCGTTCTGAGCATTCCATCGAGTTTCAGGCCGTGATGCTCGCTTACCTGTACGGCAGCGGCGTCACCATCGTCCCCATCCTGTGCGGCTCGTTCTTCGATGGGCCTGAACCGGTTTCGGTCGCGTCCGAACTTCCAGACGTCAACGCATTTCTGAAGGCCTGTCAACAGGTGGTGCGTGTCTCAGACGGGGGCATGTGCGTCATTGCCGGGGTAGATCTGGCACATGTCGGACGCCGTTTCGGCGATGCCTTCGACATCGACGACGAGGTCGTGCGCGCGGTAAAAGCCCGCGATGACGAAGACCTGGCCCACGCCCTGAACCTGGACGCGGACGGATGGTATGCCTCCGTCATGAAAGATGGAAACCAGCGGCGGGTGTGCGGGCTCAACGCCATTTATGCCTCGCTGAAAACGCTGGACGGCGCGGCCAGTCACGGCGAACTGCTCACGTACAAGTATGCCCACGATCCCGCGGGCGGGATCGTGTCATTCGCGGGCATCGCGTTCCAGGAAAAGTAATCACGCCATTTCGCGAAGGGGGGAACCCATGCGGCTGATTTCATGGGCAGTCATGTTCGTTCTGGCGGTCGTCCCGGCACTGGCCGCCGAGTTTCATGTCGCGGCCGGCGGCGATGACACCCATGCCGGGACGGCTTCGGCGCCGTTTGCTTCCCTCGAACGGGCGCGGGATGCCGTGCGAGCCCTGAAAGAAGGCGGGGCTTTTCCCGGAGACGGCGTAACCGTGTGGCTGCACGGCGGCGTTTACCCCCGGCTCGCGCCGTTTGTCCTGGAAGAGCAGGACGGCGGCGCGTCCAGCGCGCGTGTCGTTTACCGCGCTGTTCCCGGGGAGGATGTGCGTCTGATGGGGGGCCGGGAGATCGCGTCCGACGCATTTCAGCCCGTGCGGGATGATGCGGTGCTGGCGCGCATGGATGAAACGGCGCGTGGCCAGGTGCTGGTGGCCGATCTCCAGGTCTTGGGGATTAGCGGATACGGCATCTTGCCGGACGCCTACGGCGACCCACCTGCCGTCCCCGAGTTGTTCTTCGACGGCCGGCGCATGACGCTCGCGCGGTGGCCGAACGACGGGTGGGCGCACATCGCCGAGGTCATCGAAAGCGGTCCCGCTCCCTGGCGCAACCACGCGTCCGAGCAGCCGGGTACCTTTAAGTACGAAGGCGATCGTCCCCGCAGATGGCAATCCGCGCCGGGGGTCTGGCTGTACGGCTACTGGTGTTTCGATTGGAGCAGCGAAACCATCAAAGCGGGGTCCATCGACACCGAACGGCGCGAGATTACCCTGGTCAAACCGCACGGCTATGGCATTGGCGGGGGGAATCCGCCGCCCCGCCGCTACATCGCCATCAACCTTCTCGAAGAGCTGGACGGTCCGGGCGAGTATTACCTCGACCGTGACGCTGGACGCCTCTATTTCTGGCCGCCGAGCCCCCTCGCCCAGGGGCGCGCGGTGCTCTCGCTGGCTACGGAGCCGATCATCCGCGTTGAAAATGCGTCCTGCGTCACCCTCCAGGGTCTGACCCTCGAGATGTGCGCGGGAAACGGCATCGAAATGCGCGGCGGGCGTGAGAACGAGCTGCTCGCATGCACCATCCGCCGAACGGGACACGCCGGCGTGATCGTCGACGGCGGCTTGAACCATGCCGTCAAAGCCTGCGACATCTATGAGACCGGCATGGCCGGACTGCACATCGGCGGGGGAGATCGCACCACGCTCACGCCTTCCGGACATCTCGTGTTCAACAACCACATACACCACATCGGCGAGCGGAAACGCACCCACGCGTATCACCTGCATCTCCAGGGCGTCGGAGTCCATGTCGCCCACAACCTTTTGCATGACGCGCCGCATCAGTCGATCGGGCTGGCGGGCAATGATCACCTCATCGAGTTCAACGAGATTCACCACAGCGGCCAGGACAGCGACGATTGCGGCGCGTTCTACATGGGCCGCAATCCCTCCGAACGGGGAACCGTTCTGCGCTACAATTTCTGGCATCACACAGGCAGCGAACGCGCTCACGGCAGCGCCGCCGTCTATTTCGACGATGGTTCGGGCGGCCAGACCGTCTTCGGAAACGTGTTCTACAAGGCCGCGGGCGGCTCGTTTGGCGCCGTCTTCGTCCATGGCGGCCATGACAATCTCGTAGATAACAACCTCTTCGTCGAATGCCCGATTGCCGTGCGTCAGGTCCCCTGGACCGATGCGGCCTGGCGCCAGTTCCTCGACGACGAGGACCGCCAGAACAAGCTGCTGCGCGACGTCGACATCACCAAACCGCCGTACACGGACAAGTATCCCGAACTGCGGGGCTACCTGGAATGGGACGGGCAACCCCGCCTCAACAAGGCCTTTCGGAACGTTGTCTACAAGTGTGATCGTTTCGTAGATGGCAATTGGGAGATCATGAACAACTGGGTGATGCGTGATGAGGACCCGGGTTTTGTCGATCTCGAGGGCCTCAATTTCCAGCTTCGCGACGATTCGGTCATCCCCAGGCGCATCGAGGGGTTTCAGCCTATCCCGTTCGACCGGATTGGGCTGGTGAAAGACGAGTGGCGTCCCGTCCTTCCGGAGAAACCGTAGCGCTTTTCCCGCCGTCTACTCGATCTCCAGCGACAGCAGCCGCGCGGTGTGGGGGGGAAGAACGAGTTCCAGCCGCAACTGGCCCGGTTCCCCGGAAAATGATGGGGTCTCCTCCGTCACCAGTTCCTGAAGCCGCAGCGGTTTTCCTGCCAGTCCGAGAGAAGTCAGGTCAATCGTCACGCGGGTGTCGACCTCACTCTGTGTTTCATTGAGCAGCGTGAAGAACAGGACGCCCGACTCCGGAACCCCATAGCGCTCGATATACGCGCCGCCGTCGGCCCAGGCATGCGTAAGCGCCTGCCAGCCCGCGGAGCCAATCGTCCGGAGCAGCGGGATGTATTTCTTGAACAGGGGCCGGGCGGGCTCGTACCACTCGGGATTCTCAAAGAAGCAGTCCGTCGAGGCGTTCTCGCTGAAAAAGCCCGGGTACATGCCGTAGAAGAGACAGCGCTGCATGTAACGCTCGATCTCGGCCAGGTCCACATCGGCGTAATGGCAATTGAGCAGAAAACAATACGGTTTCTGCCGGCAGAGGGCGCGGCGGAACGCCATCGATTCATCGGTCATCGGCTGCCATGCGCCACCGGGAAACCAGTTGGTCTCGGTTCCCAGCACATCGAGATGCGCCGCAGGAAACGCATACCCATGCAGCGATGCATTTGCCATCATGAGTTTCCCCTGGGAATGCACTTTCCCGGCCACATCGCGTTCGAATTCGAACGTCGAGAACACGGTCAGGACGCCCACGCGACGCGACTGGTGGTCAAATACCAGCGGAAAATCCGCCGAGGCAAAATGATCCCTCCGGTGGTTCAGCGTCGTCGCGAAATAGCTGAACGAATCGATGTAGACGCCGTCCACGCTTGCCGCCGCCTGCGGCGTTCCCTCGAAGCCCGGGTCAGCAATCAGATTGCGCTCCGTGCCCGCCTCCCCCAGAAACAGGTCATCCACCCAGACCGTGCCCGTGTGGGAGTCCCGCATCAAGAGGTAAAAGGTGGCCTGTCGGAAGGGTTTCCCGGATTCGATAGTGCGTTCGAGCGTGACAAAGTCCGGCGCGCCCGCGGGAATGGGCATGCACTGTCCCCACAACGGCGTGCCGTCCGTGTGGACCAAATCCACATAGACGGCGCAGTTGTTATCGGGAACGCCCGTAAGCTCAGAGGACTTGACGCGCGCCCGAAGCACGAGCGGCGCGGGCGCGGTCTGGTCTATCGCGATGGTCTGGAAGGCGCCGGCTTTTCCGGGCTGGGCCAGAGAAACCCGCAGCGCCTGATGTCCCGAAGCGAACACCGCCGGGTCCAGCGCATACCCCGCTTCGTAATGATTCCAGTCGGGAAGACGGTCCCGCTCCGGCGGGGCGAGCGTGCGTTCGAGATGCGACCATTCGCGCTGCGCCTGATTGATCGGATGCGCCTCCGTGACGGGGAGGTCGGGGTCGGCGTTCAGCGGAAACAGTGCGCCGTCGCACCACGGCGTATCGCGCAGATAAACAAGGGGCTTCCCGTCCGCGCCGTGTATTGACGAGAGCAAAGTGACGGAAGCCTGGCCCCGGGAAGACGGGTTGCCTTCGAACATGGAGGTCAGATGCGTGAGGGCGGCGTCTTCCTGTCGCGGCGTCTCTTTGGGAAGCGGCAGCCACGTGGTCATGGGCTCGGTGTAAACGAAGGTCAGAATGCCGTGTTCTTCATCCCATGGGACGTTGTCCGTGCCCTCTTTGAAAGCGAACCCGAAATCCTGCGCATCCGGGATGCTGCTGATGTCGGTAAACGCCATCCAGAGCCCTTCACGGTCCACGCGCTTCTCAAAACACGCCGGATACAGGGCGTAATAGCGCTCGAGCGCCGCGCGGAACCCCCAGGCAGGATCGAAGGCGTAGAGCAGGGTCTCAAACGTGGCGCGCTGGGGGAATTTCGACGTGTCGGGCGCCAGGCCGAGATCAAACGCCGCGAAGAGCAAGTGCGCGTCCGCATCGTAAACCAGCCGGCAATGCCGGGGTTCCGTCATGGGTGTCGCGAGGGCAATGCCCGCATCCGGACGGGTCAGCGCGGCCAGAGGATAGACGGAACACTGGCCGGTCGCGCCCGCGCTGGTTTGATGGGTGTTCATGAACACGCCTGCCCGGGCCGGAGCGCTCCGCCGCATGTCCCGCCACCAGGTCCAATCGTCCCCATCAAGAGGGATCGGCACATAGACGGTAACGGCACGATCCGTTCCTCGCAAATCTTCGACAGTGCCGTTCAGCCGGATGCAGTCGGCGCCGGTCTCCACCTCGAGACGCAGCGTCAGCGCCAGTTCCGTATACTCCCATTCGCAGGTGCGCGAATTGTCCGTGACGGCATTTCCGGCGGGCTGGCCCATTACGAAATCGCTGTCCGCGGCCACATCGCGCACAAACGGCGCCAGGGGGGCATGCCCGAGAAGCCGGTCGTGCAGAAAGAGCGCCGTGCCCGGGCCCTCAGCGTTCGAGACCATGCTGAGCGCAAGTCCGCGGTCCGTAACCGGAACGTCCTCCGCGGGCGGAACCGTCTCTTGCCCGGTCTCCGGTAAACGGGCCACCGGTACGTTCTCAAAAAGCAGCATTTCCCGGTTGTCGCAGGGGTAAAGGGCAAAGTCATCAAACCAGACCGTGCCGGTATGTTCGCGGAAGAGGGCGTACACCGTGATGGCGCGCAGAGGCTTTTCCGGCAGCACGACGCAGCGGCGTTCTTCCCAGTCGTGCGTGCCGGTGCTGAAACTTGAAACCACGCCCCACAGCGGCGTGCCGTCCGCGTAAAGGGCGTCGATGTAGATGGCGTAACCGCGGTCGTCCGGGCCACTGACGTTTTCTGCCCGGCTCCAACCGGTCACAATCACCGGGAGCGGTTCGGTCTGCCCGAGTTGAAGGGTCTGGCCCGCGCCCCATTGCCCGGCGACATCCCCGCTGCTGCACTGGATTGCCGTCCCGCCATCCCGGCCCTGGCCTGACGCGGCGACGTAACCGTCTTTCCAGAAATACCAGCCCGTCAACGGCAGCGAGCCGCCTTCCTCGAAACCGGCGTTCTGAAGCAACTGCGGTCCGGAAGCGGCCGCGGTGTTGTCCAGCCGCTGAAATACCGGTGTCTCCGCGCCGGCCGCCACCGCCAGAAGCAAACCCGCTACCGCGGCGCTCGCGTGCCGCATCATCTGCGCCCCGTGCATCATCGAAATGCCTCCCCTATGGCGTGATCCCGTACCACAGCGTCTGGTACTGGGGCCCAATCGCAAGAACGCTGCCGCTCTGGCCGGTCTGAAGCTCGACAGGCGCCTTCGCCTTGCCCCCGCCATCGAGAGCGGAAGCGCTTCGCCCTCCGGGAAGGGTGACCGTGGCCTCGATTCCTTCCACGACGACCGGCGCCGAACCCCACTTGCTGCCCACCGACGTGCGTTCCTCATTCCAGCCCATGTTCGTGTTTTCGACGCGTCCCGCCGCGACCACGAGCACCCGGGACGACGCGGCCAGGGGTTTTGCGTCGAGCGCCGCGATCGCCACCGTGGCCCAGTCATTTTCCGCCTTCGTCACCCTGATCGCGGCATCCCCAAGCCGGATTTCCTCGCCCGCAACGTATCCGGCCGCGATGCGCACCGCCGGCGCGTTGACCGTGTACCGTGCCCGTTCAGGCGGCGTGGGCTGCCAGACGATCTCGCCGGTATTCGAGGCAACCGGCGGCTCGGGCACGGTCAGGTCCGGTTCGGCAATTCCCCCTTCGCCAGGATGCATCCGGAAACCCACCGGCCGCTGAAACGTGGCGGGCGCGAGCTCAGTCAGGAAGTTCCAGCCGAACGCCTGCCTTTGTCCGGTATCATCGGCATGAAGTTCCACAACCGCCCGGCCGCTTCCCGCCGCAACCGCCTCCATCCGGAACATCACAGCCGCCACCGGCAGAAACACCAGTTTGCCCGGGTGATTCCACAGCGTGAAGTAGCCCGACAGTCGCTCTTCTCCGGGCTCGATGGTTCCGGCGGCGTAGTTGAACTGGTACAGACCGTCCCAGTCCTGGAACGCTGCAAACGACGCCAGCATCGGGTACATCTCAACCGCGTAGTCGCTGGGCGCGGGATGGTCATACTCGCTCACGGTGTAGGGCTTGCCTTCCATCTTGAACCACGCGAGGCGGGGGAGAGTCCCACCGCCGGAGGCGGCCGCCATCGACGTGTTCGCGATAGACCAGTTCGCGCCGTCCCACGGTATTCCCGGGAAATGCGGATGCTGCCAGTACGAATGCATGTCGATGAAGTCGCTCAGCGTGGCTTCGCGATAGACCCCATGCATCATCCCGTAACTCGCCTGGGTGTCGCACAGGAACGACTCGACGCCAAGGTCTTCGCGCAGGTACGCCATCATCTCCCGCACATACGCGCATTCGGTGTCGGACAGGAAGAGGTAGAAATCCCGCACGACCTCCGGACCCGCATTGCCCGGGGGAAGGGGGATGTTGTCCGCCTCGAGCGTCTGCTCCGGGGGAAGTCCCACCCATCCTCCGCGGCGAAGCGACACATCGGCAAACCAGAATTCCCCCAGGCGGTTCTTGAGGTTGAATCCCGCCCGGCAGTGCCTGGGGAGGGCCCCTTCGCATTGGAACGTGTACTCGTAACGTTTCCACGCGGTGTCCACGGCCACATCCAGCGAGAGACCGCAGCCGCTCCAGGGGTCCTGGTCAAGGCGGACATTGGCATTGATTTCGCACGGGGCGTCGGCTCTTGCCCAGAAAACCAGGGTATAGGGCGCGCCGTTTTCCAGGTTCAGGCCGGTCTGGTGAAACTGGAGGTTCCACGGCTCCGCGCCTTGCGTCAGGGTCGTCACGTGAAGCGCGCGCTTCGAGGGCGCCTCCCCATCATCGACGACCTCCGTGGCAAGTCTCGAACCGCCCCCCTGTTCGAAGGTCCACCGCTGTGTGCCGTCCGCGAACGCGCCATTGGTCAGGACGTCATCGCCCAGCGGCTCATCCGCGCGATGCCAGCGCGCGCGAAGGGCCTCCGTCGTACCCGCGGTGCGCTTCAGCCAGTCCCGCCACAGACCGGTCAGGACGCCAAGATACGGTTCCGGGAGGCGCTGCAGATCGGCTATCGACTTGTCGGTCAGGGCGTTTTCGTTGTTCAGCTCAACCACAATGACGGCGGGGTCTTTCGCATAGGTCATGCCCGTGTACGGGTTTTCATGGGTCAAAAGGTCGCGGGCATAGTCTTTCTGGAGTTGAATGAACTCGGGATAGAAGTTGTCGACGCCTTTGCCGAAAGTAAACGTGCGCGGCATGTCCTTCGGAATGCCCGGATACGTCCGCGACACGTGCAGGTTGAGATTCGTATAAATGCCGTTCAGTTTCAGGTGGTGAATGAGCCAGTCCAGCTTGTCCACCTGTTCGGGGTCGAACGCGGACTGGTCCGGATTCCAGATGCCGCTCGGGGCGGCATGCATGTCCAGATGATGAAATCGAACGACGTTCATTCCAAACTTGCGCAACTGCGCCGCGATCTTCGGGGCGTCGTCCTTCGGCGGAAAGGCCCCCGCAAAGGTCAGGTTCGAGCCCAGGAGCCGCAGGCGCGCGCCCTCGGCATCCCAGAAATGACCATCGCGTATCGCGACCCGTCCCGCGGCGCCCGCCGGCCGGGCATTCAGGAATGACATGTCCGTGAACGACGCCTCGTTGTCGAATGGAGATACCCAGAAGGGAAAATATCCCGGCGTTTCCGCGCTGACCTGGGCGGCCGACGGCCACGCGGCTGCGCATACTACGGCGACCGCAATCAGCAACAAGGCACCCCGCATCTCAAAACTCCTTTCCCTGAATCTCGGAAGCGGTCTCCCGTCAGTGTCCCCATTCCACACGATAGCGGCCGCAGCCCGCCAGTCCGGCCTGGAATGTGACCCGGTTGCCCTGCTGTTCAAAGGCCACCGGTCCCATCGCCTCCTGTGAACCCGCCTTCAGTGCCGTCACGCGGACGCTTTCGGCGGGGGTCCCGGACCCCAGCGCCGCGAGGTCCAGCTCGAGGCCGAATTCCCTGTCACGCGGATACGGAAACACGGTCAAACGATTCGCTTCCCTATTGATTTTCACCGAACCATCCGTCGCGAGTTTGCCGAAATCCAGCCAGGTGCCCGCGGGATTCATGTGCGCGTCGAAATCGGCCCGGCCGGAGCTGTACCGCGCCCGTTCCTGCTCCAGGTCGCCCAGCGTCACACCTGAAATCACCCCGTTCTCCCGTTCGATGTTGAGAACACCAATGACGTAGCGTCTGGAACCATCGTCGATCCCCTTCAGCGGGACCCGGCCGCCGTTGAACAACCCGATAAGGACAGTGAAGGTCTCGTTCGTGCCCTCTGGGATGGCCAGCTCGTACGGGCCGTCGGTGATGACGTCGCCCTGACGCCACGCGCGGGTGGGTTTCGGCAGCGCGTGGTCCTGTTGAAACGCGATCCGTTCGCTGTGATCGCTGGCGCCGCTCGCGAAGTGCACGAAACACGTGTAGTCCGAGTCGAGCGCCTCGCCCACCACCCACTCGTAGATTACACGGACTTTGCCGCCGCCGAGATACTCCAACGATTTCAGGCGCGGTTCGACGTCCTTCACTTTCTGCACGTACGGCATCGTGAACGCGGTGCGCGCATCCGCGAATACAAATTCGGGACACTCCGCATAGTCCGCGAAGCGGCCGCCGGTTCGGTAGGTCGCGACTTTCGTGTCCGGTCCCAGGGCCAGAAATCCCCATTGCGGCAGCGTGTGTCCTTCCACCGTCCAGTCCTGGGCGCCCCAGTTAACCCACACGGTGAGGCCGCTGTCGTAGCGGATGCGCTGGCGGTCCGTGCGTTCCATCACCAGCGCGATACTGGCGGGATAGAAGCCGTCCCCGAGCGCGTACGCGATCTCAACCGGCTTCGCGGCGCCGTACAGTCGCTGGATGGGATGCATCATGTGGTGCTCTTTGGCCACCCACTGAACGTTGTTGGTCTGGGCGTTACCGATGAACCCGGCATGGCCGTAGGCCGCTTCCTGGGCACGGTACTTGTCGATTTGCTCGACCGTGCCCGCGTCGCGGCCCCACTGGTGGCCGTAGCCGCCGCGAAACCACCGCTCGTAATAGCCCATGCCGTGATTGACCATCTGCGGGTGGATCTTCAGCAGGTCGAAATCGAGGAAGGGCCGGTGGTCCTCACCGCCATTGACCTGCGCCTCAGCCCCGTCGCACAACCCGGCCCAGTAGAAATGGTTGTTGCCTTCGCCAAACAGGGGTCCTTCGTGCGTGTCGCGCATGTACTGAAACAACTCCGAATCGTACGTGACCTTGGCGAGCGCCATGGCCGCCATCGGCTGGCCCGCCTCATGGTCGAGCTGGTGCCACGGCGGCACACAGGTGTGGACGTCCAGGTACGCGGCGTTGGTTTGGAACCACTCATGTATCAGCGGCGCGTTCTGCTTCGCGAATTCGAGGGCGCGGCTGCATTTGAGCCCGTAACTCTGTACCCCCGTGCCTTGATTGAACCAGGCTGGTGACGGCGCTCCGTCTGCCTGGAGCACGCGGGCCGTCGCGTCGTACGACGGTGCGTCGGGGTACAGATCGATGTAGTTTTCATGCAGTGACCACACATAGCCGCAGTCGTTGGCCGCCTTCGCGAACAGCTCCATGCCTTCGCGTCCGCCAAACTCCGGATTCGGCGGGAGATGATCCGGCAGCTTCACGTCATACCCGTACCGCTGCCACACGTGCGAAATGATCGCCAGGTGGTCCACGCCGTTGTCCTTCAAATCGCGCAGATTCTCGCCGTCGCCCGCGAACGTGCCCCGGTGATGCCCCCAGATGTCCAGCATGATCCTGGGGCCCAGCAGCCCCTGGTACGGAGAAGGCGAATGGGGGAGGTTGGGAAACACTTCCTGGACGTTCGGCGACACGGCAATGTAGCCCTCCTCGTGCAATGGGTTGCGTGCGCCATCGGTCATCGGATCGTAGGCCGCCTCGCCCTGGGGACAGCGCGACGCATGGGACCGCGTCCAGTCGAGGTAGCGGCACGTGAACACCTGCTGCTCCAGCAAGTACGACGCGGAACCGGCAAGATAGGGAACGCCGAACGTCTTGCGGAACGGCGAGCCGCCGTCGTGCCCGAGCGAGAAGTCCGTCACGATGGGCGTGTCCCCATCCACAACAATGGTCAGGGCCTTCCCGGCGATGCCGAAGGTCCAGACCGCCTCGAACGTGTCGTTTCCGGCGGGATAGGCCCAGTTGACCGTGAGCTTCCGGGCGGTTTCGTCAAGTGATGCACTGAGCATCCGCCCGTTCTCCAGCCGGACGGGCGGCGTGTCTGCGGCGGGCGCTTGAACGGTGATGGCCCCGCCCCGGGCGGGCTGGAACGGCGGCGCCTCGTCGAATCGGACCGTGAAATCCTCCAGCGTGCCGGTCCGCGGCTCGTACTCATACGTGAGACGCCCGTCGGCGCCCGCATATTCGAACCGGTAGCCCGTATCCGTTTTCACGATGCCGTTCGTGTGCTCGAGAAGGTTGGAGGGTGTGATGCCGTGGTCGGGGTCATTGCAGAGCGGACGGCGGTCCAGGTCGCGCGTTGCCAGAAAAGCCTTCGCCGAGCTCAGCCGCTCCAGCAGGCTCTCTTCGCCTCCGCTCCTGGTCCCGCACAGGATCTTCGCATCGCCAAAATACGAATAGTCCCACGACGGGCTGTTGGCGGGCCCCGGCTCGGCCTGGATCCGCAAACTGATGACCTGACCCGCGTACGGCGTCAGGTCGAAGGTGAAGTCCTTCCATTCCGCCTTCGCGTGATGTTCGCGCAGCAGGACATGCTCCTGGCCGTCAACCAGGACCGTGGCGCTGAAGGTGACGCCGTCGCTCTTCTCCGGTTCCGCCGCCACCGGACTCATCGCAATCCCGAAGGACAGCGTGATGGGCGCGGTCTCGGGGAAACGGAGACGGTAGTCCACCCATACCCGGCCGGGCGTAACATGCCACGGCGAGTGCAGCAGGAGCGCGTCGCGTTCGAGTATCCGCTCATGCGGCACGTACGAAATACCGCTCACCGGATGAAAATGACCCGTCCAGGACTCGGGCATGGACACGGCGTCGCCTCCATAGGACTGCCACGCCACCTCATAGAGGCCGATATCTCCCAGCGGCGTTTCTCCCGGCGGCAGCGCCACTACGGGACTCTGCGCGGCGGCAGCGCCCCAGCACACCACAAGCGACAGGCAAGTCAGCAGGTTTTTCATTCCGCACTACTCCAGGGTATCGCGATACGTTGTCGATGCGCGCGAAGGCTCGCCCTATTTGTTTTCAGGCTCCGGCGACCAGGCCGCCACCACGCCCGTAAGGCAGGTTGCGCCCGTGCTTGCTATCCGGGCCGGATCCTGCAGGTAGTAGGAGGTCCACCGCAGCGGCGGGTGCACGACCCCGTCGTCCGCGCCGCCCCAATGCCCGGCCGGGCGTTCCAGCGACAGCTCGACAAGCTCCCAGCCGTCCCGGGTCTTCGACACGGACGCGGTCTGAAAGGTCTGTCCGCTCGCGTCAACGACCCGGCAGAGCATGTGGTCTCCGAAGTTGGGCCCATGAACCCACAGCATCACCTTGTCGGGCAGGGGCACGGGAAGTTCGGGATCCCCTTTGGGCCCCCACTGCCAGAAACACCAGCCGGGTTTCACGGCGTAATTGACCCGGACCGCTCTCGGAAATGGCGGAGAGTCACCCGGCGCGTCGACGATCTCGCCCGTGAGTTCTATTTCGCGGGTCTCCTCACCCTCGTCCCACAATCGGTAGGCTTCGCGTGCATCCTGCCCCACCGGGCCGTCTACCGCGTCCACCAGCGCATAGGTCATGGGCGGGATCTCGGCCACGATATCCGCATTTTCGCCCAGCAACTGCGCGGAGACCGTCTGGGGACCGCCGATAAGGGTGACCTCCGGAACGGGGTACCGGCGCGACTGGTTCCCTCCGAGTTCCACCGGCACGGCCGGCAGCGCCTTCCCTCCGGCTTCCACCCGCAATTCACCCTTCAAAGGCACATCGGACGGCGAATCCAGCTCGATGAACATGCCGTCATGCCGCCACCCGAGCGCCATCTTCAACGGGTTGGCAACAGGCACCGTGACGTTCATCCGGAACGTGTGCGACGCTCCATCGCTCCCCCGGACCGTAATGGCGACCGGCACCTCGACCTCGGTCGCATCCCGCCGCGTAATGGTACCCTGCCAGACGAGCTGCTCAACGGCCCCGGGCGCAAGCGAAGTGCTGTCTGAGCGCCACCGGCCTGCTACGCCCGGTAGATCGGTCTCCTCGGAAAGCAACTCAAGGCTGTCCGGGGCCGAACACGTAACGACAAACGGAATGGAGACATCGAGCTCCCTGCCGGCCCGGGCCGGGCGAACCGGGGCAGCCTCGAGCGGGAGAATACCGAGCCATGACGGCACATCCGGCGAGAGCGTGAGGTACACCGGCGCGTCGGTGACCCGCCACACCCTGTCTGTCGGCGTCTCGACGGGCTGGCCAAGATGATCGACCGCGCGGACCGCCTGCAAACCTTCGGGCAACACCAGCTCGCTGGAGGCCTCAGTGCTCCAGAGCGCCAGCTTGTACGCGAATTCCTTACGAAACACCGCGACGAAATCGCTGTCCTTCTCCATCGGGAACGTGCCCGCGGGGGTGTAGCCGTCCAATTCGGCAATCAGCGTTTTCATCGCGATGTACGCCGGTTTAGGCTGGTAATCCCAGGTGACCGTCCCGAAATTGTGTTCGCGTTCATTGGGCTCCTGGCCGTCGTCGTGCCAGTCGTACCAGATGCTGATGGGGATGCCGTACGCAAGGTTGCTGAGCCACTGGCGGGGGAGGAACTTCCCCTGGAGTTCGCGCGGAATGTCCGTTGTCGTGTAGCCCCACTCGCCGCTGATGATGGGGATGTCCCGGGGGATGGTCTGTGCTGTCCTGTAGCGGTGAATCATCCCCGCGAGCCGATCGTAGTCTCTTCGCGCCGTCTCCGGGCCCTGGCGCGAGCCGCGGTAGGGATGCACGCTGACGCCGTCTACCAACTCCAGAAATCCGCCTTCAAAACACGCCTCGAGAAAGTCCATCGGAAAACCCGAGGTGCCCGGGCCGATGATGCACGCTTCGGGGTCGGCCTCGCGGATCGCCGGCACCACCGCCTTGCACCAGGCCAGGTAGTCCGCGACGTTGGGTTCCGGCTTCCAGAAACTGATGTTCGGCTCGTTCCACAGCTCCCAGATGATCGGTTTGTCGGCGAAATGAGCCGCCAGCGCCGAACAGAACCGCGCGTACGCGGCCCGGCCCTCATCGGTGTGCGGCGCCAGGCCGTCGTCGTACAACGGATTGCCGTAGTCGATGATGAACAGGATCCGGATACCGCGCGCTTCCATGTCGGCCACCAGCCGGTCGTACTGGCTGAAATCATACACTCCCGGCGACGTCTCCGCGCCTGCCCAACTGATGTCCATGCGCACGATCCCCAGCCCGCATTCCTCCAGCAGCGCCAGGTCGTGCTCATTGCCAGCGTAGAAATGAATGTTGACGCCCACGCCCGCGGGCACGGGGTGCATGTCAAGCAAAGGATGGTACCGGTGCAGCGCTCCCTGCGCTCCGGCAGTCGCAGCAGGAAACGCGGCCAGCAGAACGGTCAAAATGGCCCAGGCGGAAAATGCGTACAGGCTGCTTTGTCTCATGACTGGTTGTACCCCCGATTCAAACCCGGTTTTTCCGAGAACAGACGAGGTCCGCACCCCGCCCATGGTACACCAGCAAGTGCCTGTCTCGAAAACCTGGCTTCCTGCGGTGTGGGACCACGCGGGCCCGCGTGGTCATTCTGAGCCAATTTGTCTATGGGCGAGCCACACAGCTCATGGCGCGCTGCCTGTTTCGAATCGACTACTTTGGAGACGCCCGGGCACGAGCGTCCACCAGGTCCACCAGGTCCACCAGGTCCACCAGGCGGGCGCCGCTTCCCGTGGCCCGCCGGATTCCGGACGCTCCGGCAATTCGGCGCCTTGATGCTTCCCGCCTGACCGGTTATCGTACCAGATACTGAACCGGAGGAACCCGCGCGCACCATGCACAGACAGGGGGACCCCATGAGCCGTATGTCACGCCGTGCGTTTCTGGGCGCCGCGGGCGCCGCGTTGTGGGCAGCCCCGGCTGCCCGTGCCTTCTCCGCCGGGGACGCGCGCAGGCCCAACATTGTGTTTATCCTGATCGACGACATGGGCTGGCCGGATACCGGCTGCTACGGCAACCGTTTTAACGAGACGCCCCACATCGACGCGCTTGCTGCGCAAGGGATGCGCTTCACCGACGCCTACGCGGCTTGCCCCGTGTGCTCGCCCACACGCGCCAGCATCATGTCCGGCCAGTATCCCGCCCGCGTGGGCATCACCGATTTCATCCCCGGCCACCAGCGGCCCTGGGCCAAGCTCCAGGTCCCGGTAAACCGCACGCAGCATCTTCCACTGGAGATCGTCACCGTGGCGGAGTCTCTCAAAGCGGCCGGCTACACCTGCGGCTATTTCGGCAAATGGCATCTCGGCGGGCGCGACCACTTCCCCGATGTCCAGGGATTCGATTCGTGGCGGGTCGCCGAAGGGCGGCATTTCAATTTCAAGACCGTTCCCCCCATGGACGTGGGCAAGGATGCCTATCTCGCCGAATTCCTCACGGATCAGGCGGAAGCTTTTCTCGAACAGAACCGGGCCCGGCCCTTCTTTCTGTACCTGGCCCATTTCGCGGTTCACGTGCCCATCGAGGCGCGTCAGGAGCTGGTCGAAAAGTACGAGAAGAAACCCAGGCCGGATACCGGCGTGAACAATCCCGTCTATGCCGCCATGGTCGAACATGTCGACCACAGCGTGGGACGGATCATGGCGAAGCTGGAGGAACTCGGTCTCACGCGCAATACTGTCGTGATTTTCACTTCCGACAACGGCGGGCTGCGCTTGCGGTACGACCTCCAGGGACCGCTGGTCTCGAGCAACGCGCCGTTACGCGAGGAGAAGGGCACGCTCTACGAAGGCGGCATCCGCGAACCGTTGCTCGTCCGCTGGCCCGGCGTGGTCGAACCGGGCAGCACCTGTACCGTGCCCGTCAGCAGCGTCGACTTCTATCCCACGCTGGTGGACATCGCTGGCGACGCGCTCCCGGCCCGCCAGCCCCTCGACGGGCGGAGTCTTCGCCCCCTGCTGGAACAGCGCGCGGCCCTGGACCGCGACGCCATCTACTGGCACTATCCCCACTACCACCATTCCACGCCCGCTGGCGCCATGCGCGCCGGTGACTGGAAACTCATCGAGTTCTTCGAAGACGGCCGTCTCGAATTGTATAACCTCGTCGAGGATATCTCCGAATCGCGCAATCTTGCCGCCTCCATGCCGGCCAGAGCCGCCGAGTTGCGCGAAAAGCTCGCGGCATGGCGCCACGGCGTCAACGCGGCCATGCCCGTGACCAATCCGGATTACGACCCCGCCCGCGCGCACGAATGGGGCCCGCCCATCCTGGCGGGCAGCGCCAGGCGCGGCTGAGGGCGGCGTCACACGGGCCGCTCAGAACACCGCGACTTCGATCTTCGTGCTGTCGTTTCCGTTCGGATGAAACAGGACGAGATCTTTCGCCGCGTTGGCGTTGAGGTCGCTGGGACGCGCGTCGCCGAAGGGCACAAACGGGAGGGTTACCCACGGCTTGCTGGAGATGAACCGCGACGTTTCGCCGCTGTGGATGACGATCTCGGTGTTGCCCGACCCGAACATCACATCCACCCGCCCGTCGCCGCTGAAGTCTGCCATGGTATAGACGGGTACCTCGCGCTGTTCGGGAGCGTCAATGGTGACCGTTGTCGCGAAATCGGGTTTGGCGTTGTAGCCGGCGCCATTAAAGAGAAAGACATCAACCTCCACGGCGACCTTCTTTCGCAGAAAGAGGTTTACGATCGTCTTGAGGCCGAACGGCACCTTGATGAACAGAACGTCGAGTTTCTCGTCGCCATCGACATCGATGAGATAGGGCGCGGCAATCGATCCGTCCGCGTTGAATACGGCGCTGGGCGTCTCAGGATAGGTGAACGGCGCGGACGCCATATATACTTGCGTCATCGCCGTCACGTTCACGGTGCCCTTGGACTGGTTGACGATGAGGTCCGGCAACCCGTTCCCGTCGATGTCCTGCATCTGAACCGAGGCGTCCCATTTCTCCTCGGAGTTCAGGGGAACCTTGTACCGCTGGCGCTCTGTCCAGTTCTCTCCATACGCAAAATCGGCGTACTCTTTGCTCAAGAACGCGAGTCCCTTGAGGGCCTGGTCTTCGAGCGTGAGCACATGCAGGGCGGGAACCTGATGCTTGATCTGAATCGTGCCGCTGTCGCGGATGTCGCTCTCCACGTCGCACGTGACCAGGCACCGCGGCTCCGCGGCGCTGCGAACCAGATACCCCCCGTTGGCCGGAATCAGCCACTCATCGATGCCGTCGCCGTCGAGGTCCTGCGCCGCCCCTTTCAGAAAACGGGGCTGCTTGACCCCGCTCGGCAGCAGCGACCGGAACGCGGCCGTATCCGAGGCCGTGAGTGTGCCGTCGCGAAAAACGTATACCGTCGCGCCTTCTGCGTTCGCCATGATGAGCTCGCGCGGTGCCGCGCCGTCGGTTTCCGCCAGGAAGAACGTGCCGGTATTCGGATCCAGCGGAAGTACAAAAGACGGCGCTGACGGATAGCCGCCAGCGTCCGTGCTCATGAACACGGCCAGACTCTTGTTGAGCGGAGACGCCTTGGGATCACAGCACAGCGCGAGAATGTCTGCGCCGCCGTTCATATCCAGGTCCTCGACGGCGATGTCCCATACCGACTCTGTCGTTTCCAGCGTAAAGGTCTGGGGTTGCGCGATACACTGGGCGGCCGCGAACACACACAACGCAATCATGGCGTCTCCCTGATGATTGAGTAACGGGATACAGTCTACCTGACGAGAACGCCGCAGCGTCATTCATCAGGCTTAGACAACGGGGCGGGTCAGGGGGTTTCACGCCAGACAGACAACAGCGGAGAGACACTGCAACCCGGCGAATCCCGCGGAGGCCTACACCTCGATGCGGGGGGAGAATTGGGCTTGCAGCGCGTCGGTAAACAAAGCGAATTCCATGTTCTGCGATAGTTCCGTGCCGAAGCGCAACGCCACAACCGAGATCCCGTCACCCTCCCCAATCACCCGCATGACTTCCGCGGCCCCCACAAACACCTTGGGAAGGCACACGGTGTCTTTGCAGATCCTGGTCGGGATCCCTATCGAGATGCGCATTCCCGGCTCTACCTGGTGCCTGGTGCGAACCAACACACCCACCCGGGAAACATTCACCACATTTCCGCGGCAAACCAGACGGCACTTCAGTTTGGGATCGTGAACCGCGATCCTGACCCGCAACGGGGCGGCAAACCGTTTCGCCACCCGCCGCTCCTGCCGGGGTTCAAACGGGTCTTCCCAGCGGTCGTTTGTGTCATATCGCGTCATCTGCATCCCGCTCCCTGCCTGAAATCTGCCGCTTCTTGACTCCTCCCCGCGTTCCAGATGCCAGCATTTGCCTGTATAGCCTCCGACTACTTCTACTCTACCACTTATTCGCACTTTTGTCTAGCAAAAATTGCGTTTTGCGTATTTGTCTTATTTTAAAAACCCCACCTCACCCAACCAGACGATTCCGATTGCGCAATATTCATATTATGCGGGGTATTGGACGCAACCAATTGTAGTGAAAAAGCTTAGATGATGTGGGGCGGGCGGGAGACTGCCCGGAAAGCGGGTCCGTCACGGCGCTGTCTGTCAACTAAACATCATCGACGTTCGACAGTTCGTCGTAGAATGCGCGAAAGGTCTCGCCGTGAGCTCCGTTCATGAAGGCCATTGCGGCGCGGGGATGTTTGTTGAGAATGCCCGTTACGGCGTAAGGGATCTCGTAACCCCATTTCAAATCTTGTTTTAGGGGGATAAGGAAGGTCTGGATGAGGTCAAGAACCGGCCGCACATCAAACCGCGGATTCTTGAGAAAGCCGATGATCAGCTCCAGGGGGCAGTTGCCTGCGGCGCGGCCAATGCCGTAAATGGACCCGTCCAGGAAGGTAATGCCCTTTTCCGCGGCCTCGACGGTGTTTGCGAAGGCTAACTGCTGGTTGTTGTGGCAGTGGATGCCGATATGTTTTCCGGGCAACTTGGCGAGGTACTTGTGCGCCATGTATTCGATCTGCCGCGGCTCAAGATACCCAAAACTGTCCACCAGGTAGACCATGTCAAACGGGGTCTCGGCCAAGTGGTCGAGGGCCTTGTCCAGATCCGGCTCCAAGGCATGGGAGATCGCCATGATGTTGATCGAAACCTCGTAACCCTTCTCTTTGCAGTGGTTTCCGAGGTCGATCGCTTTCGCGATATCCTTCACGTAGGTCGCGACGCGGTACAGGCGGATGATGGACTGGTCGCTGGGGAGGATATCGTTGTAGTCCGTCCGGCCTACGTCGGCCATCACCGCGACTTTCGTATCGCACTCGAATGCCACTTCCCGGAGATCGTCCTCATCACAGAAACGCCACGGCCCGAAGTCGTCCTTCGAAAACTGTCCCTTGTCGGCGCGATAGCCCAACTCGACGTAATCGATGCCCGCTTCGGCGAGACCGGCAAATACGCCCTTGACCATCGCCTTGTCAAAGCGCCAGTCGTTCATCAACCCGCCGTCGCGAATGGTGCAATCCAGTACCCGAATCTCCGGCCTGTACATCGGTCGTCTCCATGTCATCCAAAGTAAGGTGTTAGCGTACAGGATGCCTTGCGGCCAATCAAGACACAGGCGCCGGTTTCGTTCGTCACCCCATCGGCGCACCACGTGTTCCGCGAAAAACAAATCTTGTCGATCAGGCGCAGCAATCCAGGTACAATCTCGCCAGGCCGTTGCGGGAATGCAGTCCAACACACGCATGCCCCTCAAAGGCAGCAACCGAAGCACATCGTGAATGCGCCGGACCGGGCTGAATGCGCCTCGGCGCCCGGACGCGCAGAGCCGCGGAGCGAGGGGCACATGACCGAACTCTTCTTTGAACCCTACGAAATCCCCGCCGCCGATCTGGGCGGCGAGAACCCATTGCCCGTATTCCGGGGAGACACGGACGACCTTGAGATCAAGCTCGCCGACAACGTGCCCGAGGAGGAGCGCCGCCGGATCGGATGCGCACTGGCGGACCGTGTGCTGCCCTACGGCATGCAAGACGGGTACACGCGAGTGCGCCGGCCGCGCGCGTTCCGGACGCTGATTCTCGAGAACGAGTGCCTTCGGGCACGCTTCGCCCCGGACCTGGGCGGGCGCCTGCTGTCGCTGCTCGACAAGACCGAGGGCCGCGAACTGCTCGAGCGCAATCCGGTGTTTCAACCCTGCAACGTGGCGATTCGAAATGCCTGGATCAGCGGCGGCGTGGAATGGAATACCTCGCAGCTCGGGCACTACTTCCTGACGGTCTCGCCGGTGTTTGCCGCGCGGATCCGGGGTGTCCACGGCGAACCCGCCCTGCGCATTTACGAGTGGGACCGCCTTCACTGTTTCCCCTGGCAGATCGATTTCTTTCTACCGGAGGGTTCCCGGTTTCTCTTTGCGCGCCCCAGAATCATCAATCCGCATACGTACACCCTGCCGATGTACTGGTGGTCCAACATCGCCGTCCCCGAACACCCGGAGCGGCGCACCCTGGCGCCGGCCGCGGACGCCCTCTCGCACCCGCCCGGTACGGGCATCCTGACCGTCATGCCCATGCCGTGTCCGGCGGGGTATGACATGTCGTATCCCACCAACGCCCCCGGGGCGGGGGAAGCCTTCTTCCGGATTCCCGCCGAACAGCGCAAATGGATCGCCCAGGTCGACCGGCAGGGGAAAGGCCTGGTTCACGCCTCTACCAGCCGCCTGATGGGGCGCAAAATGTTCTTCTGGGGCATGAACCAGGGCGGCCGGCGATGGCAGGAACAACTCTCGGTCGACGGACACGCCTACATCGAATTGCAGGGCGGACTCGCCCGAACACAACTCGAAACGGTGCCCATGCCCGGCGGAGAACGCTGGTCGTGGATCGAGGCGTACGGCATGCTGTCCGTCGCGCCCGAAACCGCTCACGGAGAGGATTGGGAACGGGCCTGGCGGGCCGCCGATGCGGCCCTGGAGCAGATGTTGCCCCGCGAGGAACTCGAAGACCTGCACGCGCGCTGCGAATCCTGCGCAAGCGCCGCGCCCGATGAGGTCCTGGCTTTCGGCGCGGGCTGGGGCGCCCTCGAACTCCGCCGGGCCGCCCAGATTGGCCAACAGCCCGGCATTCCCCCGGAGCTCCCGTTTCCGGACAGTAGCATCGGCGACGACGAACGCATGTGGCTGTCGCTGCTCGAACGCGGGGCCCTGGCGGCGCGCGAACCCGCCCAGGGGCCCGGGGCCTGCATGATCCAGCCGGAGTGGCGAACCATCCTCGAGGCCAGTGTGCGGAACAGCGGCGGGGGAGACTGGTTGTCGTGCCTGCATCTGGGCGTCATGCGCATGGAGGCACGCGATACCGACGCCGCACGTGAGGCCTGGGAACGCAGCATCGCGCGTGTTCCCAATGCGTGGGCCTACCGCAACCTGGCCGTCCTGGCCGAACGCCGCGGCGACACCGAAGGGGCGGTGAAACTGCTCAAACAGGCCTGGGACGCCGGTCCCAGGGTCAGGCCCGTCGCCCAGGAATACGCCGACCTCCTCAACCGGACCGGGCAGTATGCCGAAGCCGTCGACTTCATCTCGGCCCTCCCGGACACTATCCGCAGTCACGAGCGCCTATTGATCGCCCTGGCCCGGGCCGCACTCAAAACCGGGCGTTTCGAGCACGTCGAACGCATCTTCGATACCGAATTCGCCCAGATCCGCGAATGTGAAACCTCGCTTACCGATCTCTGGTTCGCCTATCACGAAAACCGTATCGCGGACGCGGAAGGCATTCCCGTCGACGACGCACTGCGCGAGCGGGTGCGCCGCGAATATGTCCCGCCCAGGAACATCGACTTCCGCATGTCCGCAGGATGAACACCCTGCCAGCCCCGGGTCTTCATTCCGGTGTAGTGCAGGCGTCTCGCCTGCATCCGGATCGGCACCCAGAAGAATAAGAATGCAGGCGAGACGTCTGCGCTGCAAGAGGCCCCGGATTTCTCCAGAATGTCCTTCCTGGCGGCTTTGCGTCAGGCGCTTATCTCCCTCATCGCATTTCACACCGCCGATCCGGATGCAGCCCCGGAGGGGCGACCGAGAATAGCCCGGGGCAAGTCACGCCGGCCCGCGTAGCGGGACGCGTGACGGCGCCCCGGGACCGGATCCCCCAATATATTTCGCCCTGAAGGGGCATGCTAAGCTCCAATCTCACGCGTGTTTTTCATCAAATCTTCGACATAGGGGCCATGGATGGCGATCCCGATTTCGATCTCGATTTCGATTTCGATCCCGATATGGAAAAGGATCGGAGAACGCGATTGAGGCAGGGCCTGTTTGCTGCCACGTCTGGTTTCGGGGTACCCTTTCAGGGCGTATCTATTTGGCGACATCTAACCCAGGGCGTTGCCCAGGGCTGATATGGACCGACCCTGTCA
>DDYW01000210.1 GCA_002348185.1 Candidatus Hydrogenedentes bacterium UBA2224 | reverse complement strand
GGCGCGGGGTAACGCTGGCCCGTATCGATGCGCGTCCAGCCGCGGCGGCCGCCCTGAGGGTCGCCCGGCGCGGTCGCATCATAGATTTCGAGATGGTGGGGATCCATGAGGTTGAACCGTATGGCGCCGTTCGAGCCGTGGAGTTCGAAGCGCAATTCGTCCTCGGCGCCGGTGGCGAGCTTGGTGGCCTCAATGGTGCCGAGCGCCCCGGACCGGGTGCGCGCGAGCATCACCACGTTGTCTTCCGCCTCGACCTTGACGCGCGTCTTCGGCTCGGCCGCCGACGGCCGATCCGGATAGGCGATCTGCGTGGCCGCCATCAGCGCGGCGTAATCACCCACGAGCGGGTGCAGCAGGTCGAGCACGTGCGACGCCAGATCCGCGATCACACCGCCGCCCGCCTCGGCCGACAACTTCCACTTGAGCGGCGCGGCGGGATCGGCGCTGCCCGCATGCAGGTAGCACGCGCGGAACTGGAGCAGCCTGCCGAGAAACCCCTCTTCGACGAGCTGCCGCGCCCGCAGGGTGGCCGGGAAGAAGCGGTTCTGGAACGTCATCTGGGCGATGCCGGTGTACTGCGCGAGGGCGGCTTCGATCGGCGCGGTCTCGCTCAGCTCCGCCACAATCGGTTTGTCGCAATAGATGTGTTTGTTGTGGGCCATCGCCGAGAGCAGCTGGTCCCGGTGGAGATGGTTCGGCGTGCAGATATGCACGATGTGCACGCCGGGGTTCTCGGTGATCTCGCGGTAGTCGGTGGTGGCCACATCGGCGCCCACCTGCGCGCGGCCCCGCTCGGCCGTTTCCATGCGGCTCGTACAGATGTGGGTAATGCGCGTCGCGCAGGGCGGCGGCTCGTAGAACAGCGGGAGGTTGAGGTGCCCGTACGCATGCACCTTCCCGATAAACCCAAACCCCAGAATGCCGACATTGTACGTCTTCATGCGGCTCCCCTTCCCGGCGGCGCGGCTACTTCGTTTTCCACGCGCGCATCGCGGCGATGAACTTGTCGAAGAGGTAGCGGCTGTCATGCGGGCCCGGCGACGCCTCGGGATGGTACTGCACGCTGAACACCGGCATTTCGAGGTGTTCCATGCCTTCGACGGACTGGTCGTTGAGGTTGCTGTGGGTGATGCGCACTTTCGTGCGATCGAGCGAATCGGGATCCACGGCAAACCCGTGGTTTTGCGCGCTGATCTCGACCGCTCCCGTGTCGTGATTGATAACAGGCTGATTGCCGCCCCGGTGTCCGAACTTCAGCTTGTACGTCGTACCGCCAAACGCGTGCCCGAGAATCTGGTGGCCCAGGCAGATGCCGAAAATGGGCTTCCTGCCGAACAAGCCCTGCACGGTCGGATATATGTACGGCAGCGCCGCCGGATCCCCGGGGCCGTTCGACAGAAAGATGCCGTCCGGAGCGCAGCCCAGCGCGTCTTCCGCCGACGCCGTCGCGGGCAACACCGTCACCCGGCACCCGGCCGCATCGAGCAGCCGGAGAATGTTGTATTTGATCCCGTAATCGAACGCGACCACGTTGAACTCGGCGTCCTGCTTCTCCGGATTCCATACGTACGGCGCCTTGACCGACACCGCCTTGACGTAATCGCTCCCCGCCATGTCCGGCGCGTCCTGCGCCTTCCGGATGAGGCGGTCGTGCTCGAAATCGACCGTGCTGATGACGCACTTCTTCGCCCCTTCCGTGCGGAGCATCTTGGTGATCCTGCGCGTGTCGACGCCGTCGATCGCCACAATGTTGTGCTCCCTGAGATACTCGGGGAGGCTCTGGCGCGCGCGGAAGTTGCTCGGCCGCATGCAGCACTCGCGCATCACAAAGCCTTCGACAAAGGGGCGGCGCGACTCCACGTCCTCCGGATTGACCCCGTAATTCCCGATGAGCGGATACGTCATGGTGACGACCTGGCCCGCGTACGACGGGTCCGTCAGGATCTCCTGATACCCCGTCATGCTCGTGTTAAACACCAGTTCGCCGGTGGTCTCGCCCTCGGCGCCCACCGCGGCGCCCTCGAGCACCAGGCCGTTTTCAGTTGCAAGGATGGCTCGCTTCGTGTTGCTCATGGAGTTCCGTGTCGTTTCACGCGTTTACGCTTCGCGATAGGCGAAGCGCCCGTCGCACAAGGTCGCTTTGACCCGTCCGCGCAGCACCCGGCCCGCGAACGGCGTGTTGCGGCTTCTCGATAGAAACGCCTCCGGAGCCACCGTCCATTCCGCGTGCGGATCGAACACGGTGACGTCCGCGGGGCCGTCCTGCGCCAGTTTGCCCGCCGGCAGGTCCAGGATCTGCGCGGGCGCCCAGGTCATCAGCCGGATGGCCTGTTCCATCGTGAGGAGGCCGGGCTCGACCAACTCCGTCACGACCAGGCCCAGCGAGGTTTCGAGCCCCACAATGCCGAAGGGCGCATAATCAAACTCGACGTCCTTCTCGGTCGGGGTGTGCGGCGCGTGGTCCGTCGCAATGCAGTCGATCGCGCCGTCCTGCAACCCTTCCTTGATGGCCGCGACATCCTCGGCCTCCCGGAGGGGCGGATTCATCTTCGCGTTGGTGTCGAAGGTCGTCACGGCGTCGTCGGTCAGGGTGAAGTAATGCGGAGCGGTCTCGCAGGTCACCCGGATGCCCCGCGCCTTGGCCCAGCGCACAATCTCGACGCTGCCCGCGCTGCTGACATGGCATACGTGGACTTTCGCGCCGGTCAGTTTGGCCAGACGCACCAGACGGGCCACGGCGATCTCTTCCATCGCCTTGGGCATGCCCGACAGGCCCAGCTTCGTGGAATTGAGCCCGGCGTTCATCGCCCCGCCCTGCACCAGCGACGCATCCTCGCAATGGCCGAGATACGTGAGGCCGCACATGTCCGCGTATTCCAGGCAGCGCCGCAGCACCCAGCTCGACGCAATGTCGCTGCCGTCATCCGTCACCGCCACGGCGCCCACGGCCTTCAGCTCGGCCATCTCGGTCATCTCGGCGCCGGCCCGGCCCTTGGTGGCCGCGGCCGCGGGCCAGACCTTGATGCAGGCCGTCTCGCGGGCGCGCCGGTTGACGAATTCCACCATCCCCCCGTTGTCGATGGGCGGCTCCGTATTCGGCATCGTCACCACGGACGTGAACCCGCCGCGCGCCGCGGCCTGGCTGCCCGTGGCGATGGTCTCCTTCGACTCGAAGCCCGGCTCGCGGAAATGCACGTGGATGTCCACCAGGCCCGGGCATACGATGCAGCCCGTGGCATCGATCTCCTCGCTCCCGCGCAGGTCCGTCCCGAGGCGCGCGATGCGGTCGCCAATAATCAGCACATCCAGGGGCGCCGACGTGTTCGAGGCCGGGTCAATCACGTGTCCATTCTTGATGACAACACTCATTGTTCCGCTCCCTGCACGGCCACTCTGGGCTTATTGACCAGGAGATGCATGACCGCCATGCGGACCGCGACCCCGTTTGTCACTTGTTCCAGAATCACATTGCGCGGGCCGTCGGCCACCTCCGACGAGACTTCCACGTCGCGGTTGATCGGGCCGGGATGCATGATCAGGGCGTCCGGTTTCGCGGCCTTCAGCGATTCTTTGTCGATGCGGAACAGCCGGATGTATTCCCGGATGCTGGGAAACAGGCATTTGCTCTGCCGCTCCAACTGGATGCGCAGCACGTAGATCACATCCGCACCGTCGATCGCCTCGCGCAGGTCCGAGGTGACGTCCACGCCCAGTTTCGTAAAGGCCCCCGGGAGGAGCGTGCGCGGCCCGCACAAAACGACGCGCGCCCCGAGTTTCGTCAGGCCCCACACGTTGCTGCGCGCCACGCGGCTGTGGGCGATGTCGCCGATGATCGCCACCCGGAGCCCGTTCAGGCCGGCCCGGGCGTCTCCGCGCGTGCGGCGCACGTGCTGGCGGATCGTGAACGCGTCGAGCAGGGCCTGCGTCGGATGCTCGTGCGCGCCGTCGCCCGCATTGATGATGTGGCTCGGATGGCGCCGGGCCAGGATGCCCGCGGCCCCCGCAGCGCTGTGGCGAATCACCACGATATCCGTGTACATGGCCTCGATGTTATACAGCGTGTCGTGAAGCGTCTCGCCTTTCTTGGCGCTCGACGCGGCCACGTTCATGGTCAGGGTGTCGGCGCTCAGGCGTTTGGCGGCCAGCTCGAACGAAGTCCGGGTGCGGGTGCTTGGTTCATAAAACCAGTTCACCACAAGACGGCCCTGGAGCACCGGCACCTTCTTGATGCCGCTCTCGCGCTCCGACACGGCGAGAAACTGCGGAGCCGTGTCGAGAATCATGTCGAGTTCGTCGCGCGACAGATCCTCGAGACCGATCAGGTCCTTGCGCGTCCAGACGCGCTGCTCACCCTCGCTCACCGTAGCCATCTCAGGTATTCTCCTCGTCCGCTGCGCCGCTCACCCCACGCTCGAGAAGGACCGCGTCTTCGCCGTCGATTTCGCGGATGCGCACCGACACATGATCGTTCGGGGCCGTGGCCAGAGACCATCCCAGGTAGTCGGGTTGAATCGGCAGCTCGCGCAGGCCACGGTCGACCAGGCACGCCAACTGAATGCGCTGGGGCCGGCCGTAATCCATCACCTCGTCCAACGCCGCCCGGATCGTCCGCCCCGCCGCAATCACGTCATCCACCAGGATGACCGTCATGCCGTCCACATCGAAATCGAAGTGCGTCTCATTGCCCACGGTTGCGGGGACGCGCCCGCTGCGCAGATCGTCGCGGTACAGGGTGGTGGCCAGCGAACCCACCCGCGGGCGTGTGCCGGTCAGGCTCTCGATGCAGGCGGCCAGCCGATCCGCCAACGGCCGGCCGCGGCTGAGGATGCCGAGAAGCGCCACGTCCGGCAACGCCTCGCCGTCCGCGACGATCTCCTGCGCAATGCGCCGCAGCGCCGCGTCGATGGCCTCATGGTCCATCACCACCGTCATTTCCGGGGAATTGTCCGCTTCGTTCATGAGCAATCCTGAATCCGCATTTCGCCCGGAGGCCTCGCGCCGCGCAGACAAAAAAAAGGCCTTCTCATTCGCTGAGAAGGTGCTTTACGCGCGTCGCGGTTCTCACTGGGATACGCCCCTCCGGGTCGGTTTTATAGATCTTAGCAACCGGCGTGAACGCTGTCAAATCCGCGGCGCGCGGCGTCGGCCATAACACCGGGACCGGCCCGGAGCGTCTCCGGGCCGGTCCTGGTGAATTCGGGCGTGTCTCCCCTTACTTCTTCGGGGCAATCGCGTCCTTCGCGGCCTTGGCGATGCGGAACTTCAAGACCTTCTTCGCGGGGATCTTGATGGATTCGCCGGTGGCCGGATTGCGCCCCGTGCGGGCCTTGCGATTCACGACGACGAGTTTGCCGAGCCCCGGAATCGTGAAACCGGTCTTGGCCTCTTTGTACGCAATCTCTTTCATCTCTTCGAGGACCGCCGCAACGTCCTTCTTGGTCAGGCCGGTCTTGTCGGCCAGCGCGCCTACGATCTGCGCTTTCGTCATGGGCTTCTTACCTGACATTGGATTCTCCTCCTGGCATCGTGAAAGCCCCTCAGGCTTCCCGAAGACACCGCCGCGGAATCGCGAGGCGCAACAGGCGCCTGCTCCTCACGGCAATTTAACTCCCCAAGGGCCCCCTCGTCTCGTTGGCCCGCACGTTTGATTACAAATTAAATAGCGTTTTGTCAAGCCTTATTTTTCAAGGCCATTGAGATTTTTGAGCCCCAAAACCCTTGCCAGTAAGGGCGAATCGCGATCCGTATCGCGTTGACGTCATTGTGAGAATTTTGTAACGCTTTGCCCTGTTTGCCGTTACGAAGCCTTGCGGGATGCGCTGCCGCACCGCTATAGTACTCGCCACGGCGTTGTGCAGCCGACGCGAGCGTGTCACGCAATACACGGGGAGTGCGAGTTTACGCCATGTATCTGGCCATTTTCTGCGCGGTACGGGGTAACTTTCCCGCGCTGCAAGCCATTCTCGAGGCCGTAGACGAACGCGGCATCGAGACGGTATTCAATGCCGGCAATTGTGTCGGCAGGTATCCCTGGCCAAACGAGGTCGTCGGGATTCTCCGCGAGCGCAACATCCCCACCGTGCAGGGGACCGAGGACCGCGCCGCCGCGCGCTTCCTGCGCAGCAGCGAACGGATGATGCGCAAGCTCCCCGAAGACGTGCGTCGCGGCCTGGAATGGACCCATGCCCACACGGCCAGCGTCAATCTCGAATGGCTCGGCACGCTTCCCCGGGAACGCCGCTTCACCCTCGAGGAGATCGACATCCTGCTGTGCCACGGCGCCCCCACCGGCACGAAGGAACGCCTGACCGCCGAAACCGCCCCCGAGGTCTTCGAACGCCAGCGCGAAGTGGCCAACGCCCGTCTCATCCTCTGTGGTGGGTCCGAAACGCCGTTCGCGCGGCACGTCCAGGACACCCTGTTCGTCTGTCCCGGCGCCGCGGACGGCGCGGACGGCGCCCGATTCGCCCTCGTCGACACCGAATCCGAGCCCTGGACCGTCGCCTTCCACGAGGTCCCTTACGATGCGGGCCTCGTCCGGCAGCGGATGGACGAGGCGGGACTGTAGCACACAATGCACAAGACCTGTACGGCATGGGAGCCGCACAGGTCCTGTCGTTGATGGGGGTGATGGCCGCGCGCGTACGGTCTACTTCAGCGCGTTCACCTTGATGTTGCGGAACCAGATGGGCGCGCCGGCATGCTTGCCCTGGAACCCGATGCGGCCCTTCGTGGGCAGCTCGGCCTTGGGACGGCTCAGCCACGCCGGAATTTCGGAGCCGTCCGGATTGGTCTTCGCCGAGGTCCATAGACTCATGTCCATCGACGCGACATGTTCCCCGTTCAGCAGCACATCGATCTGCTGGCCCTTACAGGTCACCGTCATGCGGTTCCATTCGCCGGGCTTTTTGACCGCGCTCTTCGTGGGCGCAAGGTGGCCGAAGACCGCGCCGCACTGCCAGGTCTTGGGCGAATTGGCCCATTTCTCGGCGAAATCATCGGCGATCTGGATCTCCACCGCGTTGGGAATCCAGTTTTCCGGGTCGCTGCAATACACAATGACCCCGCTGTTGGTGCCTTCGGCCGTCTTGAACTCCAGGTCGAGGACGAAATTGGCGTAGTCCTTCTTCGACCAGATCGCCTGATCCTCGGTCGCGGTCAGTTCGCCGTTTTCGAAGGTCCACACGCCTTCCGGCTTGTCCGCGTTGGACAGGTCGGGCTTGAACAGGTCCTTCCAGGTGCTCACGTCGGGGTGGACCGGCTTGGCTTCCGCCGCCGGCGCGGTGTCCTGGGCATACCCGGCCCCGCCCAGACACAGAATCAATACGACAATCCCCATGTGCTTCATCATGTTTTGGTTCTCCCGGCTCTTCAGCCCCCTTCCGGCGAATCGTACCCTGGTACATTCCGGAACAGGGCGGTTGCGCGCCTCATCACGGTCTCGGACAGACTTCCGAACGCATGATTGTAAAACCGTCGCGCCGCGCTATCAAGCGCTCTGTTCGCGTTCGCGGTTCCCGTCGGGCTGCGGCTGGCCTGCCGCCACCTCGCCGTGCGGCGGCGGGGCCGCTTCCGTGCGCAGCGCCGCGCGGCCCGGCGTGGCGAGCAGTTGCGGGCTCTTGTTGATGCCCCGGACCATATCCGTAATCACCAGCGCGCCGGCATCGACGCGCTTGACGATGGAAAGCAGCCGCTTGATGTCCCGCCGCTGGCACACCATGAATAGTTGTTCGACCGGACCGGACATGCCCATGCCCGCGAAAACAGTCACGGGCTGGCCCGCCGCCCGAAGCGCGCTCGCCAGCACGCTGCCGCCTTTCGTGGAAATGACGTTGAGCGCAATGTTCCCGAGCGCGAGTTTCCCTTCAACCAGAATCCCAACGACGTTCCCGCACGCGAAGCCAAGCGCATAGAACAAGACCAGGACGGGCGATTCCCGAAGCTGGCTCACGACCGTGCTGACCACGAACACCCAGATGATCACCTCCACAAAGCCCAGGAGAAACGCGATCACCATCCGGCCCTGAACGGTCATCAGGGTCCGAAAGGTCCCCATCGACACGTCGACGATCCGTGCAAGGAAGACGAGAATGCCTGTCAGCCACAAGCCGGCGTCCATCTCAAGCCCTCCTGTCGTGACGCAGCAAACAAAACGCGCTGTCCCGCGGCGGGTGCGAACCTCCCGGGGCCGGGCATTGCCCGATCACAGGGTCCAGTGCCGCGCGGATTCCGGCTGGTAGATCAGCCCGATGACCTCGAGATGCCGGAGCCCTTTCGGGGTCTCCCATTCGACCACGTCGCCAATGTGCGACCCGAACAGCGCCAGACCGAGAGACGACAACACCGAGACCCGCCCTTCCAGCGGTTTGCTGTCGGAAGGAAACACCAGATTGTACACGCCTTCCTGCTTGGAGTCCTTGTCGCGAACGCGCGCGATGGAGTTCATGGTGATCACATCGGACGGAATCTCGGCCGGCTCCATCGCCGTCGCTTCATTGAGTTTCCGCTGCAGTTCTTCCCCGCGGGACCATTCCCGCTTGCCGCTCTGCGCTTTCATCGTGTCAATCACTTCCTGCAGACGAGCCTGGTCGAATTTGCTGATGACCGACTGTTTCTTGCTCATCATTCACGCTCCTTTCGCTGCGAGGTCCCGGCCGGCCGGCGGCCGGTATCACACCGCTTTAATTGGCCCCTCAAATTTGCCGGCGCCGCCGAACCCATCTGCCACGAGCGGGCTCCATCAGGGGATATCGTGGGATGGTCAGGGAGGGTCTCGGCGCCTGTCACCCGTTTGTGCGCGGCTTACAGGTGATAGTCCCCGGAGGCCTCCGGTTGATACAGAATCTGCGCAATCTCGTACATCGGGGCATCCGGCCCCGGGCCTACCGTAAACACGTCGCCCAAGCGGCGGCCCAGAAGCGCCATCCCGAACAAATTCAGGATGGAGACGTTCTCGGGCGCCAGATCGGCGTTCCGCGGAAACACCAGCGTGTGGACGCGGTCCGCGCCGGTGTTGGGATTTTTCACCCGCACCTTCGAATTCATGGTTACCACGTCCGGCGGCACTTCCCGCGGATTCGTGATGCGCGCCTGTTTCAGCTCCTCATCCAGCATATCCGCGTATTTCTGGTTCTCGTTCGTGCCGAACGCGCGCACCACCTCCAGCAGCTCCCGCAGGCGTTCCAGGTCATAGCGGCTGATGTATATCGCGCGCGATTCCGCCACCGCATCCTCATCGCCATGATCCGCCGGAATGATCCCCCGCAGAAGCACCGTACGCATATGCCGGGCCACCTTGGCCAGGTTGTCCGACTGCAACGGTTCCGACCAGTAGCTCGTGAACGCCGTCAGCATGCCCTCAAGACAGACCGACATCTTGATTCCCGGGGTCCCTTTCTGCCCCAGTTTCGCGAAGCACCGCGCGAAGATTCGCTCAACCAGGTCGATATACTTCTCATGAAGATGGTTGACCTCCGGCCCCAGACGCTCCGGTTCCGGCTGCACGCCCAGGTACGATGGAAAACAGAACGGCTGAAAAAACAGCCGGTCGTTCGAATAGTTACACAAGCGCAGCCGGATGAGATCCAGCACCGCCTCCTCGGGATCGCCCGCCCGCAGCAGCGGTTCCAGACGCCGCATGACGAATTCGCCGATCCGCTGCGCCACCCGCCCATACAGGTCTTCCTTGCTCTCAAACAGATTGTAGAGCGTCCCCACCGAGATGCCCGCCTCGCGCGCCAGCATCTCCATCGTCGTCTGCTGGTAGCCTTTCCGTCCAAACACCAGCTCGGCAGCATCGAGAATGGCGCTGTCCACGGGCTGGCGTCGCTTCCGGGCCCCCAGAATCGATCGGTTGCCGGTCATAGCCACCACCCTTCTCCACGCAGTTGAATTGCCATTCTAAACTGAATGTGTATTCATTCTACCCCCGGGGCACGCTGGAGTCAACCCCCAGCCCGAACCCAAATCCGGACAAACACGACACAGTCGAGCGCGGAGCGGTGGACATGGTGGACTCTGTGGACATGGTGGACTCTGTGGACGGGATGGACGGGATGGACGGGATGGACCCGGTGGACGGGATGGAAGAGATGGACGGGGCAGCCCCCAGTGACACCGAAGGTGTCGAATTTGCGTAGCCGCGGGTGAAACCCGTGGATCGGGTGCGGTCCCCTATCTCAACCCCTGAACAGGGGTTGAACGGACCCGGCGCTGTTGTTTGACCCCTTCGCCATCGTTCAGACCGGCACGTCCATACCGTCCATAGCGTCCACTTGGTCCACCCCGCCGCCGGCATGCTGGACCAGTGGCCATCATCCGGCGAACGGGCCCGAAGCGATTGCACCGATCCTGAACCTGTGGTAGCATCGCGTACGGCACTCGGACGGGGGGCGCGTATCTGCAAGGAAGCACTGAGGGCTTTCTACGCGAGATGAAAGCAATGAACAACGACCTGCTGAAAGCACGTCTGAACCTGCATGCCGTTCTTCGCAACCTCGAAGACCTTCCCGAGCTCGACACGCGCGCCGCAGAAATGATCCGGGCCTGGCGCCTGGCCGTGTGCTTCTCGGTGCACGGCGGTCCTGCCGCGACCCTGGAGTTCAGCGAGGGCCGCTGCCGCCATCACGCCGCGTGTCCGCCCCACCCCGACGTGAAACTGTTCTTCGTCTCGCCGGCCCACCTGAACGCGATGTTCGCCGGAAACTCGAGTCCGCTGCCGCTCAAAGGTTTCTCGAAACTGGGGTTTTTGAAGCACGAGTTCGCGGAATTGACGCGGAGGCTGCAGCATTTCCTCCGGCCCGAGCCGGAAAGGCTGGCCGAGCCCGCCTATCTGCGTGTCCATACCCTGCTGACACTGCTCACGGGCGTGTTCGCCGTCCCGCACCTGGCGGCACTCGACCCCGTCGCGACGGAAATCGCCGCCGCGACCCCCCGCGGTTCTCTGCAGTTCGTGGTGGATTCCGAAGGGCCGGTGGCCCACCTCGTCTACAGCAGCAACGGCGTCGAATCCCGGAAAGGCGCGCTGGAACAACCGTCCGCCTGCATGTGGTTCGCCGACTGGCCGGCCGCCTGCCGCATCCTCAGCGGCACACTCGACGCGTTCACGGCCACGGGAAAAGGGCTGCTGCGCCTGGACGGCACGATCCCGCTCATCGACAATACGAGCCTGATCATGGAACGCGCCGCCGGGTATCTGGCATGAGCCTGCCCGGAGAAAGGACGGAACGCATGCACACGTTCGACTACCCGCAGTCCCGCATGCTCTTCGACCGCGCGTGCGAAGTCATCCCCGGCGGCATCTACGGTCATTTCAGCCCCGCGCCGCTGGGTCAGACCGCCGCGTTTCCGTTCTTTGCCGCCCGCGCCGAAGGCGCCCGGTTTCAGGACGTCGACGGCAACGAGTTCATCGACTATATGTGCGCCTATGGCCCCATGATCCTCGGCTACGCCCACCGCGCCGTCGACGACGCGTTCCGAAACCAGCTCGCGCTCGCGGACACCGTCAGCATCGCGTCGCCGAGGATGGTCGAACTGGCCGAGCTGCTCGTGGAACGCGTGGCCGCCGCCGATTGGGCCTTTTTCGCCAAGAACGGCGCCGATGTCACCGCGTATGCGGTTACCATCGCCCGAGCCGCCACGGGCCGCCGCAAGATCGTCGCCATCCGGGGCGGCTACCACGGCACGCATCCCTGGATGCAGGCCCCCGGGCATCACGGCATCGCCGAAGACGACCACCGCCACTGCATTCGGATCCCCTGGAACGACTTCGCTGCGCTCGAACACGTCGTGGCCGAACACGAGGGCGACATCGCCGGATTCATCGCCACCCCGTATCATCATCCCACGTTTGGGGACAGCGTGCTCCCCGCGGAAGGGTATTGGCAAAATGTGGAGGCCCTGCTCCGCAAACACGGCATCGTATTCATACTCGACGACGTGCGCTGCGGGTTCCGCCTCCACCGGGGCGGCAGCAACGAGCGTTACGGGTTTCATCCCGACCTCATCTGTTTCTGCAAAGCCCTGGCCAACGGCTACCCCATCGCCGCCCTGGTCGGCACGGACGCCTTGCGCACCGTCACCGCCAGCGTGTTTCACACCGGCAGCTACTGGTTCTCTGCCGCGCCCATGGCCGCGGCCATCGCCACGCTCCAGGAACTCGACCACGTCGACGCGCCGCGCCTGCTCGAGATCTACGGCCGGAAACTCAACGACGGTCTGATCCGCATCGCGAAGAGTCACGGGTTCACCCTCCGGGTCACTGGCGAACCCTGCATGGCCTATTACCGCATCACCGACGATGAATCGCAGATGCTCCATCAGCGCTGGTGCGCCGAGTGCACCCGGCGCGGCGCATATTTCGCACCGCATCACAACTGGTTCGTGTCGACCGCCCATTCCGACGCCGATCTCCAGCGCACCTGGGACATCGCCGACGAGGCGTTTCGGGCGCTGAAAACGGCCGCATGAACGGAGCGGAGACATAATGCGAGGCGCCAGACAAACAGTGCGCAGCGCCATTCGGGAGGAGATCCATGCCACTTCCTGCTGAAGAGAGGGCCCGGCTCAAGCGAATCGCCTTTGAGATCCGCCAACAGATTGTCGATGTTACGGCGTGGTCGGGCGGCGCCCATATTGGAGGCGCGCTGAGCATGACCGACATCCTGACGATTCTCTACTTCAAGTACCTCAACATCGAGCCGGCCCAGCCCGACTGGCCCGACCGCGACCGGTTCGTGCTCAGCAAGGGACACGGCGGCGTCGGGCATGCCGTGGCCCTTGCCCACCGCGGGTACTTTCCGAAAGAGGACCTCCGGGAATTCAACGCAACCGGCTCGAAACTCGGCATGCACCTCGATTCCCGCAAGGCCGTGGGCGTCGATGTCTCGACCGGCTCGATGGGCCACGGGCTGTCGCAGGCCGTGGGGCTCGCGCTCGCCGCCCGCGTACTCAGGAAAAACTGGCGGACCTACTGCATCGTCGGCGACGGCGAAAGCAACGAAGGTTCCATCTGGGAAGCCGCCATGGCCGCCCACCACTACAAACTGGCCAATCTCACCGCCTTTTGCGACCGAAACCACATGATGATCGACGGCCTCACCGAAGAGGTCATGGGCCTCGAACCTCTCGCCGCCAAATGGACCGCGTTCGGTTGGCAGGTGCGCAGCGTCAATGGCCACGATTTTGATGAACTGGCCGACGCCGTCGAGTTCGCGCTCGCGAACGCCGACGGTCCCGTCATGATCATCGCCGATACGGTCAAGGGCAAAGGCGTGGACTTCATGGAAAACGACCCGGCCTGGCATTACGGCGGGCTGGGCGGCGAACTCCTGGCGAAAGCCAGGGCATCGTTGGAGCGCATGGCATGAGCACTACCGAAGGCGGACTGACCTGGACCGTATACGACGCGGACAAACTCACGCAGCGCGAGATTTACGGACTCGTGCTCACCGAAATGGGCGAACGGCACCCCGAAATCGTCGGGCTGAGCGCCGACCTCGCCAAATCCACCAAAATCGGGACCTTCGGCGAACGGTTCCCGGAACGGTTCTTCAATTTCGGCATTGCCGAACAGAACCTCTTCGGCGTGGCCGCGGGCATGGCGAAAGCCGGACTTGTCCCGTTCGTCTCGACGTTTTCGTCGTTCGCCTCGATGCGGGCCTGCGAATTCCTCCGCACCGACGTCTGCTACCAGAACCTCAACGTCAAGGTCATCGCCACCCACGGCGGCACCTCGTTCGGTTCCGCCGGCGCCACCCATCATTCCACGGAAGACCTGTCCATCGTGCGCGCGTTCGCAAACCTCACGGTCATCGTCCCCGCCGACGGCATCGAAACCGCCCGGGCCGTCCGCGCCTGCATGGAGATCGCCGGCCCGGTCTATATCCGCATCGGGCGCGGCTTCGAACCCCGCGTCTACGACAGCGAGGACTATCCCTTCGAGATCGGCCAAGCCGTTGAAATGTGCCCGGGCACCGACCTCACCGTCATCTGCTGCGGACCGGTCGTGTACCACGCGGTCCAGGCCGCGAAGATCCTCCGCGAAGAACAGCGGGTGAGCGTGCGCGTGCTCAACATGCACACCATCAAACCCATCGACGAGGCGGCCATCCTCCGCGCCGTGGCCGATACGCGCCGCATTGTGACCTTCGAAGATCACAGCGTCATCGGGGGGCTGGGCACGGCCGTGGCCGACGTCATCGCCGCCAGCGGGAAAGGCTGCGCCTTCGAAAAAGCCGGCATCCCCGACGAGTTCTCGATGCACGGCTATCCCGAGGACCTCATGCATCACTACAAGATCGACACCGATGGCATCCTCGAGAAAATCGGCGAGGTCCTGGGCCGCGATTTCGAAGCGGACGAGGACTGGGAAGACGAGGTCTAGGCATGGCGGCCGACACCGATCGTATCACCGCGCGCATCGTGCTACGGGCCGTGCTGCCCATCATCAAGGTCCTGCTCGAAGACGATCCAAAAACCCGGAAACGGTTTGAAGGCGTCACCGCAACCGTCCAGTTCGTGGCCGACAGCCCCGACGGCGGGCCAATGGCTTCGCACATCACGTTTACCAACGGCGCCTTCGACATCGTCCACGAATTGGCCGAACACCCCGACCTGACCTTCCGCTTTTCCTCGCTCCGCAAGATGAACGCCCTGTTCGCCGGCAAACCGGTTCTGCCACGAATCGAAGGCCTGCGAAATGTCGGACTGTTGCTGAAAATGCTCGGCGTGCTGATGCGCCTGAAGCTTCTGATGCCTAACAAAGCACCGAAAGACGCCGGCGAAGCCCGGCTCAAGGTCAAACTCATCCTCTACATGATTTCGACCGCCCTCAGCCAGCTCAACAAGGCCGGCGACCCCGACATGGTCAATTGGGCCCGCAAACAGCCCGACCGCATCTACCAGTGGACCGTCGAGCCGGAAGGCATCGCCTGCTATCTACGCGTCAAAGCCGGAAAAACCAAGGCCGGCCGCGGCTGCTACTCCCGCCGGAAACCGTTCGTGCACATGAAATTCAACGGCGTCGAAGGGGCCTTGCCCGTGCTTACGAACAGCGTCGACACCGTCCAGGCGATGACCCAGGGCCTCGTCGAGAATATCGGTTCCCCTGAATACGGCGGCCAGCTCGGCGATTTCATGCTCAAGATCGCCCGCATGCTGACCTGAACCCCCCGGACGCAACCGCCCCGGGAGTGCTGAACGCCTGCGCTACAAGATTCACGTCATTTTTCTTCTACGGAGGATCTTCTCGGGTGTGGGACTGCCACCTCCCGCGATCATCCGAACGGGGACACGTTNNGGAACATGTCCCCGTTCTTCTCCGGCGCTTTCAACCTCTGTGGCCAATCTCTTTCCAAAGAAGATCGCGGGACGCCCGCCCGGCCCGCGCGGCTACCGATCCGCGTTTAAGCGCGGTGCTCTGCTCAAGGCCGCGCGCATTTGGGGCATAACCCCCGCATGTCGACCCGCGCCGAATGGAGTTGGCAGCCTTTCGGCAGATCGCGCGCGAAACCCGACGGCTCGAAATGGCCCGGAAACACATCCAGGATGTCGCCGCAGTGCTTGCACACAAAATGATGGTGCGGTGTGAGGTTGGCCTCGTAACGCGCGCTGTTTCCCGCCGCGCCGACCCGCTCCACAAACCCCATCGCCTCGAGCGTGCCCAGCGTGCGGTACACCGTGTCGAGCGTGACCGCCGGCATGCGGCGGACGATGCGTTTGTGGAGCATCTCCGCGCTCGGATGGTCGCACGCGCGCACCATTTCCCGGTAGACCTCCTGCCGCTGCGGGGTGATGCGCAGCCCGGAGGCGCTGCATCGCGCCCGAAACGCGGCAAGTTTGGCATCGATCGTTGCGGTATCCATCTTCATGGCGTTCATCGGTGGAAGTATTCCAGTTTAAACGGGCCGACGCGGCCAGTATACTACACCCGGCTGCAGTTTTCAGAAGGGGCGCATGCGGCAAGGCACGCGCCGCGTGCGCTGAGGAGCGCGCGAAAATTTGAACTCGCGTCCGGACCTATGTAAGAATGATTCTTAGCTGTAGCCCGCCGGGCGCCGGCCGCGACCGGCCCCGCACGGGACCGGGGATCAACGGGGAGCACCAGAACCGCTGCCGCGATGCGGCGCCGTGCGGGAACCGGGTGCGCCAACCGCAACAAGAAAGGGGACACGTCATGATCACATCGGACAACCTTCAGGAAGCCTTTGCCGGAGAGAGCCAGGCCAACCGCAAGTACCTCGCCTTCGCCATCAAGGCCGAGAAGGACGGGTTTCCGCAAGTCGCCAAACTGTTTCGTGCGGCAGCGGAAGCGGAGACGGTCCATGCCCACGCCCACCTGCGCGTCATGGGAGGCATCGGGTCCACGGCCGAGAACCTGAAAGCCGGGATCGACGGCGAAGGCCATGAGTTCAAGAACATGTATCCGGGTTTTGTGGCGACGGCCCAGGAAGAGGGCAACAAGCCGGCGGAAGTCTCTTTCCGCAATGCCATGACCGTGGAGGAAATCCATCACGGTCTGTACAAGCAGGCCCTGGCGGCCGTCGAAGCGGGCAACGACCTCGAATCCGCGGCGATTTACATTTGCCCCGTCTGCGGCAACACGGTCATCGGCGGCGTGCCCGACAAGTGCGCCGTCTGCGGCGTCCCGGGTTCCCGCTTCGTCGAAGTGAAGTGATCCGGAAACAGCGACGGTATGGAGCGCGCGGGCAGGCGGCGGGCGGCCCGCCGCGCTCAATCTAAAAGGAATATCGCATGAGCACGGCAGCAACAACGCGCTGGGTCTGCACGGTCTGCGGATACGTTCACGAAGGGCCGGCGCCGCCGGAGGAATGCCCCGTATGCGGCGCCGGAGCCGACCTGTTCGAGGCTGAGGAAGAACCCGGAGCCACCGCACCCGCTTCGCCGGGCACATCCGATTCCGAGGAATACCTCGCCGAGTGGGCGCGCGACACGGACGGGTTTGAGACGAAGTTCGCCCGGATCAAGGCGCTGGCGTCGGGCGCGCCCAGCGAGATCTCGCCCATGCGGACCCAGCAGCCGTTTCCCTCCTGGGAGTCCGTGCTGTTTCGCGGCGCGCAGTTGGCGCGCCTGCCCCGCAATGAAGACGAACCCGTCAATACCCGCACGGTGCTGGGGCGCAGCGCGGCAAAGCCCTTGACCATCGCCATGCCGTTCTACGTCTCGCACATGTCCTTCGGGGCCCTGTCGCGCGAGGCGAAAGTCGCCCTGGCGCGCGGTTCGCGCATGGCCGGCACCCTCATCTGCTCCGGCGAAGGCGGCCTCCTGCCCGAAGAACGCGCCGAGGCCGCGCTGTACATCTACGAGCTTGGCACCGCGACCTTCTCTCACCGCGACGACGCCATTCGCCAGGCCGATGCCGTCGAGATCAAGATCGGCCAGGCCGCCAAACCCGGCCTGGGCGGTCACCTGCCCGCGGAAAAGGTGACCGAGGAGATCGCGCGCGTCCGCGGCATCCCCGCGGGACACGACTCGGTCTCCCCCGGCCGCTTTTCGGGTATCGACAAGAAAGGCGACTTGAAAAAGGTGGCGGACCGCGTGCGCGGGCTGCTCGATGGCAAACCGCTCGGCATCAAACTGACCGCCAGCCACATCGAAGACGACCTCGCCGAGGCCCTCGAAGCCGGCCCCGATTTCATCACCATCGACTGCCGCGGCGGCGCGACCGGCGCCGCGCCCACCTACATCAAGGACAATGTGTGCCTGCCCCCCGTATTTGCCCTGTACCGCGCACGGAAATTCCTTGACAAGGCCGGCAGCCGCGTCACCCTGTGCGTTACGGGAGGATTTCGCGACAGCGCCGATATCGCCAAGGCCCTCGCCCTGGGCGCCGACGCCGTGGCCCTCGCCACCGCTTCCCTCATTGCCATCGGCTGCCAGCAATACCGCGTCTGCCATACCGGACGCTGCCCCGTCGGCATCACCACCCAGGACCCCGAGTTGCGGAAACGGCTCGACGTCGGACAGTCGGCCCGGCGCCTCGCCAACTTCTACACCGCCACCTGCCGGGAAGTGGCCAACTTCGCCCGCATCAACGGCCGCGACGACGTCCACGCCCTCGACCTGTCCGACCTCGTGACCCTCAGCAACGAAATCTCTCAGAACACGGGCATCGAGCACGCCTGACCCTATGTCTTCGCGGGTGGGTCCTCGGGCACGCGGTAGAGTTCGCGCAGGCGGGCGAGTTCGGCTTTCAGTTCCGCGATCCGGGGGGCGTAGTCGGGGTTGTTGTATTCGCTGCGCATCTCGTGGGGGTCATTTTCGAGGTCGTAGAACTCCCACTCGTCCAGCGTGTAGAAATAGGCCAGTTTGTACCTCGCCGTCCGTAGCCCGTAATGCTTGTAGACGTTGTGGACCTTCCCCTCGCCTTCATAGTAGTGGTAGTAGATCGACGTGCGCCAGTTCCGGGGCCGTCTCCCGCGCAACAGGGGTTTGAAACTCCGCCCCTGCATGTCCCCGGGGATGGGCACCCCGGCGATATCCAGGAAGGTCTCAGCGCAATCGAGGTTCTGGACCATCAGGTCCGCCTCGGACCCCGGTTTGGTGACCCCGGGCCACCGGGCGACAAGGGGCGTGCGCAGCGATTCTTCGTAGATGAACCGCTTGTCGAACCATCCGTGCTCGCCCAGATAGAAGCTCTGATCGGATGAGTAGAACACCACCGTGTTCTTGTCGAGCCCGCTGGCTTCGAGATAGTCGAGCACGCGGCCCACGTTATCGTCGATGGACGCAATGCACCGCAGGTAATCCTTCATGTAGCGCTGGTATTTCCACCGCACCAGGTCGTCGCCCTGCGGATTCGCTTCCAGAAACGCCCTGTTCTTCGGGCCGTAGGCCGCTTCCCAGCGCGCGCGCTGCTCCTCCGTCATCCGGCTGAAGGCCCGCTGTTTGTCGGGGTCGTCGTCTTTCAGCGCCTCCCAGACCTTGAGGTCCGGTCCCAGCCGCATGGTCTTCGCGATGGTCATGTCTTGTTCCCGGGCGGCGGTGCCGCGTCCCGTGTAGTCGTCGAACAGGTTGTCCGGCTCCGGAATCGTGACGTCGTCGTAGGTGGTCAGATGTTCCGGCCCCGGTTCCCATTCCCGGTGGGGGGCCTTGTTCTGAATCATGAGCAGGAACGGCTTTTCGGCCTTCCGCCCGGTCTGAAGCCAGTCCAGTGCCAGGTCGGTGATGATGTCGGTCACATACCCGTCGCGGCGGTGGCGTCCCTCCGGGGTAAGGAAGTCGGGATTGTAGTAACTGCCCTGCCCCGGCAGCACCTCCCACGCATCAAAACCGGTGGGCTCGGTGACCAGGTGCCATTTCCCGAAGAGGGCCGTCTGGTATCCCGTCTGCTGCAGGAGTTTCGGGAAGGTCTGCTGCGAACCGTCGAAGCTGTCGCTGTTGGTGCGGAACCCGTTGATATGGCTATGTTTGCCCGTGAGAACGACCGCCCTGCACGGTCCGCAAATCGAGTTGGTCACGAAGCTGTTCCGGAAAATGACACCCTCGCGCGCGATCCGGTCGATGTTCGGGGTCGGGGCTGCCGAGGCCAGGCGTCCGCCGTAGGCGCTCACGGCATTCTGGGCATGGTCGTCGCTGTAGATCCACAGGATATTCGGCCGTTGGGCACCCGTGCCCGCCCGCGCCGGACGAGCCTGCGCCGCCACCCATGCCGCCAGCGTACTGCCGCCCACGCACCGGATAAAATCGCGTCTCGAAACCATAATTCCTCCCTCCGTGAGTTCGGTTGCCCCGTGGGTTTCCATCTTGGCACAATCCGCCCCGGGTAGACAAACACCGCCCGGGATTCCCCCCCGGGGCTGGAAGAGGCCCGGCAAAATGTTCGTTTGGGCCGCGTAAGATAGCGTCTGTA
>DDYW01000172.1 GCA_002348185.1 Candidatus Hydrogenedentes bacterium UBA2224 | reverse complement strand
GCGCGACAACGTGTCCCCGTTCGATCCGGACGGGCCGCCCGGGGTGTCGCCCCGGGAGATCCCACCCCACCCCCGGCCTGCCTTGAACGGGCGCTCCATGCTTCTCATGACACCCCGGGCCGGGCGGGGTTGCGCGGGCCGAACCAGGCGTACGCGGCCGGAATCACGAAGAGCGTCAAAAGCGTGGACGTGCCCAGCCCGAAAACCACCACGACGGCCAGGGGGCGCTGCACTTCGGAGCCGACGCCGCGGGCCAGAAGCAGAGGAAGCAGTCCGAGCATAGTGGTGATGGCGGTCATGAGCACGGGACGGAGCCGGAGGAGCGCGCCTTCCCGAACCGCCGCGAGGCTGGAATGCCCGCTCTTGCGCAATTCATCGAAGTAGCTTACGAGCACCACGCCGTTCTGGACGGCGATCCCGAACAGCGCGATAAACCCCACCGAGGCCGGCACCGAAAGGTATTCTCCGGCGACATACAGGCCCAGGATGCCCCCGATTAACGCCAGGGGAACGTTGAAAACGATGATGATCGCTTCCCGGGCGGACCCGAAGGCCATCCACAGCAGGAGGAACACCGCGGCAAGCACGACCGGCACAATGACGGCCAGCCGCCGCATGGCCCGCTGCTGATTTTCGAACTGGCCGCCGTATTCCACCCAGTACCCTTCCGGGAGCGCAATGCGGGACGCCACGATGTCCCGGATGTCGTTGACCACGCTTCCCATGTCGCGGCCGCGCACATTCGCCTGGACGACCCAGCGGCGCTGGTTGTTTTCGCGGTTGATCTGGATGGGTCCGACGACGTGTTCCACGGCGGCGACCTGGTCCAGGGGGACCCGGCCTCCGGTTGCGGTCGGGATCAGGATGCGCCGGATCGCCTCGGGCTCGGCGCGGTACGGTTCCTGGAGGCGCACGTGGATGCCGAAACGCCGCGTGTTCTGGTAAAGCTGGCCGATGACCTCGCCGCCGACCGCAAGCTCGACTACTTCGAGCAGGCGGTCAACGGGGATACCGAGCCGCGCGCAGGCCTGCCGGTCGGGGAGGATCTGTATCTGGGGCTGCCCGAAATTCTGCTCGACCGCCAGGTCCACGAGTCCCGGCACGTTTTCGAGCGCGGCTTCGATTTCGCCCGCTTTCTCGCGCAGCACGGCCAGGTCTTCACCATAGACTTCGATCGACAACTGCGATTTGATGCCGGACAGCAGTTCGTCGAAGGCATTCTGGATCGGCTGGCTGAAATTGAGCTGAATTCCCGGGACACTCTCCAGTTCGCGGGTGAGTTCTACTACGAGATCCGCTTTTGTCCGGCCATCCGGCCATTCCACCAGCGGTTGGAGTGTGAGATGGATTTCCCCGTAGTTGACCGGATGTGGATGGCTTCCGGCCTCGGGACGTCCGATGCGCGCCACCGTTTCGACGACCTCGGGGTGTTTCCGGATCCGCTGTTCGAGCGTCTTCACGGTTTCCGTCGCCCGTTCGAGGGAAATCGACGGCGCCATGGTGACGCCAATGAGTATGGACCCTTCCTCGAGCGTGGGGATGAACTCGGTGCCCAGGTGTGGAACCAGGAGGAGCGTGGCCGCGAAGACCGCGAGCGCCACGCCCAGAACCACGCCCGCGTGCCGGATCGACGCGTTCAGAAACGGGGCGTAGAGGCGCTTGAGCAGACGCATCAGTGCCAGCTCCTTTGTCGCGCGGGGAACGAGCAACAGCGATGCAAGCACGGGCGTGACCGCCAGGGCCGTCACGGCCGAGCCCACCAGCGCGAAGGAGATCGTGAACGCCATCGGACTGAACATTTTCCCTTCGGTGCCCTCGAGGGTGAAGAGAGGAAGAAACACCGCGACAATGATGAAGATAGAGAATACGATGGGCCGGCTGACCTCGCGTGCTGCCGCCGCGACCCGCGCCCGGGGATCCTCCTGCGGCGCGTTTCCGGTGGTCAGGTGGCGGTAAATGTTCTCGACCATCACAATCGAGCCGTCGCCCAGCATGCCGATGGCGATCGCAATGCCGCCCAGCGACATCAGGTTGGCCGAGATTCCGCTCAGGCCCATGAAAATCACCGCGACAAGCGAACAGACCGGCAGCGAGACCGCCACGATCAGCGCCGTGCGCAGGTTTCCCAGAAAGAACAGCAGCGTGAGCAGCACCAGCACCGCACCTTGCAGCAGCGCCTTCTTGACGGTCCACGTGGCGTGCTCGACGAGTTCCGCCTGTTCGTAATAGGGCACGAGGCGGACACCCTCGGGCAGCGCGGCCTGCACGACCGCCACCTTGTCGTACAGACGTTTAATGACCTCCGATGTGTTTTCGCCGAAGAGCTTCAGGACGATTCCCGACACGACCTCCTGTTCGCCGTTCCGGGTGACCACGCCGCGGCGGATTTCGTTGCCGTAGGCCACTTCCGCCACGTCGCTGATGCGGATCGCGACTCCTCCCGCGGCCTTCAGGGGGATGGCGCGGATGTCGTCGAGGGTGTGGACCAGCCCGAGTCCGCGCACGAGGGTCTCCTCGGCGCCCAGCACCAGGAATTGGCCGCCGGCGTTGCGGTTGTTGCGCTCGACCGCTTCGACGATGTCCGCGAGCGTCAGGTCATATTTCAGCAAGGCGGCAGGGTCAAGACGGATCTGGTACTGCAGGACATGACCGCCGATCGAGAGGATGTCCGTGACCCCGGGAACGGTACGCAACTGGAACTTCACCTGCCAGTCGTTCAGTTCGCGCAGGTAGGTGTCGGGGTCCTTTCCTTCGGTATCGGCGGTCTCGTCGATGGTCAGGTAATACATGAAGATCTGTCCGAGACCCGTGGATATGGGTCCCAGCATGGGCGGTTCGTGGAGGTCCGGCAGCTCGGCCATGGCGCTGTTCAGGCGCTCGGCCACGAGTTGCCGGGCGAAATACATGTCCACGCGGTCCTTGAAATAGACATAGATCACGGCCATGCCAAACGCCGAGGTGGATTTGATCTGCGTGACGCCCGGCAGGCCGTTCATGGCGGACTCGATCGGAAACGTGATGAGCCGTTCGACCTCCTCGGGCGCCATCCCATGCGCTTCGGCGAAAACCGGGACCATCACGGGGGAGATGTCGGGAAACGCATCGACCGGCATGCGCCGGTAGGCGAAGATGCCATAGACGATTACCGCGAGCAGGGCAATGATGACCAGTCCGCGCGCCTTGAGCGAGAGTTCCGTGATTCTATCGAGCACCGTCGAGTTCCTTCCCCGGCTGGGGCGTTGTGCGATCAGTGGCCATGGCCGGCGTGCGCGCCCAGGTTACTGGTGATAATCCGGGCCTTCAGTTCGAAGGCGCCCTCCGCGACGTAACGCGTGCCCGGCGGCAGTCCCGCCACCACCTCGACGCGGTCGCCGCTTTCGCGGCCCAGCTCCAGTTCCACCGCCCGCAAGACCCCATCCACTTCGACGAATGCGAGCGGGGTGCTCTCAAAGCGCTGCACCGCGGTTTTGGGGATCAGGATGGCCGCTTCGGTTAGTTCCAGGCGCAGCCGCACGCGCAGAAACAGCCCCGGACGCCACCGCCGGTCCGTGTTGGGAAGGACGATGCGCGCCAGCGCGGTGCGGGTTTCGCGATCGACGACCGGCGCCACGTAGGTGATGGCGCTTTCGACCGCCGAATAGCCTTCCGGGCCCGAGATCTGGACCGTCTGCCCCGGCTGGATGTGCGGCAGGTCCTTTTCGAAGACCCGGACGTCCACCCACACCGAATCGAGGTCGGCGATGATGAAGGCATTGGCCTGCGATTCCAGCGCCTCGCCCAGCACGATGTGTTTTTCGAGCACTTCGCCGTTGAACGGAGAGGTCATCTCGTAACGTGTCAAAAAGTCGCGGCGGCCCGAAGCGACTTCGCGGAGTTGCGCCTCAGACAGGCCCAGCGCCTGGAGCTTCTGTGAGGCGGCGCGCACGGCGATCTGCGCCTCCTGGAGTTCCCGGGAAGCCGCGAGATAGTCCTTTTCCGCCGAGATCTGCTCTTCCCACAGGGCTTTTTCCCGCGTGAATTCCTTGCGTGCGAGTTCGAGACGCGAGTTGGCCGCAAGGTACTCGGCCTGGGTATCCGCCAGCTCGCGGCTGTCCAGCACCGCCATGAGTTCGCCTTCCAGGACCGTGTCTCCAATGCTCTTGTGCACCTCGCGCACGATGCCCGACACGCGCGGTACGATATGCGCGACATGATCCTCGTTCAGCCGGACTTCGGCGGGGAGTTCGATCTCCATGGGCAGGTTCCCGGGCGCTGCCTCGCGGAGCACAATGCCGAGGGTCTGCCGCTCCGCTTCCGAGAGGCGGAGTTCAGGGAGTTGTTCGGCATGTTCCCCGGTTTCGACATTGGGGCCGTGCGCTTCGGGCGCCGTCTGTTCGTGCCCGTCAGGGCCGGCCTCTTCGGTGTGTTCGTCTTCGTCGTGCGTGCCGTGGTCGTGCGCGGCCTGCGCGGGCTCGGCGCCTGCCGCCTCGGCCTGCGGCAGGTGTCCGGGCCGGGTGAACTGGAAGGTCAGGTAGGCCGCCGCGGCCACCAGAGCCAGCGCGCCCAGAACCGTGGCTAGAACGCCAACACTATTCCGCATGCTCCGTTTCCTCCGTGTGATGAAGTGATGCCGTGTCCCATTGGGCGAGGGCCGTGCCGGTGAGGCGCTCCAGCGCGAGCACCGCCAGGTGGCCGCGCTCCAGGGCGTCCAGATAGGCCGTCCGCACATCAAACAGGGTGCGCTGGGCGTCAAGTACGTCGAGGTAATCGAACTTGCCCTGGCGATAGCCCTCCTGCGTCTTCTCGAAGATCTCGGCGGACCGGGGAAGGACGTCATCGCGGAGCGACGCCACTTCTGAAAACGCCGAGGCGGCGTCTTCGTGCGCCGCAAAGAGATCCCGGTGGACGCGCACCGCGGCCGCCCGGCTCGAATCCGAAACCTGCGAGACCCCGAATTGCGCCGCGGCGATGTCGCCCTGGTTGCGATGAAAGACGGGAATGGGAATGGACACTCCCAGTTGGAGCGCGTTGTCGCGCCCCGAATCGAAGCTCGAGGCCGACCGCGACGCGCTGAATCCTCCGTCCGTCCCGAATCCGTACTGCGAGGCGGCGGAGTCCGCGAGTCCCGTGCTGCGGAATCCCAGTTCGACGGTTGCGTCAGGAACCCGGTTGGCCCGCGCCAGTGCGAGGGCCGCCTCGCGCGCGGCCAGTTCCGACATCCAGCGGGCGAGGTCAGGATTGCCGTTTACGCGGTTGCGCAGTCCGTCCACGGATTCGAGGGCGGGCAGCGCCTCGAGATCGCCCTCGGCCCGGTCAAACTGAGGGGATTCGCTGCCCCACATCGCGGCAAGATGGGTCCGGGCAACCTGAAGATCCCGTTCGGCGCGGTCGCGTTGGATGCGCGTGTTCGCGAGGGCCACGTCGGCCTTGGCCGCTTCAATGGGGGATTCCCGGCCCGCCTGGACCCGCAGGTGGAATGTCCGCACCACTTCCTCCGCCAGGCGGAGCAGCTCGTCGTCGAGGATGAGGCGTTGCTGGGCCGCCACCACGGCCACAAACGCGCGCGCCGTCTCGGTGATGACATCGGCGCGCAGGGCTTCATAATCCCAGAGGGCCAGTTGTTTTGCCTCTTCGGCCGCGGCGATTCGTTTCGCCCGTTTGCCGCCCAGTTCGATGACCTGGGCGATGCTCAGCGTAATTTCGGATTCCGTGAGCCCCGAATGCGCCCCCGGCGCGGTTTCTGTCTCCCAGCCGAGTGTGGGCAGGCTGCCGGAACCGAACCCTCCCGAAAGCGACCGGGTACGCGTACGTTGTGATGGTCCGCGTTCCCAGCGGATATCCTCGAACTCGAGCGTCAGTTCCGGGTTGGGCCGGAGACCCGCCTGGGTCACCCCGGCGCCGCCGATCTCGACCTCCCACCGTTTGGCGGCCAGGCTGGGATTCCCGGATAGCGCGCGATGGATAGCGTCCTTCAGCGTGAGGGGGCCGGCGCCCTCCGACTCGCGCGGCGCATCCGAGGGGGAACGGTCTTCCGCGTTGATCGCATTCTGTTCCGCCCCAACCGCCGCCAGACACCCGGCTGCGATCACTGCACACACACATATGAACCGCATGGTTACTCCTCTCCTGGGTAAGGCATACAACAGCGCGTTCTCAAGCAGGGAAATGACCCGGCCGGATCCGCGCACAGGGACGGGGCTGGGGGTCAGACGGGGGTCAGATCAGAAGAGTGGTGCTGCGAAGCGTCCGCGCGGAGCTACAGTCCAGCGTACAGGCCGGAGGCAGCGGGCTGTCCGCCGCGACGGCAAGGTCAAACAGGACGGCATCCTCGCATGCGGCGATGTTTCGCGGCACGAGGTTTTTGGAGGGTGTCCGGTGGCCGTTCGCCGCCGCGAACCCGGGCTGCATCGGAAACAGGATGTCCACGCAGTCGCTGTGGTGGCGTTCCTGGACGCAGTCGCCGTGGACAACCGGCACGCAGGGCGTTTCGGACACTGCCGCGCACGCGGCGTCGTGCACAGGTTCGATGGCGACGTGCCCATCCGATCCCAGGCACACGACCAGATCCTGCGCGCCGGAGGCGAACGTCCATACGCACAGGCCCGTCAACAGCCACGTAAGGCTTTTTGCGGCTTTGTCCTGGAACATAACGTGTTCAAACACCCTGGAGGCAGAGTATAGGCCATTCTCCACGTGACAACAACGTTCTCCGGAGCGCCTATTCCGAGAAGCGGGGCGCGGGCCGCGGCTCCGCCGAAAGCTGAAACCTATGGGACCCATAAGAACTCATAGGACCTATAGGGCGCATAGGACCTATAGGGCCCATAGGATCCATG
>DDYW01000125.1 GCA_002348185.1 Candidatus Hydrogenedentes bacterium UBA2224 | reverse complement strand
GAGCAATCGCCCGGCGCGAGCATGAACGCCCATGAAAAAATCCAGATGGCGTTGCAGCTTGAGCGCCTCGGGGTTGACGTGATCGAAGCGGGCTTCCCCATCGCGTCTCAGCAGGAGTTTGAGAGCGTCCAGCAGATCGCCGCAACCGTCAAGAAGCCCGGCGTGGCCTCGCTGGCGCGCGCCGTCAACAAGGACATCGAGCGCGCCGCGGCGGCCCTGGAAAAGGCCGTGTCTCCAACCCTGCACACCTTTATTGCGACATCCGACATCCACCTGGAACACAAGCTGCGCATGACGCGNNGAGTCTTATCGGCCGGGTCGAATTCTCCGCGGAAGACGCCACCCGCTCCGATCTCGATTATCTGGTCGCGATCACGAAGGTGGCCATCGAGGCGGGGGCTTCCGTGATTAATCTCCCCGATACCGTCGGGTATACCACCCCCGGCGAAATCGAGGAGATGTTCCGCTATGTCATCGCCAACACCCCGGGCTCCGACACGGTGGTGTTTTCAAGCCACAACCACAATGACCTCGGCCTGGCCGTGGCGAACGCCCTGGCCGCCGCGCGCGGCGGCGCCCGACAGATCGAATGCACCATCAATGGCATTGGCGAACGCGCCGGCAACACCTCCCTCGAAGAAGTCGTGATGACCATCAAGACACGCCAGAACGTCTATCCGTTCGAGACCGGCATCGTCACCGAGGAGATTGTCAACGCCAGCCGACAGTTGAGCAACGTCACGGGGCTGCCCGTTCCCTACAACAAGCCCATCGTCGGGCGAAACGCGTTCGCCCACGAGGCCGGCATCCACCAGCACGGCGTCATCGCCAGCCGTCTTACCTATGAGATCATGACCCCCGAATCGGTCGGGCGGACCCGCAGCGAACTGGTCCTGGGCAAACATTCCGGAAAGCACGGCCTCGCGAAACGCTGCGAGGAGTTGGGCTACAGTCTCACCGGAGAAGAACTGCAGCGGCTCTATGACCGGTTTATCGAACTTACCGACCGCAAGAAGGAAGTGTTCGAAGACGACCTGCGCGTCCTCATCGCCTCCCTGCGGCACGAGAACTTTGAGACCTACCGTCTGATCCACGTGCGGACTTCCGGCGGCGACCCGACCATGGCGCTGGTGAAACTCCAGCGCGGGGAAGACACGATCTTCGAGACCGCCACCGGCGACGGACCCGTCCATGCCGCCTGCATGGCCATTGAGCGCATCACCGGGGTGAGCGGGCGCCTCAGCGAGTTCCAGATCCGCGCCGCAACCCCCGGTAAGGACGCCCTCGGCGACGCCCACGTTACGGTTGAATTCGAGGGCAAAGCCTACTACGGCACCGGCGCCAGCACCGACATCATCGAGGCCGCCGTCATGGCCTACCTCAACGCGCTCAACAAGTACTTCGCCATGACAAAGTAGCCGTGACCGGCAAACCCAAGGCTTCCGGGGCACGTCCGCCCCGGAGGCCTTTTCCGTTCCCGGGCGTCTTTACGCCGGGTGATCAACGCGGTATGCTATCCGCCGGCGGGGGCTTGCCCGCTGCATAACGGGGTGTCTTTCTCACCAACGAGGGATGTGGCCCATGAAATTCGGCAACACACTCGAAGATTACGTGCACAGCAGCGAGCCCCACACCCGGTCCGGCATGCTCCTGCTCGAAAGCGCGCGCCGTCTTCGCATCCGGCCCGACGACGCCGCCGAGATCATCAAACCCTACACCGTATACATCCAGCGTCTCCCCGTGCCCATCATGGGGAGGGTGGTCAACCTCATTTCGGGGATCGTTCTGCACAACCGCGCCCGCGGCCCCTATAAGGGCGGCATCCGGATTGCCAAAGACGTCGATATATGGGAGACGACCGAACTGGCCCGTCTCATGACTCTCAAGACCGCCCTGGCCGATATTGATCTCGGCGGCGGCAAATCGGGCATCAGCATCGACCTGCGCGCGCTGTACGCCGCCATGCGCAGAGAAAAGCGGTTTCTGGGCGAGTTCCGCGAGTTCGCCCGCATCGCCAAGGCCGACATTATCATCGAGTTTACCGACCAGTTCGGGTGGCTTTTTTCCGGCCGCCATTACATCCCCGCGCCCGACATGGGAAGCGGCGCCGAGGAAATGGTGCGCATCTACAACGCCACCCTCGATCCCGCCTCCGTCACCGGAAAGCCCGACGGCGTCGAGGGCTGGCTCCCCGGCCGCACCGAGGCCACCGGATACGGCGTCTGGTACGCCGTCCTCAAAGACATGGAACGCCGCGGCCTCGCCCCCGACCAGTGCACCGCCGCCATCCAGGGCTTCGGCAAGGTCGGGATGCATGCCGCGACCGCCCTCCAGGGCTCGGGCGTGCGCATCGTCGGCCTCACCGATCTGACCGGCGGCATTTACGATCCGGGCGGGCTCGACACACTGGACGTGGCCGCCCATTATGCCCGCCACGGCTCGTTCAACGGCTACAAGGCCCGCTCCCTGACCAGCAAGCGCCTGTTCGGGCTCCGCGTGGACTACCTCATCCCCGCCGCGACGGGCCACGTCATCCATGCCGGCAACGCGGACCGGGTCCAGGCCCGCGTCATCGTAGAAGGCGCCAACATGCCCGTTACGTACGACGCCATGAAGATTCTCATGGAAAAGAACGTCGACATCATCCCCGACATCTACGCCAACGCGGGCGGCGTCATCGCGTCAAACCTCGAATTCCGCCAGGCCCTGGGCGGCCAGCGATACACCCTTCCAATGACGTTCGCCCACATCCGCGAACGGTTTGACGCCACCTACGACGCCATGAAGTCACTCATGAAGAAAGGACGAACCATGACCGAAGCGAGCATTGACGTCGCCCTGCAACGCGTTCATCAGACCATGACCGAACGCGATCTTCTTTCGAGGTAACCGTCCCATGCCGGATAAAGCCGCCGAACATCCCAAAGAGCACGCCCCCAAAACCGTTATCGGATGGTCGGAGTATGTCGCCCTGCCCGATTGGGGCATCGGGCGCCTCCCCGCCAAAATCGACACGGGCGCGCGCACCAGTGCGCTCCATGTCGATAACCTGCAGATTGTGGACGCCCACCGCGTCTCGTTCGAGGTCGTCCTCAGCCGCCGGCACAGCAACAAACGGGTCAAGGTGACCGCAAACGTGGCGAAGTGGGGGAGGGTTCGCTCCAGTTCCGGCCACTACCACACCCGCTGTTTTGTCCACACCCGCATCCGGATCGGGGCCGTCGAGAAAGACATCGAACTCTCACTGGCATCGCGCGAGGATATGCTTTATCGTATGCTGTTGGGCCGGAAGGCGCTCGAAAAGGATTTTCTGGTGGACGTATCCAGACGCCGCGCCCTCGGCACACCCGCGAAACCCAAACGGAAGAAACCAAAGCTCACATGAAGATCGGGATCCTCAGCCGCCAGCCGCGAAGCTACAGCACCCGGCGGCTCCGTGAAGCCGCCAAGCTGCGGGGCCACACCGTTCAGGTGCTCGATACGCTCCGCTTCGCCATTTCGCTCGAAAAACAGGAACCCGACCTCTTCTACCGGGGCCGGAAACTCCCGGCATTTGACGCCATCATCCCCCGGATCGGCGCGTCCATCACGTTCTACGGGCTCGCGGTGCTCCGCCAGTTCGAGCAGATGGGCATCTACGTCCCCAACGAGTCCATCGCCATCTCCCGGTCGCGCGACAAACTGCGCGCCACCCAGGCGTTCAGCCGCTACTCCATCGGCATCCCCGCCACCGAGTTCGTGCGCGACAGCAGCGACATCCTCCCGGCCATCCGCCGCGTCGGAGGCGTCCCCGTCATCATCAAAGTCATCGAGGGCACCCAAGGCGTCGGCGTCATACTCGCGGAAACCGAGAAAGTCGCAGAGGCCATCATTCAGACCCTGCACGGGGCCAAGCAGAACGTCCTCATTCAGAAATTTGTCAAGGAAAGCCACGGCTGCGACATCCGCGCCTTTGTCGTCGGCGACCGCGTCGTGGCCGCCATGCGCCGCATCGCCAAACCGGGCGAATACCGCAGCAATGTGCACCGCGGCGCCTCCGTCGAGCCGGTCACCCTCACGACCGAGTTCACACATACCGCGCTCCGCGCCGTCCAGATCATGGGGCTGGGCATCGCGGGGGTCGACATGCTCGAATCGGCCGAGGGCCCGCAGATCATGGAAGTCAATTCGTCCCCGGGGCTCGAGGGCATCGAGAAGGCCACCGGCATCGACGTCGCCAGCGCCATCATCGAATTCGTCGAGCAGCAAGTCCTCTTCCCCGACGTCGACCTGCGCCAGCGGCTGCGCCTCACCGGCGGATTCGGAATCGCCGAGTTCCCCGTCCGCGGCATGCCCGAGCTGGAAGGCAAAACGCTGCGCGACACCCCCCTTGCCAGCCGCAACATCTACGTGCTCACCATCGCCCGCCACGATACCGTCGTCCCTCAGCCCAAAGCCGACGACATCATCCAGACCGGCGACGTACTGCTCTGCTATGGCGATCTGCGCGAACTGCGTAGTATGATGCCACCGCACAAACGGCGAAAGCGCCCCCGCAAACGCACCAATAAGGAGAAGAATACAGGGTGAGTGCCCGAAATGGCCTGAACGGCCGGATGACCCTGGAAAACCGGCCGTTCGACGAACGCAAGACCCTCGTGATCGCCGGGCAGAGCATCCCGCTCGGAGAAACGCGTGAGCTTCAACTGCCCTTCGACGAAACCTACCTCGGCGAGCCCGTCTCCCTGCCCATCTACGTCATGCGCGCCCCGCAACCCGGCCCGCGCGTTTTCCTCACCGGCACCCTCCACGGCGACGAACTCAACGGCATGGGCATCATCCGCGAACTGCTCTACGGCGACCCGCTCCAACTTATCCGGGGCTCGCTCATCCTCATCCCCGTCATCAACATCCACGGCCTTGAACGCCATTCGCGCTACATGCCCGACCGCCGCGATCCCAACCGCTGCTTTCCGGGCCTGGCACGCGGCAGCCAGACCAGCCGCATGGCCCACGCCATCTTTACCGAAGTCGTCAAACAATGCGACTACGGCATCGACTTCCACAGCGCCGCCGTGCGCCGCGTCAACTACCCCAACGTCCGCGCATACACCCGCAACCCCCGGACACGTATGCTCGCCGAAGCCTTCGGCTGCGAGCTGATCGTCAACAACCAGGGCCCTCAGGGCTCGCTCCGCCGGTCCGCCGTCCAGGCCGGCGTGCCCTCGATCATCCTCGAGGCCGGCGAAGTCTGGAAGATCGAGCCCACCGTCGTCGAAATCGGCGTCCGCGGCGTCCTCAATGTCCTCCGCACCGTCGGCATGCTCCAGGGAGAGCCGAGGAAACCCCCGTTCCAGCTCATCGTGACCAAGACCACCTGGGTCCGCGCGCCCATGGGCGGTATCCTCGATTTTCACGCCCGCCCCGGCGATCTCGTCCGCCGCAACGAATGCCTCGCCACCATGTCCAGCATCTTCGGTCAGGAACAATCCTCGCTGCTGGCCCCCGTAGACGGCATTGTGCTCGGCATGACCACCATGCCTGCCGTCAAACCCGGCGGCCCCGTCTATCACCTCGCGGCCCTCTCCAGGCGCAACGTTCAGCAGGCCCAGCACTACCTCAAAAACGGCGAACGTCACGGTATGTTCGGCCGCGTTCGACGCGAACTCACCTCCGCCATGGCCTTCCGAGAACACGAATCCGAAACACACGAAACGAAATCCTAGCCGCGAGCCCTTCGCTTTCGCCCCCGCCCGCTTGACTTCCCCGCCCCGGTGGACTATCAATAAGCCACACGCACGCTTGACCTTTCACTGCGAAAAGGGGGAACGATGGACACACTCGGCATGGGGATCGTCGGATGCGGATGGGTCGCGGAAGAATACATCAAAGCCGCTCAGCATGACGGACGCGTCGAGGTTCGCGCCCTTGTCAGCCGCACGCCCGGCAAACCGGAAACCTACCGTCAGCGCTACAACCTCGACGCCACCATCGGCAACGATTACGAGAAAATGGTCCAGCGCGAAGACATTGACCTCGTCGTCGTGTCCACGCCCCACGACCTCCACACCGGCCCCGTCGTGGCGGCCGCCGAAGCCGGCAAACACGTCATCATCGAAAAGCCCGTCGCCCTCAGCATGGACGATGTCCGGAAGCAGCAGGCCGCCGTCAGGAAGACCGGCGTCAAGACCATCGTCAGTTTCGTCCTCACGTGGAATCCCCTGCTCATGACCATCGACGAACTCATCCGCACCGGCGCCCTCGGCAATGTGTTCATGGTCGAGGTCGACTACATGCACCGCATCTGGTGCGGCGCCGAAAAATGGCTCGGCAGCAAAAAGCAGGCCGGAAGCTCCTTCCTCGCGGGCGGCTGCCACGCCGTCAGCGCCATGCAATGGTTCGCGCGCAGCGAGGCCGTCGAAGTCTGCGCCTATTCCGTCCAGACCGAAAACCCCAACGACTATCCCGGCACCACCACCGCCGTCGTCAAGTTCGCCGACGGCAAGGTCGGCCGCACGACAAGCTGTTTCGACGCCCAGATGCCCTACGTCTTTAACATCGGCGTCTATGGCACGGAAGGCTCCGTGCGCAACGACAAGGTCTTCGCGCCAAAGCTCTTTCCCGGCCAGAACGCGTTCATGACCGTGCCCTGCGCCCTGCCCGACAGCGGCGACGTCGTGCACCATCCCTTCCGGGGCGAGGTCACGCATTTCGTCGACTGCATTCTCGAAAACAAGAAACCGTTCCCGAACCTCGATGACGCCGCGAAAACCATGGCCGTCTGCATTGCCGCCGACGTCTCCAGCGTTGAGGGACGCCCCGTCAAACCCGCCGAGCTTTGACAGGAAGCGCACGCGCCCTCGAGGGCCGCGTCTGTCGACGCCCGGGGCGGGTTTGTGTTACTTTCTTTACATGCACCGGCGCGGATGACATCACCTCCTGAAGGAGTTGCCCCATGACCGAACCTACGCAGCACGGACTCAACCGCCGGGAATTCCTCAAACACACGAGCCGCGGCGCGATGGCCGGCGGCCTCCTGGGCGCGGCCGGCCCGGCACGCACCGCGTTCGCCCAGGCACAGGACGCCGGTCCGCCCGCCGCCGCGACGCCCGGCAACGGCCTCCGCGCCGGCTGGGCCACCGTCAGCATCACCCCCGGCCAGCCTGTCCAGCTTCACGGCCAGTTTCATGAGCGCGTCTCCGAACGCGTCCTCGACCCCTGTCTGGCCACCGCCCTGGCCCTCGAGCGCGGCGGCGAACAGGCCATTATGGTCAGCTGCGACATCGTGAACGTGCAGCGCGAAGTCGCCGAGGACGTCCGCAACCGCGTCGCGCAGCAACTGCCCGGGTTCGACGCCCGAAAACTCTTCATCAACGCCACCCACACCCACACCGGCCCCACCATGACGATCGGCCTCTACAAAGACCCCGATCCCGGTGTGATGTCCCCCAAAGACTACGCGGATTTCTTCGCCCGGAACGTCGCCCAGGCCGCGGTCGAGGCCTGGAACGCGCGCCGCCCGGGCGCCGTCAGCCGCGCCACCGGGCATGCCGCCATCGGGTTCAATCGCGTCGCCAGATACAAGGACGGCAGTTCCCAGATGTACGGCAAATCGGACCGGCCCGATTTCCAGGGACTCGAGGGCGGCCACGATCACGGCCTCGAGATCCTCTTCTTCTACAACGACGCACAGACCCTGACCGGCACGCTCATCAACATCGCGTGCCCGTCTCAGGTCGTCGAAGGACAACGGTTCGTTTCCGCTGATTTCTGGGGCCCGGCCCGCCAGCAGCTCAAGGCACTCTACGGCGAAGATCTCTACGTCTACGCCATGGTCAGCGCCGCCGGCGACCAGTCGCCCCGCGACCTCGTCCGCCGCGGACGCAACGAACCCGACATGCGCGACATTCCCGGCCAGCAGGAGATGGCCCGGCGGCTTGTCGATGCTGTGCGGAATGCCCACGATACCGCGAAAACGCCGCCGGTGAGCGACCCCGGGTTCCGTCATCATACCGAGGAACTCGTGCTTCCGGCCCGGAAGGTCACGGACGAAGAGGCCGCCATGGCCCGCGAGGAAATTGCCCGGCTTACGAAAGACGGCCCGCCTCAGCCGGCCTCCCACCAGGCCGGTACGGTCCTGCGCATGAACACGCTGCTCGAACGGTACCAGACGCAGGGCGACGCTCCGGTTTACTCGATGGACCTCCACGTCATCCGGCTCGGCGCGGTGGCCATCGCCACCAATCCGTTTGAGTTGTATCTCGACTACGGCAACCAGATGAAGGCGCGGAGCCGGGCCGAACAGACCTTCATCGCCCAGCTCACCGGCGATCGCGGCAAATATCTGCCCACCCGGGCCGCCCTGCCCGGAAAGGCCTACGGCTCGCGCATCACCGAAAACGAAGTCGGTCCTGAAGGCGGTGAACAGCTCGTCGAGCGCACCGTGGAGATCATAAACAGCATGTGGGAGGCGTAAGGGGGACTCGGCAGCACGAGGCTGCATTCCCGCCGCAACCGACACAACGCAGGAGGGACGTTCCATGGCAGAGATTCAGCTTGGATTGAACACCGAGGCATTCCGGCACGCCGACAAACCCCTGGAGTATTCGCTCGCGGCCATCCGCAAGCAGGGCTACCGCTACTGCGAACTCAACATGCTCAACGGCCGCGACCTGCTCTGCGAAGCGGGCTACTACGGCGCCGTAAGCATGGAGCGCGACCCGCTCGAGGTCAAAGCGATTGTCGACAGCTTCGGCCTCAAGGTCAGCGCCGTCAGCGCTCATGCCCCCATGGCGCAGCCCGAGATCAGCATCCCGTTCCTGACCCGCGCCATCGAATACGCCGACGCCCTCGGCGCCACCTGTGTGTGCACCGACGAAGGCGTGGTCCCCGCCTGGATGAGCAAGAGGCAGGCCTTCAACATCATCTACTACACCCTGCGCAGGGTACTGCCCGTCGCCGAACGCCACAAGATCCACATCGGGCTGGAGCCGCACCAGAAGTACTCGGTAAAGCTCAACACCTATCTCGAACTGCTCAATCTCGTCGACTCGCCCTACATGAGCTGCAACCCCGACACCGGCAACATCTTCATGGCCGGACAGGACCCCTACGAATTCCTCGAAGCCATCGCCAAACGCATCGTCCACGTCCACGCCAAAGACATCGGCGGCGTCGTCATGGGCGACCGCGGCAAGGTCACCGGCGTCCCTTCCGGTTGCGCCTGCGGCGAAGGGGTCCTCGACTGGCAGCGGATCGTGAAAATCCTCAGTAAAGCCAAGTTCAAAGGCGTCCTCTCCGTCGAATGCAGCTCCGAAGAACAGGGCCGCGCCAGCATCAAGCACCTGAAAAAGGTCCTGGCCAAAAAATAGCAGATCCTGAGCAACCACGTACGACGCCCGCGCCGCGGGGACCTGTCCCGGGTCTCCGCGGCCGATTAAGTTTGCGCACGGAAAATCGACTGTGCTAAACTATGTCCTTGCTTTGCTTTGGACGAGTGTGACGAGGCGCGAAAGGCGCCGTACCAGGAGAATGGCAGTGAAAGAGGGCATCCACCCCGAATACAAACCCGCACGCGTCACGTGTGCTTGCGGTAATACCTTCGAGACCAAGTCCACCAAAGGCGACATCAACGTCGAAATCTGCTCCGAATGCCACCCGTTCTATACGGGCAAGCAGAAATTCGTGGACAGCGAAGGGCGCGTCGATCGGTTCAATCGGAAATACGGCCGCAAGAGTTAATCCCCCTTCATGGAAAAGGTTATGCGCGAGAAGCTTCGCGACGTTGTCGCGGAGTACGACCGCCTGTCCCGCGAAATGGCTTCCCAGGAAGTCGCCTCAGACCACGACCGCTACATGAAGTGCGCCAAGGCTCAGAAACGCATCGAGCCGCTGGTCGACTGCTTCCGAAAATATGAGACGGAGGAGAACCGCCTGGAACAGGCCGAGGCCATTCTCTACGAAGAGTCCGACCCCGAACTGCGGCAGATGGCGGAGGAAGAGAAGCATCAACTCACGGAAACGCTCGAGGCGCGGGAACTCGAGTTGAAACTGCTCCTCATCCCCGGCGACCCTAATGATGAAAAGAACACCATCATGGAGATACGCGCGGGGACCGGGGGAGAGGAGGCCGCCCTGTTCGCCGCGGACCTCTACCGCATGTACTCGCGCTATGCCGAAGTCAAGGGATGGAAGGTCGAAATCCTTAACTCCCACACCACCGGCATGGGCGGATTCAAAGAAATCTCGTTTAAGGTCGCGGGCGACAGCGTCTACAGCCAGCTCAAATTCGAGGGCGGCGTTCACCGCGTCCAGCGCGTGCCTGAAACCGAGGCCCAGGGCCGCGTCCACACCTCCGCCGTGACCGTGGCTGTCCTGCCCGAAGCCGAGGCCGTCGACATCGACATCGACGAGAACGACCTGCAGTTCGACGTCTACCGCTCTTCCGGGCCGGGCGGGCAGTCCGTCAACACGACCGATTCCGCCGTGCGCGTCACCTACAAGCCCACCGGCCTTGTCGTGACCTGCCAGGACGAAAAATCCCAGCACAAGAACAAGGCCAAGGCCCTGATGGTGCTCCGGGCGCGTCTCCTGGCACAGAAACAGGAGGAAGAGGCCGCGGAACGCTCCGCCAACCGCAGGAGCCAGGTCGGTTCAGGCGACCGCAGCGAACGTATCCGCACCTACAATTTCCCCCAGAACCGCCTCACCGACCACCGCATCAAACTTACCGTGCACCGCCTCGAAACCATCATGGAAGGCGACCTCCAGGAGGTCATCGACGCCCTGATCGCCGCGGACCGCGCCGCCCGAATCCGCGAGGAGTAGTGATCACCACCGCCGAGAGGCTCACGCAGGCCGCCCGCCAACTGGCGGCGGTCAGCGATACGCCCCGGCTCGACGCTGAACTCCTCCTGGCGCACGCCAGGGGCGTTTCCCGCGCGGCGCTGCTCGCCCGGCTCAAAGAGGAGTTCCGCGAGTTCCCCGCGTTCGAGACTCTGCTCGACCGGCGCCTGCGCTACGAACCCCTCGCCTACATCCTCGGCGCCTGGGAGTTCTTCTCGCTCGATTTCATCGTGGAAGCGCCGCTCCTCGTACCGCGCCCCGAAACCGAACACGTCGTCGAAACCGTTCTCGAACACATCGGAACGCGGCCCGCCGCGGTCCTGGACATCGGCACCGGCACCGGCTGCATTGCCGTCAGCGTCGCGCACGCCGCCCGAGCCGCGTCGCTCTTCGCGACCGACATCAACCCCCGCGCCCTCGCGGTGGCCCGAAAGAACGCCGAGCGCCACCACGTCGCCGAACGCCTCACCCTGCGCCTGGGCAAGCTCTTCCAGGCCCTGCATCCCGGCGAGGGCCCCTTTGACGCGATCTGCTCGAACCCGCCCTACGTCGAGGATTCCGCGTGGTCCGGACTCGACCCCGTCATCCGCCTGCACGAAGACCCCGGCGCGCTCCTCGCCGGCTCCGATGGCCTTGACGTTGTCCGCGGGCTCATCGCCGGGGCCCCCGAGTGGCTCGCACCCGGCGGCCTGCTTGCGTTCGAGATCGGAATGGGGCAATATGAAGCCGTGAGGGACCTGCTCGAACACCATCACTACAAACACATCCGGTCTGTCCGCGACCTCGCCGGCATTGACCGGGTGGCCGTAGCTGAGACGCCTCGATCATGACGGAATGCACGTATTCGACAGCGCTGCGTGAGATGCCCGAAGAAGAGCGGCCGCGGGAACGCCTGGCCCGTCTCGGCGCCATCGCCCTGCGCGACGCCGAGCTTCTGGCGGTCCTGTTTCGGACCGGCACCCGGGAAGAGGGCGCCGTGGCGCTCGCCGAACGCCTCCTCAGCCGCTTCGGCAACCTCCGCGCGCTCTCCCGCGCCTCGCTCGAGGAACTCATGCAAGTCAAGGGCGTGGGGAGGGTCAAGGCCATCGAGATCCAGGCCGCCGTCGAGCTGGGCATCCGCCTCGCGCGCGAAAAAGACGAGGAACGCCCCAAAATCCGCTCCGCTGACGATGTCGCCGGATTGCTCATGGCCCGCTTTAAACAGTGCGAGACCGAGGTCTTCAAGGCCTTGCTGCTCAACACCAAGAATGAGGTGCTCAAAATCGTCGACGTGGCGACCGGCGGGCTCGACGCCACCCTTGCCATGCCCCGCGACGTCTTCCGCCAGGCCGTCCGCGATGCCGCCAGCGCCGTCATCGTTTGCCACAACCATCCCAGCGGCGATCCCGAGCCGAGCCGCGAAGACGTCCGCATCACCGAGCGGCTCCGCGACGCCGCCGAGATCATCGGTCTGCGTTTTCTCGACCACATCGTCTTCGGACACGAACGTTACGTGAGCCTACAGGAAAGAGGCCTGCTGTGATGCACTCCTTCAGCGCATGGAAAACCGGGGCTCCGTATTACCTGACCTGCCTGGCGATCGGTCTGCTCCTCGCCGCGGTCTTCCGCAACAGCTACTGGGTCTGGGCGGCCGCGCCCTTCCTCCTCATCGGCGCCTTCGCCCTGTTCTTCTTCCGCGACCCCCCGCGCGTACCCAGCGCCGACATCAACGAAATCGTCGCCCCCGCGGACGGCCGCATCGTGGGCGTCGACGACCTCCAGACCTGCCCATACTACGACGGACCCTGCAAACGCATCGCCATCTTCCTGTCGCTGTTCAATGTCCATGTCAACCGCTCGCCCGTCAGCGGCACGGTCTACCGCATTGAATACAAGCCCGGAGCGTTCAAGCCGGCCATGAAGACCGAGGCCAGCGAGCTCAACGAATCCAATACGCTCTACATGGATTCCGATCAGGGGCGCGTCACTGTCCGCCAGATCTCCGGCCTCGTCGCCCGCCGCATCGTCTGTGTCGCGGAAGAAGGTCAGAATCTCGAACTGGGCCAGAAATTCGGTATGATAAAGTTCGGTTCCCGAACGGAGCTCTATCTCCCGCCGGACTCCGAAATCTGTGTTACACTGGGAGAAAGGGTGAAAGCCGGCACGTCTATCGTGGCGCGATTCCAATGAAAAAACTAGCTCTCAAACAAAAACGCCGTAAACGCCGCACCACACGGCGCAAACCCATTAATGTCGTTGCCAGCGCCCTCACCACCGCCGGACTCTACTGCGGGGTCGTCAGCATCTTCAAGGCCATCGACCAGGACTTCAAGTGGGCCGCGTATTTCATCATCCTGGCGCTGATTTTCGACATCATGGACGGCACCTTCGCCAAGCTGACCAAAACCGTATCCGATTTCGGCAAACAGTTGGACAGTCTCGCCGACCTCGCCTCGTTCGGCGTGGCCCCCGCGGTCCTGATCTACACCGCCTTTCTCCATGAAGCCACCGCCCTCGGGAACGTGGGGGGCAAGACCGGCGCCGCCATGGCCATCATCTTCGTCATCTGCGCCGCACTGAGACTCGCTCGCTTCAACGTCTACCAGAGTGAAATACGCGACTACTTCGTGGGCCTGCCCTCTCCCGCCGCGGCGGTGACGGTCGCCACCTTCGTGCTCTTCACAACCTATTTCGAACTGCAGGTCGCCCAATGGGTCCTGACGCCCCTCACCCTCGGGCTCGCCTACCTCATGGTGAGCAACTTCCGCTATCCGAAAGACATCCTCAAAGACCTCGTCCTCGCGCCCAAGAACGCCTTCCGTCTGCTGGTCCTGTGCGGTATCGCCATCGCCGTCTTCCACAAAGCCATGGACGAGCATTCGCCCGCCATCGCCCTGTTTCCTCTCGCCGCCGCGTATGTGCTCTACGGCGTGGGCGACCGCCTCTACTTCTTTGTCACCCGGCGGAACCGCCAGATGGAACGGGCCGCCGCTCAGTCCCCCGGCGGCGCTCCGTCGTCCCCCGGGGGCGGCGAGGCGCCTTCGAACACGGGCGACCTCTTGTAGTACTGAACCCCCTCAACGACCAATACCTTCAGTGAGGCCGCCAGCGGTACCGCGATCAGTATCCCCAGGAAACCCAGCGCGCTGCCAAACACCAGGATCGCCAAAATCACCCATACCGGGTGCAGCCCCACCTTGTCGCCCACGATATTCGGCGTCAAGACGTTCCCCTCGAGGCCCTGCGCAACCGCGAAGGTAATGAGCACCCCCACAAAATGCCAATCAAACCCGTGCCCCAGGTACGCCATCAGCAGGGCCGGGATCACCGTCATCGCTACCCCCAGATAGGGCACCAGGCTCGCGACCGTCCCGAACAGCGCGATCAACAGAGCAAACGGCACATCGCATATGGTCAGCCCAATCGCGTACATCAACCCCAGAGAAAGACATACCGTCACCTGGCCCCGGATAAAACTGCGCAACTGATGGTCTATCTTCTGTACGATTTCCACCGTCTTCGGGCGATATCGCGGCGGCACCAGGTCTCGCGCCGACGCCACCAGCCCGTCGAAATCCTTCAGAAGGTAGCCCGAGACGAAGGCGAACAGGGCCACGTTGGCCAGAAAGAACACCGCGCTCACCAGGGCCTGTCCCGAAGCCTTTGCCAATTGCGCGAAGGTCATCGTCGCGCCCACAAATCGCGACCAGGTGCTCTGGAGCAACTGCGTGGCATGGTCGCGCACAAATGTGCCGATCTTCTGCGCCACAATGCCCCGCGCACTCCGGTCCGGCTCCTCCCAGCCCAGTTCGCGAACCAGGTCATCCAGCGGTATCCGCTCGATAATCCGTTCATACCACGGAAGTTCGTCCGATTCCACGGCAGCCGCTGCTTCAGCCGCGGCCTCCGCGTCTTCGGCGGCCGCCACCGTGACCAGTTCTTTCGATTCGATGATGAGCTGGGGAATCACCACCAGGGGAATGCTCAACAGCAACAGGAGCGCCACCACCCCCAGCGCGAATATGGTCACTCCCCGGGGCACCCGCCACCGGAAAAACCGGTTCTTCCCCTCGGCGTTCTCGAAGTAGTCCACCACGGGATCCAGCAGATACGCCAGCATGAATGCCGCAAACAGCGGGATCAGCACCGGGCTGAGCAAGTACGCCAGGATCCCCACCCCCGCAAGCGCCAGAAGCACCGCGGCCGCCTGAATCCACGGATTCTGCAAAACGGGCTTGAGCATGCCACAAAACCCTCCCAAACAGCCCCCAACGCCCTTCCCGAAAAAAAGACCGGCCACAAACTTGCCAAAAACGACGCGGCATTCTACCATTTATAGTGAGGACGTATCATGTACCATCGGTTCTTGATGCTTATGGGTGTCTCGCTTACCGCGGCCCTCGCGGCCGCGCAGGGGGATTTCTTGTCTCTGACCCGGGGGGATCACGTCAGCGGCACGCTGCTCGACCTCTCCGGCGGCATTGTCGTTTTCGACACCGGCCTGGCCGGCCAGATCGTCGTGCCCGTCTCGCAGGTGCGCTCACTGTCCACCGAAAACCCGTTCCTCGTCCATCTCAACGATGGAAGCCAACTGGAGGGCCGCTTTACGGGAAGCGGCGTCACCACCCGTATTGCGCCCGAAAGCGGGGGAGAGGCCGCGGCGATCTCCCTGGCCGCCATCACACGCATTGAACCCGTTCCTGAACGGCCCTCCGAACCCCCATCCCCCGAAGGCCCATCCCGGTCCCCGGCCCAGTTCTCCTGGGAAACCGGCTACCTGCATCGCTGGGCAAACGAAGAATACGACGCCGCGTTCGCCCGGCTCACCCTGCGCAAACAGGCCGGCGGGTTCGGTCTGTTCTCTGAAAACCTCCTCGAACTTGCGGACGAGGAGCGTTTCCCCCGGCTGTTTCGCTCGACCCTGGATTGGCGCTTCCCATCCGCCTCCGGCCTGCAACCCGAACTCGGCATTGAGGCCGAGCGCGATCTCGACGAAGGCCTCGAGTTTCGAGGCAGCCTCAATGCCGGCATCACCCGGGTGCTTATCGATGAACCCAACCGACTTCTCGAAGTCACGGGCGGGCTCAACGCCGCCTTCGAATACTATGACGCCGGCGAACTCTGGCAGGATTCCGGGAACCGTCTACGCGAACGGATCCAACGCCTCTACTACGCCGATGAGCGGCGCCGTGAACAGGACCAGGACATCAACCTGCGCCTGCGCCTGCGTTTCCGCCAGGTCATCCGGAATGGCGCCCTGACGCAGACCTTCTCGCTCTATCCCGGCCTGACCGGCTTCGGCGAGGTCCGGGCGCGCTCCGAGTCTTCGTTCCGGATGCCCGTCACGTCCCAGCTCAATTTCAGGCTTCACCTGCTTCTCGATTATGACGACGAACCCGAATTCGAGTCGACAGACAGATTCCGTACCTCCATCGGCGCGGGGTTTGAGTGGGATTTCTAGATTCCGCAGCTCCGCGCCGCGTGCGTCGTGCATACCCCTTCACCACCCCGTGAGGTCAAACCGCGCGATTGACATGCCCGGTGTCCTCTGTTACCATTCGGGCCTGATCCGGTGTTTCATTTTGCTTTTCTGAAGCGGTAACGCCCCGTAACCGTCGGCTCGTTCCGGCAGTCGCCGCTGCCGGGCGCAGAATGGAGTGAGTTTCCGTGTCTGTAGTCATTGAAACCCAAGACCTCACGAAAGTGTACAAGGGCATGTCAAAGGCCCAGGACCTCGTCGCCCTGAATAAGCTCAATATTCAGGTGAATGAAGGCGAGATCTTCGGCTATCTCGGACCCAACGGCTCCGGAAAGACCACCACGATCAAACTCCTCTTGAGCCTCATCTTCCCCACCGGGGGAAAGATGAAGATCATGGGGAATCCGAACATCACCTCCCCGGAGGTGCGCAAGCACATCGGGTACCTCCCCGAAGGCGCCTACTACCCCGATTTCCTCCGGGGCGAGGAAATCCTCAGCTACTACGGCAACCTCTACGGCATGAAAGGCGCCAGCCTCAAAAAACGCATCGACGAGGTGCTCGAAGTCGTCGGAATGACCCGGGCGCGCAAACGCCTCATCCGGGGATACTCGAAAGGCATGCGCCAGCGTATCGGCCTCGCCCAGGCCCTCCTGAGCGACCCCGGCATCCTTATCCTCGACGAACCGACCACCGGGCTCGACCCCGTCGCACGCAAGGAGATCCGCGACCTCCTCATCCAACTCCGCGACCAGGGCAAGAGCCTCCTCATCTCCAGTCACGAACTCCTCGAGGTCGAGCTCATCAGCGACCGCGTCGGCATCCTCTTCGAGGGCGTCCTCCAGACCTCCGGCACCATCGACGAACTGCTCACCAGCCGCGAATTCTCCATTAAGGCGGAAGAGGCCGCCCCCGAAGCCACGCAGAAGGTCCGCGAAGCGGGCCTCATCACCGAGGACGCCGTCGCCGGAAAGGCCTCTCTCCGCGTGCCCGAAACCATGTCCCTGTACCAGGCCCTGGATATCTGTAAGTCGCAGAACATGAAAATTGTCAGCGTGTCCCCGCGCCGGGAAACCCTCGAAGAAGTCTTCGTCCGGGTCGTGGGTTCCGCCGTGAGCAGCAAAGAAGCACAGCGAGGAGAGCGTTAGATGAGCATCTGGTTAGCTAGCAACCCATGGCTGACCGTCCTGTACGGGGTCATTGTCTTAGCCATTATCGCCGCCGTGGCCTATTACACTCCCTGGAGCATCGCCCTCTTCACGTTTCGCGAGGGTCTGCGAAAGAAGACGCTCATCGGGTTCCTGATCCTGAGCATCCTGGTCATCTTCGGCTCCATGTTCATGACCGCCATGATGTACGACACCGGCGGCACCGTCGCCACCGATGTCGACGTCAAACTGATCAAAGACATCTGCATCACCGCCATTTCCATCTTCGGCGTCCTGATCGCGATCTTCATCTCGGCTTCCGTTGTTCCAACGGAAATCGAAAACAAGGTCATCTACACCGTGCTGTCCAAGCCGGTCCGCAGATTCCAGTATCTCCTGGGCAAGTTCGTGGGCGTGCAGATCATCGTCGCGGTGAATCTCCTGCTGATGGGCGTGCTCTTTTCCATCGCCCTCTATATCAAGGAGCCCATCTTTCCCCGCATGCTCCTCTACGCCATTTTCCTGACCTATTTCGAGTTCCTGATCGTGTCGGCGTTCACGTTCGCCGTGGCTGCCGCCTCCACGTCCGCCGTCCTGCCCACCATTGCCGGCCTCTTCATCTACATCACCGGCAACCTGACCCAGTACCTCGAAAGCGTCGTCAACCGGTCTGAAGTCTCCGAAAACAGCGTCGACAAGGGCCTCGGCTGGCTGGCCTGGGTGCTCCGCAACACCTTGCCTGACCTGCAGTATTTCAGCCTCAAGACCCAGATCCTCAGCCTCCAGATCAATGACACCCCCAAAGACATCCAGATTCCCAACCTCGTGGTCTACGGCATTCTATACGCCCTGGCCGGTTACATCATTGCATTTTGGGTCTTCCGCCGTAAGGAGCTGTAATCCATCATGAAACGGTTCCCCAATCTCGTCCTGGCCGTGCTCGTCGCCCTTGCGCTCGCGTTGGGCGCACTGCAAGGATACCGCGTGCGCAACCTGCGCGAAGCCGACGCCTTTTACCGCTGGCTCGTCACCGCGTCGACCCAGCTCCGCGTCTTCGGCACCATCACCCCCGAACTCGAGGGGGAAGAAGCCGAGAAATTCATGGATCGCGACCTCTTCGACCGGGTGGTCGCCAAGGCCGACCAGGCCCTGCCCGACACCCCCGTCATGGAGGGCGACACCGATGACGCCACCGGCGCGCCCTATCCCAAGCTCGTGCGCTATACCCGCACCCTCAGCACCGGAAGCCTCACCGAGACGGAGGAAAGCGGCACCGTCGCGGTAGCGGCCAATCCCGAACAGGTCAAGAAAGACGCCGAAGTCTGGCGGTTCGCGCGCAGCGCCAGCCTCGCGCCGGAACGCGCCGACTTCGTCCGCTTCCGTCGCGACAAACGCCTCGCCACCGCCGGCACCCAGATCGGCGTGGCCGACATCTACAAGAACCAGGAGGCCCCCGTCAGCATCGGCCAGATGTTCCTCGGGTTCCGGAAACTCGCCGCCGGCCTGATCTGGATTCAGGTCGACGAAGCATTCCACAAGGGTGAAATGCAGCGCATGGTGCCCCTCATGCGCACCACCGTCCTCCTCGACCCCAACTTCGTCGACGCCTACCTCATCGGCGCCTGGCATCTCGCATACAACCTGACCGTGCAGATGTCGGATACGCCCGGCTACCTGAAGGAATACGTCCCCGAATTCGGCGCCTGGGTCGGCAACAAGGAGCGGGCATACTACGCCGCCGTCAACTTTCTCAAGGACGGCATCCGGAATAATCCCCGCGATTACCGGCTCTATTTCGACTTGGGCTACGCGGTGTACGCCGAAAAACTCAACGACCACATGAATGCGGTCACGTACCTCTCCGAAGCGACCAAACAGCGCCATGAAAGCTGGGTCCGCCGCATGCTCTACCACAGCCTGCAGGCCACCGGACAGTTCGAAGAGGCCCGGGCCGGGTGGGAAGATTATCTCCGCGCAAACCCCGGCCACGCCGTGGCCCAGCGCATGATCCCCACCAACACTGCCCTCACGAAAGAACGGGACGCCGAAGCACTCGGCACGCAGGCGAAAAAACTACTCACCCAGGCCGGCCAGGCGCGCGCCGACGGGCAGGAAGCCCAGGCGGCAGACATGGAACGCCAGGCCCAGGAACTCCAGAAACAGCGAGACGCCCTTCAAGCGGAAGCGCGCACCATCTACACCGACCTCAATGCCACGACCGCCGACGGCGACGAATTCGCACAGGCCCGTCTCTGGCGGATGCAGGCGCTCGAATTGCACGAACAGGGCCGCACCCTCGAAGCCCTGGCCCTGCTCCGGCAGGCGCGCATGGAAGTCGCGCGGTTTTTCCAGGAAGCCTCCGACCTCATCATTCAGATGTGCATCGAGGCCGACCTGCCCCTCAACGTTTCCGAACGGAAACGCCTCCTCGAGATCGAGCGCATAAAGGAGGCCTGGGCCGCGAACCCGGTCGAGATCGCGGGTCGTCGATTCGACTTCGATACCTCGCAGGACGCCTGGCGCCAGGCCGGCTACGCCAACCAGGAAACCATCGCCCTCACCCCGGCAGCCAAAGACCTCGCCGCGCTCCGTAAGGACCGTCCCGTCATCGACCAGTTCATCGGACTTGGCGACAATGTCGTTTTCGAACTGGACGGACAGTGGTACGAGTTCCGCAGAAAGAGCCTGCTCGGAAACACCTGAACCGGGGTCTCGGGGGACACGCCCAGTTTGATCCGCAGTCCGCGCGGCACTATCATAGTGGCGTATGTGTTTCGGGTCGAATCGCTGGGGAGTCGTCGCGCGTGCCTGTACCGCAAACCGTCATACAACGCAACCTGGTCGAGGTACGCCAGCGCATCGACGCCGCTTCCCGGAGGGCCGGACGCGACGCCGGCTGCATTCAGCTCGTGGCCGTCACGAAATCGGTCGGCGTCGAAGAAGTTCAGGCCCTGCTCGATTTGGGCGTCGCCGATTTCGGGGAAAACCGCCCGGAGCGGGCCCGCGAAAAGATCGAGCGATTCCGACACGCGGCCTCGTGGCACATGATCGGTACCGTGCAACGGCGCAAATGCCCCGAGATCGTGCGCTTCTTCGATTGCGTGGACGCCGTCGACCGCATCGAGGCCGCCGAGGCGCTCCATCGGCGCTGCGAGGAAAGTGGGAGGGAGGCCCCCCTGCCCATCCTCATCGAGGTCAACGTGTCCGGCGAAGTCAGCAAACACGGATTCGCCCCCGGCCAGCTCCCGGAAGTCCTGGACGCGCTCCGGGGCCTGAGCCTCCTGCGCGTTGACGGTCTGATGACGATGGCGCCCTTTTCGGAGACGCCCGAGGATGCGCGCCCGTACTTCGCCCGGCTGCGCGCGCTGGCCGACGCGAATCGTCTCGCCGCCGTGTCGATGGGCATGTCCAACGATTATGAAGTCGCCATTGAGGAAGGCGCGACCCAGGTGCGCATAGGCTCGGCGTTATTCAAAGACTAACCACATGAGGATTGCCGGTGAATGAAACAGAAACTTGAGGAAATCCGGGCTAGCGCCCTGGATACCATCCACGCCGCGGCCGATCTCGCCGAACTCGAACAGCTCCGGGTCAAGTTCCTCGGACGCAAAGGCGTGCTGACCGACGTCCTGCGCGGACTCGCTCAGTGCCCTCCGGAAGACCGCCCCGCCGTCGGGAAAGTCGCCAACGAGGTCAAACAGGCGGTCGCCGACGCCCTGGACGCCCGAAAGGAAGCCATCGCCGCATCCCAGGAAGCCGCTTCGGCCGCCGCGGAACGCCTCGACCTGTCGCTCCCTGGAAGACGGCCGCTTCGCGGCCATAAACACCCGGTCATGCGCGTCGCCGAGGAAATCTCGGATATCTTCGTCCAGTTGGGCTTTCAGATTGCCGCGGGACCGGATGTCGAGACCGAGTATTACAATTTCGACAGCCTCAACACGCCCGCAAACCACCCCGCCCGCGACCTGCACGACACCTTCTTCGTCAAACCGGGGGTGGTTCTCCGCACCCACACGTCGCCCGTCCAGATGCGCGTCATGGAGCGCACCCAGCCGCCCGTGGCCGTCATCGTGCCCGGACGCGTCTACCGCGTCGACCAGGACGCCAGCCACAGTCCCATGTTCTACCAGATCGAGGGACTTCTGGTCGATAAGGGCATCAGCTTCGCCGACCTCAAGGGCCTGCTCCGGCTCTTCATCCAGCGCTATTTCGGACCCACAACGAAGACGCGTTTCCGCCCGCACTACTTCCCGTTCACGGAGCCTTCGGCGGAGGTCGACATCTCCTGCACCGTCTGCTCGGGCAAGGGCTGCCGCGTCTGCAAACACTCCGGCTGGCTCGAGATCCTCGGCTGCGGCATGGTCCATCCCGAGGTCTTCAGGTACGCCAACTACGACTCGGAAACGTACACCGGCCTCGCCTTCGGATTGGGCGTCGAACGCATCGCCATGCTGACTCACGCCATCAGCAGCATCCATTACCTCTACGAAAACGACCTACGGTTCCTGGAGCAGTTCTAACATGCGCATCTCACTCAATTGGCTACGCGAATTGGTCGATATCGACCCCGATGTGGACACGCTCGCCCACGAACTCACCATGCTCGGACTCGAAATCGAGGCCATCGAACACCGCGGCGCCGGACTCAGCCAGGTGCTCGTCGGGCAGATCAAGACCATCGAACCCCACCCCGACGCCGACAAACTCGTCGTCTGCACCACCGACGTCGGGCAGGATCACCCGCTCCAGATCGTCTGCGGGGCCACCAACATGCGGGTCGGCGACAAGGTCCCCACAGCCGTGGACGGCTCCACCATTGCCGGCGGATTCAAGATCAGCCGCCGTAAAATGCGCGGCGTCGAGTCGCAGGGCATGATGTGCGCCGCGGACGAGCTGGGCCTGGGCTCCGATCACTCCGGGCTCCTCATTCTCCCGCCCGAGGTGCCCGTCGGCGCCGACGCCCTCCACCTCCTCGGTCTCGACGACACCGTGCTCGAAATCGAAATCACGCCCAACCGGGGCGACTGGGCGGGCATGATCGGGGTTGCGCGTGAATTGGCCGCGCTGCACCAAATCCCGCTCCGCCTCCCGGAATTCACCCTCCAGGAGGGCACACGACCCGCCTCGGAACTCTCCTCCGTCACCATCGAGGCACCGGAATTGTGCCCCCGGTATGCTGGCCGAATCATCACCGGAATCACTATTGGCCCCTCGCCGTTGTGGCTCCGCCAGCGCCTCCTCGCCGCCGGTCAGCGACCCATTAACAATGTCGTCGACGTCACCAACCTCGTCCTCCTGGAAACCTGCCATCCTCTACACGCCTTTGATTTCAACAAGTTACACGAAAACCGCATCGTGGTGCGCACCGCGAAACAGAATGAAACACTTGAAACGCTTGATGGGCAGACCCGGAAACTGACCCCCGATATGCTCGTCATCGCCGATGCCCGCCATCCCGTCGCGCTCGCCGGGGTCATGGGCGGCGCCGATTCGGAAGTGGGGGAGAACACCACCGATATCTTCCTCGAAAGCGCCTATTTCCATCCCCCTTCGATCCGGGCGACGGCCCGCGCACTGGGCATGAACACCGAGGCCTCCCAGCGGTTCCAGCGCGGCGCCGACCCCGAAATGGCCATCTGGGCCCTGGACCGTGCGGCCTGTCTCATCCAGCGTGTCGCCGGCGGCAGCGTCGCAAAAGGCCGCCTCGACGAGTATCCCAAACCGTTTGCAGAAAAGACGTTAAACCTGCGTTACGAGCGCACGGACCTCCTCCTCGGCACGTCCGTGTGCCCCGAAGCGCAGAGGGACATTCTGGAGCGTCTCGCATTCTCCGTAACGCATTCGGATGCCAAATCTTGCACCGTACGCATCCCGTCCTGGCGTCATGATGTCGGCCAGGAAGCCGACCTCATCGAGGACATTGCCCGGGTTCATGGATACGGCAACATTCCCGCGTCCCTGCCGCCCATCCGGCAGACCGATATGATCTTCGCTCCGAAGGAACGCCCGCTCCGAAATCTCCGCAACTACCTTTCAAATATTGGGTTAACGGAGATCATGTGCATGACATTTTCCAATCCCCGGGAGATTGAAAATGCCGGCCTCCCCGAAGATTCGCGCCAGCAGGTGACCCTTCAGAACCCCTTGTCAGAAAACTACTCCGGCATGCGAATCTCGCTGGTTCCCGGGCTGCTTTCCACGATTGCCACCAACCTTCGCAGAGGGACCTCTGATATCGCCCTCTTTGAGGCCGGCCCAGTGTACATCCCCTTGGAAAACCAGGATTTAGCAAACGAAGGCTACCGTTGCGCCATCGCCCTTTCCGGCGCCCCCGGCGGAAAGCACTGGTCTGCCCCCGCCCGCAAGGTCGATTTCTACGACCTCAAAGGCTACGCCGAAGCCCTCTTCGACTGGCTCGGGGTGCCCTGGGCACTTCAATCCTTCGAATCCCCGGCCTATCATCCGCGTGCCAGCGCGCGAATCCTCCTCGACGGGAAACCCGCCGGAACGATGGGGGAGACCCACCCCAAAGTGCTCCGCGCCTTCGACATCGAGCAGCCCGTGTTCGTCCTCGAGCTCGACGTCGATCCCCTCCTCGGCGAAAGCGCGCCCCCGGCGCTCTTCACCGAACCCCCGACCCTGCCACCCTCGCTCCGCGATCTCGCGGTCATTGTCGACAAATCCATTCCGGCGGCCGACTTGCTCGAGACCGTCCGCAAGGCGGGAGGAAATCTGCTCTCCAAGGTCTCCATCTTCGATGTCTATACCGGAAAACAGGTCCCAGAAGATAAGAAGAGCGTCGCCCTCAGCCTGGTCTTCCAGGCCATCGACCGTACCCTCACCGACGCCGATACCGATAAACGGTGTGAGAAGATCATCGCCCAGTTGCGAAAGGCGCATGGCGCGGAACTACGGTGAACCCCTTACTGCAAAAGCACTTCGATGATATCCACCGGCGCCTGGACGCCCTCGAAGACCTCCTCACGGCCGCCACCGGCCGCGCAGCCAGGGCCGAGGAGGCCCGCCAGCAGGCACTCGAAGAACAACTCCAGCAGCGAAAAGAACTTGTGACGCTCCAGCACAAGGCCGATACCTACGATTCCATCCGAACGGAGCACGAGAACCTCATTCAGATTCAACAGGATATGCGCGAGCGCCTTCGTAAACTACTGGCCCTCACCAAGGCCCTCGGCACGGAGATGCGGTCATGACCCCGACCAGACACCGAACCACCGTCGCGGGCGTCACCCTGAATCTGCCCGTCTACGGCAGCCCCGAAGAGACCGAACGCCTCGCGACCCTCGTCACGGAACGGATCAAACATATTGAATCCGATTCAACCCGCATAGACACACAGGCTTACGCACTCACCGCCGCCGTCCATTTCGCCGCCGAGGCCACCCGCGCCCGCAAACAGCACGAAGAAGAGCTCGCCGAAGCCGCCACCGCGCTCACGGCCATACTCGACCGCATAAACGACATCGTCCGCCGCTTCGCCATTACCGGGCCGACCAACCCCCGATAGCACCCGCGCGTCCACAGCGCCACATACCAGACTCCCGCAACACGACCGCCGCCATGAGCGCGAGGGGCAAATCCTGACATCGAGCCACGCAGGGTCGCTCACGGCGCCAACCTGGGAAATCCCGGCCCTCGAACCAGCGCGCACGCGTGGAGCGGGCAGCGCCCTGGAGCCCTGATCAGGGTGTCAACATCTCAACCCGGTTCGCGCAGAGCAGACCCTGCCGGCCACACCGTGCCCTGGACGCGCAAGACCCGCCTGCGGCGTTCAGGGAAGAGGCCCCAGGCCCAGGACGCACAGTGCCCCAATCGACGCCAAAACCCGGAGAGGCGCCTCACGCCTCGCCCCGGTACGGGGATCCAGAACGTCCGATAATGTATATTATGTTCATTTTAAACCTGCGGATGACCGGGGATTACCGCGCCCCTGGCGGGCGAAACATGCACTTCCACCCGGCGTCCCCCCATCCCAAGATGTCATATTTGTACCTAATCCCGCGTATGAAGACTCAACCCCAATGTACCGTTCTGCTTGATGTTACGCACTTCCCGCACAACATAAACGCCATCGCGAACGCAGGATTTTCAGTAGTTTCGAGATCGCACGGAGAACGCGCCCGTGAGGTCGAAAAGAGCCCGACGATTGGACAGGAGGGTTTTCGAGGAACACGGCCCCCCGGGCAGCGAGACACGAGCCGATCGGCTCACCCGTTGGCCGTGGTCAGGGGGTGCATGGTCTGGGTCCGCAGGGGTCTCGCCCACACCGGGGCTTTCCTTCCGGTATAGCGGAGACGTCTCGCCTGCGTTCGTGTCTTGTAACGCAGGCGTCTCGCCTGCATTCTTGTCTTCGGGGGCGAGATCCGCATACAGGCCAGACGCCTGCGGTACGAAGAAAAAGAGCGCCGAACTGGCGCCTGGCGCTCCCAGGGCGCCGTCCGAGGCGCGACGGGGTCTCCCCGTTCGAACGCGGGAGTTCTTGAGGCAGGCAAAAGCAGGCAGGTAAAAAAATGGAGCGGGATACCGGGTTCGAACCGGCGACATCCAGCTTGGGAAGCTGGCGCTCTACCAACTGAGCTAATCCCGCTCGAGTGGCCGTAGTGTATCATTGCCGAAGCCCCGTGTCAATGCGATTCCCTCTCCCCCGCGCCTTTCCTGCGTTTCCCGTGCCGAGGGGCGGCTCCATGCCCTGGCCTTTACGTCAAGGAAGCTGCCGGAGCGCTGTCGGCCTCTCACCGGCGAGGACACCCCCTTTCTCTGCGTGCACCGCGCGCAGAGTCCTTCGCATTCTGCGAATCCACCACTCTGGCCACCCGGGATACCGTCCCGGAGACGCAGGAGGGGACGACGCGCCTGCCTGGCTCAGGACCCCCGTGCCACTGGTTATCTATTGACTGTGTTCATGCATTTCTGGACCGAATTCCTCCCCTCGCCTGGCACTCGCCCGGTCCTGGCGAGGATCTGAGACCATTTTGTGATGAGTTTTTTGGCCAAACAGCCCCGAAACGGCCTTAACGTGTCAACGGCGCCGTGCCGCCAGACCTTCGTTCTGTAAATAGACAAATGAACACGGCTTGTTTCAGACGTGTTTCGGGCATTCCCTCCAGAGGGTCCTATCGTCTCCCCGTTTCCCGCTTTCGTTTCTCCCAGGTGCATCGGCTCGCATGCTCCCGCGGCCCTGTCGGCCGCGCATTCCGCCTGTCCGTGGCAGCCCCCTCACGCCGTCCATGTGCAAGAAGCCCCGGGTCTCCCCCGTTTTGCCTCCTGTCTGGGGTCCCCTCGCCTCGCGCTGACTGCCGGCAGGAGGTGGATGCCTCCCGACGGTCTCGCCACCAGGGGGGCGCATCCGCGGGATTTCTTCCTCAGGCCCGGCAAGAAAAGCGTTGGACTTCCCTCCAAAAAGGGATAAAATACACGCATTCCGGATCGCCGCTTGACAAGCGCCACCGCTTGTGGCACCATACGCCCAATGGTGAAAGTTTTTTCAGATAAAGTCCAACGAGGAGTTCGCTATGGCCGCTAAATCGGATGACAATACCGCACGCAATAAGGCGCTCGACATCGCGGTGGCCCAACTCGAAAAACAATTTGGACGCGGGACCCTGCTCCGTCTGGGCGACGAGCACTTCGTTCAGAAGGTCCGCGCCATCTCGACCGGAAGCCTCTCCCTGGACATCGCCACGGGCGTCGGCGGATTTCCCCGCGGCCGCGTGGTGGAGATCTTCGGCCCGGAGGCGTCCGGAAAGACCACGCTGGCACTGCACGCCGTGGCCAATGCCCAGAAACAGAACGGCATCGCCTGCTACATCGACGCGGAACATGCTTTGGATCCCTCCTTCGCCGGCAAGATCGGGGTGGACGTAGACAATCTGCTGGTGTCCCAGCCGGACACCGCCGAGCAGGCCCTGGAAATCTGCGAGGCGCTCGTCCGCAGCAATGCCGTCGACATCATTGTGGTTGATTCCGTCGCGGCCATGGTGCCCAAGGCCGAGGTTGAGGGCGACATGGGCGATTCCCACATGGGCCTGCAGGCGCGGCTCATGTCCCAGG
>DDYW01000080.1 GCA_002348185.1 Candidatus Hydrogenedentes bacterium UBA2224 | reverse complement strand
CGTGATCGAGACCCGCGACGGGCGGCTGCTCGCACTGCTGCGGACGGACTGGGACACGGTGCCGGTCGAGCAGCGGCCTGACGAGGCCAGGGTCGGCTACGGATACTTCCTCTACCAGACCGAGTCGGTGGACGGCGGCCGCACCTGGAGCGAGCCGGTGCAACGGGCGCTCTGGGGACACCCGCCGTATCTCCTACGGCTGGCCAGCGGCAACATTCTGCTCGTCTACGGCTACCGCCGGGCACCGTGGGAAATCCGCGCCATCCTCAGCCGCGATGAGGGCCGCACCTGGGATATGACCACCCTGCGCACCGTCCACACCTTCGACCCTGGCAGCTACGACATGGGCTATCCGGTCGCCACCCAGACGCCCGACGGCGCCATCGTCTGCGCCTTCTACGGCTACTCGACGGCCGACGTCGGTGAGAAGATGCCGCACGGTATCTTCGTCAGCGTCTTCGACGAAGCGTGGATGCAGCCATGAACAAGGAAGTCGCCATGCAGAAACTCTTCCTTCCCGGTGAAATCACCGAACGCGTCAAATGCTGCGACCGCATCGAGCCGCTGCGCAAGCACCCGGCCAATCCGCTGCTGGTGGCTGACCGGCCATAGTGACACGCTTCCGCGCTTACCGCGTCGAGCACAGACAGAGTGCCGGCACGCCGTGAATGCCGTACATTTGCGGAACACAACAACCAGGAGCAATATATGCAACCACTATACATCGGCTCGCGCTGCGAGCTCTTCGTCGATCACCTGCTGATCGACCGCCTCGACAACACGCATCTGCAACTGCACGAGCCGGTGTCCGGCGGCGTGGTGCTGCGGATCGACAAGCCCTGGGAAGGCCCGGCGAACTTCGGCATGTCGGTGATCGACGCCGGCGACCGCCTGCTGATGTATTACCGCGGCTGGCCGGTCAACGATGCGAACGATGACAACGGCGTCGGCTGCGTGGCGGAAAGCCGCAACGGCGGCGAGACGTGGACGAAGCCGGTCCTGAACCTTGTCCGGAACCCGGATTGGCCGGACAACAACATCTTCGCCACCGAGGACGGCGAGCCGCGCTTCGCCTTCCCCTGCGCGCCGTGGATCGATACCCGCCCCGGCGTGTCCGGGGAGGAGCGGATCAAAATGATCCAGAGCGAGCCGTTGAGCGGGGAACCGCATACCGCCATGCGCGATCCCGAAGGCCCGAAACGCCTCGTATTCTGGACGTCGGCCGATGGGTTCACCTTCCGCAAACTGAATCCGCAACCGGAGATGATCAGCAATCTGCGCAACTGCTTCGACGGCGGCAACACGCTGTTCTGGAGCGAAGCCGAAGGGCAGTATGTGCTGTATTACCGCTGGTACGACAACGAGTGGGGGCATGGGTATCGCAGCATGGCGCGGGCCACCTCGAAAGACCTGATGACCTGGACGCCGTCGGTGCCGATGAGCTACGGCGACACCCCACGCGAACAGTTTTACGTCAACAACACCCAGCCCTACGTGCGGGCGCCGCATCTGTACCTTGCACCCACCGCCCGTTTCATGGAAGGACGCCAGGCGATTACCGGGGGGCAGGCCATGGCCCTTGGCATGAAAACGACCGGCACGCACGTGTATTTCAAGGACTGCTCCGACGGCGTGCTCCTGACCAGCCGTGCCGGATCGACGGCCTACGACCGCACGTTCATGGAGACCTTCATCCGCCCCGGACTCGGGCATGGCCACTGGGTGTCGCGCACCAATTATCCGCTGACCGGCATCCTGCCCGCCGACCCCGATCACATCCAGCTCTTCGTCACGCGCCGCTACATGCAGGACGCCTGGCACATCGAGCGGTTGCTGTTGCGCACGGACGGCTTCGCCTCGGTCAGCGCGCGCTGGGCTGGCGGCGAGATGTTGACGAAGCCGCTGACCTTCGCCGGCAACCGGCTGGAACTCAATTACCGCACCGGGGCGCCGGGCTTCGTCCGGGTGGAGATTCGCGACGCCGCAGGGACGCCGGTTCCCGGCTGCACGCTCGATGACTGCCCGGAAATCATCGGCGACGAGATCGCGCGCACCGTTGTCTGGAAGCAGGGGGCGGATGTCAGCCGCCTCGCCGGCCGGCCGGTCCGCCTGAAATTTGTCATGAAGGATGCGGACCTTTTTGCGCTGCGGTTCGTGGATGCTATCTGAGAACCCGACAGTAACCGCGTGCAATAAGGAGAATACGGTGATCGAACGCTGTGTAGCCGGATTTCGCATATGAGTTTGCTGTCGGTATCGAATGCCCTACCAACATTGCCGCCGGAGGTTACTCTCCGGCGGTTTTCTCGTTGGTGCCCAATATTTCGCCTCGCCACCCCCTTCCTTATACATGCAAAGCGAAATTCGCCTATACGGAAACCGTGGACGACCCAAACCCGCAAAATCCCCATATTCGCCCTCTCAGAGCTCATTTCACTCTCTGTCTCTCTGAAAACTGAAGACGACCCCCATAGGTCGTCCACATTTTTTTACGCTCAAAATGGTGGGAAGGGGTTGGAGAGTTCGAAGTTGGTGAATGGAGGAGCGGATGCCGGCGTCAGGCGACAGCACAATTTTCCTCAAATAGCGGATGAACCTATTGACAGCCACGTCAAGTCATGATTCAATATATGTGTTAGTTACACCTAGAGGTTGGTAACATGCAGATAGATGGCATCACACCATCTCTGGGCATTTCCCAGAGAGAGAGGAGCAGATAAATGCCAGGTGGAGACGGAACGGGCCCGTTGGGTATGGGCCCCATGACGGGGCGGGCGTCCGGCTATTGTGCCGGCAATGACGTCCCGGGATACGCGAACGCCATGCCCGGCGGGCGAGGCCGAGGTATGGGTTTCGGCCGGGGACGCGGATTTGGCCGCGGTTTCGGCCGCGGGTTGGGGTGGATCGGCCTGCTGGCCGCCGGCGGCCTGCTGGCCCGCCACATGTTCGCAGGCGGCAACGCCGCGGCGGCGGCGGCGGTCGATGAAAAGACCATCCTGACCGAGCAGGCGAATGCGATGGAGGGGGCGCTGGCAGATATCAAACGGCGCCTGAGCGAGCTGGACGGCGGATAAGGAGGCGATATGCCAAGAGGAGATGGAACCGGACCGATGCCCGGACGGGGACGCGGAGGCGGCCGCATGGGCGGTCCGTTTGCGGCGGGACCCGGCGGGAACTGTGTCTGCCCGAAATGCGGGCACGCGCAGCCGCACCAGCGCGGCGTGCCGTGCAATCAAGTCACCTGCCCGAAATGCGGCGCGATGATGACCCGCGGTTGACACGATGAGGATTGCTATCGCCAGCGGAAAAGGCGGCACCGGGA
>DDYW01000208.1 GCA_002348185.1 Candidatus Hydrogenedentes bacterium UBA2224 | reverse complement strand
TGGAACATGTCCCCGTTCTTCGTCTACTTCTCCGGACCTTGTCTTGCAGCGCAGGCCCGCGTGCTCCTACACCGGAAGAACAACCCCCTTCACAATCGCTCAGGCCGCACGTCCATCCCGTCCATTTGGTCCACCACGCCGTCGGCGAGCCATCATCCGGCGAATGGGAATTCGTGCCGCCGCTGCTTCGGGCGTGCCCGTCCGGGTATAATCTCCTTCACATCGATTGCGGGACCCATGGCAACGCCCGGGAACCTGCATTCTGTTTACGAAGGAGACGACGTGGAAACCATCCGGCAGTTCCGAAGCCTGGCCGTTCGCGGGGGGCTGCTGCTGTCGGCGGTAGCGGGGGCGGCCGGCTGGGTCATCTCGCCCGAATTGGGCCAGGGCCTGCTCGGCGGCGGTATCACGGGCGTGCTGGCGTTCTGGTTTCTGGCGCGGCAAACCGAGCGCCTGGCCGGGGCGCCGCGCGAGAAAGCCCACGCCGCCGCCTACGCCTGGACCGCCCTGCGCCTGATGCTGTACGGCGCGGTGCTCGCCGGGGCATACCGGCTGGACCCCGAATCGCTGCACGGATTGCTGGGCGCGACGCTCGGTCTGTTCACTATTCAGGGCGTTGTGCTCGCGCTCAGCCTGACGTGGCCCGGCCTCAAACCCGGCGGGAAAGAGCAGGATCCGCCCCGCTAATCTGCCGTTCCCGCGCCGGCCGGCATCATTCCCAGTCGAGCAGGCGTTGCGAACCCGTCAGGGCCCGGATCCCGGTCACGTCCTGCGACACCTCGAGACAGCCCCGGTATTCCCGCTCCACGGTGCGCATCGCGAAATACCGCACATGGATGAACCGGCCGCCCATCTCAAACCAAAACTCCGCGGCGTCCTTCGTTCCCGCGCGGAATTCCTCGAGAATGCGGTTTACCATGTGGAGGCTCTTTGACGGGTGGCAATTCTGGACCTGCCGTCCGATCACCCCCGGGCTGCGGGGGAAAATCCGGGCCGGTCCTTCCGAGTAATAACGGACCACGTCGTGCTCATCCACAAACGAGAGATCCACGGGAAGGTGCGTGAGCAACAGGTTCACCTGTTCCAGCGTGAGCAGACCCGTGTCCAGCGGCAACGCGTTCAATGCGGAGGGGCGCGCCGGCGCCGGCGAGGCTGCGGCGGGCTGCCAGCCCGGCTCGGGTTCGATTAGCGTGTAGCCGATCTCCTGTTCCCCCCGGTATACGTTCGCCCAGTCGTCCTGGCTGAGAAGTTCGAGGCACATCGGAAAGAGGATGTTTTCTTCTTTGTAGACCATGTCTTCGATGGCGGTGAGGAGTGGCGCGGCCTGTGCATGCACCGTGGCCATGTCGTTCCGCGCGAGCGCGCCGCGCACCTGCTTCAGTTGGGCCCGGATGTCGTCGTGAATGGCCCACATCACCTTCGGCGGCGCCGTCACCCCGTAGTTCTCCATCTGGGGAAAGAGCTGGTTCTCTTTGCGGACATAATGCTTCTCAATCTCGGCGAGCCGCGTGAACTCGATCGACAGCCGCCCGGGATCGGCCGTGCCCGGTTCACTCAGGAACCCCCGGATCCGCGCGATGACCTCTCCAATCGCGGCGTTTTCCCGGCGAAACGTGTGCACCGGATGCCCGGGGGGCGTCTCGGGCCGGCTCGAACGGTCCAGCGACTCCCGGAACACCGCCACGTGCACGTCGCACAGGCGTTTGATCTCCTCCTCGGGCAGGCCTTCCTGGACCAGCTGCTGTTCCATCGCCGCGATCTCCCCCGGACCCACATTCTGCACGAGCTGGGCGAATTCCTGCTTCACCGCGTCCACGCCCTTGCCTTCATGCAGGCCCTTGATGATCTCCTTGAGCGTTGCCACGCGGTCCGGGTCCAGCTCGGCGCCTGGGGTCTGGGCCGCGGCCTCGGCCGCATCGATCTCCACGGTCTCGCCCGTCTGCTCGCGGATCGCGTTCGCGAGGGTCTCGAGCAGGTCGGCCAGCGCGATTTCGCCGATCTGCGCGGCCTTGGCCAGCGTGGCAAACTGGCCGACGGTCTTGCGCATCAGCGGATTGCGCAACATCTTGAACTTCTCCGATAGCGCGGTCAGGGTGTCGAGCAGAAACGGATACTGGTCGACCAGCTTCCCCACGCGGATATTGGCATCGAGTTTCATGTGCAGGCCCTCCCGGTGTTTCATAGTCTCCGTGCGGCGGCTCCCACCCTCGACCTGAGCATACCACGAAGCCCGACACCCCATGCCAGTCCTCAACTGGTGGGTGAACGGGTACAGCGCCTCGCCCAGGCCGACCGGGCGGTTTCTTCGCGTATCCGCCACGCGCAGTTTCCGGGGGCGCCTGTAACCTGACCGGGGATTGTGCTACACTGAATCCTGAGAATAAGGCGATAGAATAAGCTTGGACTGAGGGGTTCGGGCACGTGAGAAGTGAGAGCGTGACAGGTTTGCAGGTTGCGCAACTCTCCCCGCCCCGGTGCTGGGCCATCCGAAGCACATGGCGGCTCTTTCAGCTTGTTCTGCCGCGCTCCGAACACGAAACACGCGTCTTCCTGTCCACAAAGAAAACCACGGCGGCGCGACGGTCCGCGCTCCCACACGGATGTGGCGGGCGGTGAGAACCGAGGAAGAGCGCGTAGGAAGGAGTGACGAACCCTCCATGCAAACACTGGTCAATGTATCGAACCGGCTTCCTGTCACCGTGGGCAAGACCATCCGGCAGGCGTCGGGCGGGCTTACAGCCGCGCTCGAAGGGCTTTTGTCTGACGCGTTTCGCTTGAAGTGGGTCGGGTGGCCCGGCGCCCCAGTCAGCGCCGCCGAACGGCGCGAGGAAATCGCGCATTTCCTGCTGCAGGAATACAACTACGTTCCGGTGTATTTAACGCGGAGCGAGGTGAACGGCCATTACCACGGGTTCGCGAACTCCAGCCTGTGGCCCATCCTGCATTACATGCCGAATTACATGCACTATGACGAACAGTGGTGGGAAACGTACCTGGAAGTCAACCAGCGGTTCGCGGAATGCATCCTGGAGACTGCGGACGAAGATGCCATCATCTGGGTCCATGATTATCAGCTCATGGTGTTGCCGCGGCTGTTGCGCCGGGCCCGTCCGAAGCAGCGCATCGGGTTCTTCCTGCACACGCCGTTTCCGTCGTATGAGATCTTCCGGTGCCATCCTAAGCGCGTGGAGCTGGTGGAAGGCTTGCTGGGCGCCGATCTCGTCGGGTTTCACACGTACGGATATCTGCGCCATTTCCGCAGCACGGTGTTGCGGCTGTTGGGGTTGGAATCGCACGCGGCAGCCGTTGCGCACGATACGGGCCACACCCATCTGGGCGTCTACCCCATTGGTATCAATGCGCCCAAATTCGAGGCCGAACTCGCGTCACCGCGAAGCGCCAGGGCGCGGCAGCAAATCCGCAAGAATTTCGCGGGCCGCCGCATCGTACTGAGCGTCGAACGGCTCGACTACACCAAGGGGATCCCCAACCGGCTGGACGCAATCGATCGGTTTCTGTCGAGCTATCCGGACCTTGACCGGCTGGTATTCATTTTCGTGAGCGTGCCCTCACGAGAGTCGGTCTTCGAATACCAGCAATTGCGCGAACAGGTGCAGCGGCAAGTGGGCGAGATCAACGGCCGCTATGCGACCATGGCCAACAGCCCCATCCATTTCATCTACAATCCCATCAAGTTTGAAGAATTGGCCGCCCTGTACAGCCTGGCCGACGTGTGCCTCGTGACACCGCTGATCGACGGAATGAATCTCGTCGCGAAGGAATATGTGGCGTGCCAGGACGAAAACCCCGGTGTGCTGGTCCTGAGCGAATTTGCGGGCGCGGCCGAAGAGCTGTTCAACGCGCTGACAGTGAATCCGTACGACGTCGGGCAGGTCGCCGATGCGCTGCAGCGTGCGCTTGACATGCCGGAAGACGAGCGCCGGCAGCGCATGCGCCAGATGCGGGCGCGCGTCACCGCCTTCGATGCGCAACATTGGGCCAAGTCCTTCTGCGACGACCTGGTAAAACACGAGGAGCGCACGGACAGCCTCGACATGTCGGCCGAAACCGAGGCGGTCATCCTGGATCGGTTCCGGCGGGCGGGCCGCATTGCCTTTTTCCTGGATTACGACGGTTCCCTGCGTGAATTCGAGTCGGAACCGCACCTGGCCTCTCCCGACAGCGAAATCCTGGAGTTGGTAAACCGCATCCAGGGCGTTCCCAGCGTTGACCCGTATATCATCAGCGGTCGTGATGCACAGCAACTCGAGACGTGGTTCGGGTCGTTTGCGGTCACGCTGGTGGCCGAACACGGCTACCTGTTCCACCGTCCCGGCGCCCGGCGATGGGAAACGCTGAACGCGTCGGGGGATTTCTCGTGGAAGCCGCGGGTCCTCGAGGTTTTGCGGGACTACGAGGGCGAAACGCCGGGCAGCGTTGTCGAAGAGAAGGGCTCGGCGCTGGTCTGGCATTACCGGAAATCGGATCCCGAATTCGGGAGTTGGAAAGCCCACGCCCTGGCCGGGGAATTGTACGAAATGCTGGCCAACCTGCCGGTTGAGATCCATCACGGTAAGAAGATCGTTGAGGTCAGCTCGATCTACGTCAACAAGGGCGCGGCCATGGAGCGCTTCATGCGCGAGGGTCGGTACGACCTGGGATTCTGCGCTGGAGACGACCAGACCGACGAGACCATGTTCCGGCTCGAGCGGGACGACCTGCTGAGCGTCAAGATCGGCGAGGGCGCGACCCGGGCCCGGTACCGCGTGCGCGATCCGCGGCGGTTCCGGGCGCTGTTGCGTCAGATCCTGGACCTGCTCGAGAGTCGGGCGCAATGAGTCGCGGTGGGCCGGTTATGCCTCACCGGGATACCGCAACCCCCACTGCCCGCGGATGTGATCCATAGTGTGCATCACCGCCCGCGACAGGTTGTGGGGCACGACCTGGCTCTCATGCTTCCCCTCGCGGATGCAACGGCCCGTTTCCTCGGCCTCGCGGTAATACCCGATCCCGCGCCGATCAAAGGACAGTGTCGTGTCCTCGCCGTTACGCGACACGATGATGGTGTCGGCGTGGTAAAACTCGCTGGGGATCCGGATCGTGCCGTTCGTGCCTGCGATGATGGCCTCATGGGGCATCGATGTCTCGAGGGAGCATGAGAGGACTGCGCACGCGCCGGTGTCGTATTGCATCACGAGGCCCGACTGGAGATCGACGCCGGTCTCGCCAGCGTGCATCAGGCTCGTGATGGTCTGTGGCGTTTTCCCAAACACAAGCTGGGCAAGCGCGATGGGGTAGATGCCGATGTCGAGCAAGGCCCCGCCGCCGAGCGCGGGATCCAGGAGGCGCCCGCCCGGCTCCAGATTGGCCTGGAAAGCGAAGTCCGCACGCAGCATGCGGACGTCGCCAATTTCTCCGTTGCGGATCAGTTCCTGGGTCTTCTGGATGGACGGAAAGAAACACATCCACATGGCTTCCATGAGAAACCGGTCGGCACTGCGCGCGGCCTGGATCATTTCTTCGGTCTCAGCCGCATTGATGGCGATCGGTTTTTCGCACAGAACGTGCTTGCCGTTGGCCAGGCACATGAGGGTATCGCGCTTGTGGCAGACGTGCGGGGTGGCGACGTACACGGCGTCGATGTCGGGATCGGCCGCGAGGGTTTCGTAGCCGGCATAGGCATTCCGGGCGCCGTGCTCGCCGGCAAACGCCTCGGCGTTCTCGCGGGAGCGCGACGCTACGGCGGCCAGCTCCGCATGCCGCGCGACTTTCAGGTCCCGCGCGAATTGTCCCGCGATGTTCCCTGTGCCCAGAATGCCCCACCGAATGCGATCCGTCATGGCAGTCTTTCCTTTCCGTGGTCACTTGCCCGTTTGAGGGCCCGGCCCGCGTATCCCAGTATAGGGAACGCGGCGCGTCAGGTGAAGGACGGGCGGGGCGCGTGGGTCCGCCCCGGTGCACCGTGTCCGGTGGGGCCGCTTTTGCTTCGGCGCGGCATCTGCCATAATCCAGCCCGGTACACGGGACTGGAGGAGGCTGCATGACGCCGCGGGAACGTTTCATCGCCGCACTGGAGCGCCGTCCCATCGCGGGGCGGGTGCCGCATTTTGAGCTGGTCTTTTTTTTGACGATGGAGGCCTTCGGCAAGATCCATCCGAGCCAGCGCCATTACGCGCAGTGGGACCAGATGAGCGAATCGGAACGCGCGCTGCACCGCAACGAAATGGCGGACATCTACCTTGAAACCGCGCGCAAATACGAACACAGCGCGATCTTTCTACATCCGAATCCAGGCACGGAAGACGAAACACTGCGCCTGATCGACCTCGTGCGTGAGAAGTCGGGCGACGCGTATTTCCTGATGCTGCATGGCGACCCGACCTATTCGATTCCATCGGGCAGCGACATGATGGAGCAGGCCGCGTGGTTCTACGAGCGAATGGACGACGCGATGGCCGAGGCGGACCGGCGTGTCGATGAGCAGCTCGCCTGGTGCGAACGATTACGCGCCCACGGCGGGCTGGACGGGTTTGCCCTGTGCGCGGACTACTGTTTCAACGACAATCCGTTCCTGCGCCCGGATCTGTTTGCGATCCTGATCACGCCCTACCTCAAACGCGTGATCGCGGGGATGCGGGCGATGGGGTTTTACGTGATCAAACATACGGACGGCAACATCCTGCCGATTCTGGATCAGTTGGTCGATGCCCATCCGCACGCGCTGCACTCCCTCGATCCGCAGGGCGGGGTCGACATCGCCGAGGTCAAACGCCAGTACGGCGACCGGGTGTGCCTGATCGGCAACGTCAACTGCGGGCTGCTCACTTCGGGCACCGACGCGGAAGTCGTCGAATCGGCGCGCTACTGCATCCGGCACGGCATGCCCGGCGGTGGGTACGTGTTCTCGACGAGCAATTGCGCGTTCACGGGCCTTTCCCTCGAACGCTACGAACTGATGTGGAAGGTTTGGCACGACGAGGCCATTTATCCGGAAGAATAAGGCGTGCCGGGCGTGAATACCGCCTATTTCAGGATCCAGTGGGTGTAGCGCAGGGGCGGTTTCTGGCCTTTTTCAAGGGCTTCATAATAGACGGTAAAGAGGGAACCGTCGTCGAGCTGGACCGATGCCGGGTAGCCCAGGTCGCTGCCGGGCGCCTGAGACAGCACGATCTCGTTCTGGACGTCCCACGTTTTGCCCCCGTCTTTGCTGATGCAGGCGCGTTCGCCGAACGGGTCTTTGCGGCGGCCGTAGGTGACGAGGAGCCATCCGTTGGTGAGCCGGATCAGGTGGGGCGGGTACCCCCAGATGGGTGTCGGCTCAAAGCGCGTCCAGGTTGTGCCGCCGTCGTTGCTGAACGCCTGCCGGAGATGGTTGGCGAACTCGCCTTCGCCGTGGTAGCGGGCCATGGCGACGAGGCCGCCGTCCGCGGTCTCGACCACATGCGGTTCGTGGCATTGGCCCGGGTCGTCGCCCTCGGCCTGAGCGATCCTGGCGATGTGGGTCCAGGTGCGGCCGTCGTCGCGCGATTCCAGCACGCCAACGCGTTCCTCGGGCGTTTTTGCCGTGGTGCATCCGACGTAAAGGAGCCGGCCGTCGCTGAGTTCGATGGGCCCGTGCGGCGCGGTGGTCTCGACGCGGATGTATTCGCCCCAGGTCTTTCCATTGTCTTCTGAACGGCGAATCCACGAGCCGAACCATTGGTTGACGGTTTCGGCGGAGAGTTTCTCGCGGTGACGGCGGTACTGCTCGTTCGTTTCAAACGCGAGGCTCGTAAACCAGCTCACCACGAGCGTGCCGGCGCGCGTCTGGAGGATGCCCGCGTCGCGGTCGTCCAGGGGCGTGTTGTTGATCGTCTCGGGCGCGGTCCACGTGGCGCCATTATCGCGGCTCCGAACGAGCTGCGTCTTGCCCCAGGGGCAGACATGCGCGTCGCGGTCTCCCGAGAATACCGCCAGCAGTTCGCCTTCGCGCGTTTTCGCGATGGTGGGCCAGCCGATGTAGATATCCGCGGGGCCCCAGATGGTCGCCGACGAAAGGACGCTCGCCGCGGGCTGGTCGCGGAACGCGTCGATGTCGCCCGGCGCGGCGAAGGCGGCGGCGGACAGAAGTGCCCATGCGAAAACGGATCGGACTGTCGCTATCATGCGAATCTCCCTGTTGCGGACGAAGGTGAACCACATAGAATTAAGAATACCGATAGGAGAGAAGTTTTGCCACCGGCAATACGACCTATAGGACCTATAGGTCGTATAGGTCGTATAGGACTAAAACGGGCCCCTGCTCAAGGCACCCTGCTAATCCCGGGGGCAAGGCATGAGTCCCGCGCGCTTCAGAGCGGGGCTGCTGATATATAATCCGTTTGCACGGAGATTTCCCGGCACGGCCGCGGAGGGGCGGGCGCCGGGGAAATGACCCGGGAGGGGCATCCATGCCGCCAACGCAGTTCGGGCTGTTGGACTGGATCATCCTGGTGGTGTATTTCGTGGGCGTGGCGTCGGTCGGACCCCTGTTTGCCCGGCGCAACAGCTCGACCGAGAGCTTCTTCGTGGGGGACCGCCAGTTTCCGGCGTGGCTGTTGGGGCTGGCCATGTTCGCGACATCCATCAGCTCGATAACGGTGGTTTCCTTCCCGGGCGACGCCTACAAATCGGCCTACCTCCGCTGGGTGGCGAACCTGATGCTGCCGTTCGGCGTCTACATCGGCTCGAAGATCTTTCTGCCGTTCTACCGGCGCAACAGATGTATCTCCGCCTACGAGTACCTGGAAAGCCGCTTCGGGACCGGCGTGCGAACGTATGTGGCCGTCTGTTTCATCATCGGCCAGGTGATGCGCATCGCCACCATCCTGTACCTCGTGTCGCTGGTGTTCCAGCAGATCACGGGCGCCACCCCGTACGCGTGCATTCTGATGGGCGGCTGCGTGGTGACCGTGTACACGGTTCTGGGCGGGGTCAGCGCGGTGGTCTGGACCCAGTTTCTGCAGACGTTTCTGCTCTGGTTTGGCACGCTGGTCTGTTTCGTGACGTTGATTCGCGGCATCGACGGCGGCATCGGCGCGGTATTTGCCACCGGCTGGGCGGACGGCAAGTTCATGCTTGGCGATCTCAACGTGGCCACCGGACAACTGGAGCCGGCGCGCGTGATCTCCCTGTGGGAAAAATCGGTCGTGATGCTCCTGATCAGCGGGCTCGCGGGCTGGGTGTTTGAATACAGCGGCAACCAGAACGTCGTGCAGAAGTACGTCTCGGCGAAGAACCCGCGCGAAGCGTTCAAGGCGATCTGGATCTGCTGCGCGTGCAGCGTGCCGACCTGGACCTTCTTCATGTTCATGGGCACGTCGCTGTATGTGTTCTTCAAACAACATCCGGACCCGCAGGCCCTGGCGATCCTGACCGGCGCGGGCGGCGCGAAAGCCGAGTCCATCCTTCCGTATTTCTGCGTGAAAATGATCCCGACCGGTCTTGCGGGCATCGTGATTGCCAGCATTCTCGCCGCGGCCATGTCCGCGTCGTCCGCGAGCATCAGCGGCATCTCCGCCGTGTTCCTTACGGACATCTACCACCGCCATCTCGTGAAGGGGGCGCGCGAGAGGCATTATGTGGCCGTGGCCCGGGTAACCTCGTGTGCGGCCTGCGTCCTGATGATGGGCGGGGCAACGCTGTTCTACGCCTGGAGCAACCTGACCCTTCAGGATCTGGGCGTCAAATTGGCGTCCATCCTGGGCGGCGGGATTCTCGGCCTGTACATCCTGGGCTTCCTCACGACCCGCGGCACGGGCCGGTCCATCGCGGTGGGCATCGTTGTGACGCTTGTCTTCTCGACGTACATGGCGGTGATCGAATTCGCGCACGTCACGCCCGAACAGTTCATGAACGCGCTCGGGTGTTCCCGCGAGACAGCGCTGCTCCTGATGAAACCGGTGCACATCTATTACGTGGGACTGCTCGGGCATGTCCTCACGTTCGGCGTGGCCTACCTGCTGTCGAGTCTCTTTGAACCCAGACGCGACCTGACGGGGCTAACCTTCTGGACCCAGGCGCCCTCGGAAGAAGAACAGGCGGGCCGGTCCGTCTGAACGGGTTTGGCCTTCCCGACCGGGCGTCAGGCGTCCGGCGGGGGAAGATGCGTGTCGCCAACGCGGGCCATCCATTCCCTCATATGGCCGCGCAACTGCTGGACGATGGCCCGATTCGCATCCGCGCCGGCCACATTGACCATCTCGAACGGATCCGCGTGCTCGTCAAAGAGCAGTTCCTCGTTTACGCCGGTCAGGATGTATTTCCAGCGGTCCGTTCGCACCATGCGGTGGCCCGTGCCGCGCGTGCCGCCGACGCCCACGCACTCGCTGGCCACATAGTCGCGCACCGGCCGTACGGGCTCGCGGAGCGCCGGTCCCAGTGAAAGGCCGCTCAACCCCGCTGGGACCGGCGCCCCAGCCAGGTCGAGCAGGGTCGGAAACAGGTCGAGCGACGAAACCAGGGCCGGGATGCGGACACCCCGCCGTTTCAGGCGCGGCCAATGCAGCAGCATCGGCACGCGGACGGATTCCTCGTGCATGGTGATCTTGTTGCCCAGGCCGTGGTTGCCCAGGTGATATCCGTTGTCCGACAGATAAAGAAACACGGTGTTCCGGTAGACCCCGGCACGCTCGAGCTGTTCCACCAATTCCCCGATCTGATGGTCCAGTCTCGAAATCACCGCGTAATACGCCCGGGTGAACTCCCGGATTTGTTCCCTGGAACGCGGGGGGCCCGCGGGCAAACCGAGGTAGTTGTCCCGTCCTTCCGAGTCGCGGTAATAGTGTTCGCCGGGCAGCCCCTGGTTGTACACGCTCTCCCGCGGCGGGGACTCCCGGAAGTTCGGGTCGATGGGGATTTCGGTGTTCCGGTAGAGGTCAATCCATTCCGGGCCGGGCTTGAGCGGGATGTGCGGCTGGCGGGTCGCGACCCAGAGGAAAAACGGCGTCGGATTGTTCTTCCGCCGGTCGATGAACTCCGCTGCGGACGCGAAGGTCTGGTCGTCGGTGAGATCCTTCAGTTCTTCGCCCTCGGCGAATCCATACCCGCGGGGCGGGCCCAGGTGGGATTTTCCCCACAGTGCCGTATCGTACCCTGCGCCGGCCAGGAGCTGCGCCACCGTCGGGAGGCGTTTCTCCTCCACGACGCTCCGCTGGAATTCGCTCGCGTCGAGCGCCACCGCGCCGTGCTGTTGCGGGAAAAGCCCGGTCATCAGGCTCGCCCGGCTTGCCGCGCAGATGGGCGTGGCAACGTAGGCCCGCTCGAAAATCACGCCCTTGCCGCCCAGGCGGTCGAGGTTCGGGGTTCTCACCGCGGGATTGTTGTAGCCCACGGACCGGTAGCCGTGGTCGTCGCTGAGCACTACGACGATGTTGGGGCGCCGTGGCCTTCGAAGGCTCTTACTCCCGGCGGCACACGACGTCGCCAGCGCCGCGCCGCTCAGGCACGCTGTCCTCAGGAAATCCCCCCGCGTGACTCGCTTCCTGGCCATGGTGCTGCTCTCCCGTTGCCGCCGCTGACCATCCTAACCCTTCCGGGCGGGAAGATCATCCGGTTTTCGGGGAACGCGGTATGCCCATGCGTGCCCCGAGCCGCCCGGAAAGGGGCACCAACGGCCAGGATTTGGTATGCTATAGAGGGAAGGGGGGAAGGGTATTGCCCACGCCTCTGATCACTTGGAACCGTGGTTCCATGAGAAAAGGGAGATCGCCATGACCCTCGAAGAACGTGTAGCTGCGCTGGAGGCCCAACTCGCCAGCCCCGCACCGAGAGAGATCGTCGCCTCGAGACTCATTCTCACCGACGAGAACGGCAAGGCGCGCGCGCACATGTACGTGTCCAAATCCAAAGAGGGGCCGGCGCTGTGTCTGATCGACGAAAACAGCAAGACCCGGTGCCAGATCTTCGTGTCGCGCAGCGGGCCGTCGCTTTGCCTGGGCGACGAAAACGGCAAGCTGCGCGCCGTGCTCAATGTGACCCGGAGCGGTCCCATGCTCTCCCTGAACGACGAGAACGGCAAAAGCCGCATCCAGGTTGTCGTGGGCGACGAGGGACCTCTCGTGAGGACCATGGACGCCGCGGGCACGCTCCGCGGACAATTTGTGCTTACCCCCGACGGGCCGGCGGTGCAACTGAACGACGAGACCGGCCTGACCCGTTCCGAACTAAGTGCATACCGGGAAGGACCCGCCCTGGGCCTGGGCGACGAGCACGGCGGACTCCGCGCCCAGATGGTCGTGACGGAGGATGGTCCCGCGGTGCGCCTCGGCGACGACCACGGCGACCTGATCTGGTCCGCACCCTGACGGCGTCTTGGATCATACAAAAGGGCAGGCTGCGCCCTAGTCCCATACGTACTTTTCATCATAGGAGACGTTGTGTCGCTCGAGGAGCTTTCGAAACTCATCCTGGAATGAGACTCTTTCGTGGTGTGTCCCTTGCGCCAGGATGTACTTCACGAGCCGCGGGGAAAGCGACGGGCTCACCGAGAAAGCAGCATAGCCGGATTGCCACTGGAACTTTCCGCCATTCATGTCTTTGGATTTCAACCATTTCGATACGGGTCTCTTCAGGTTTTCGACCAACTCTGCGACGGACAGAGTTCGTGACATACTGCAGAGGATGTGGATGTGGTCGGTTGTCCCCCCAATTTCCACTGCGGGACATTCCAGGTTTCGCAACACGGCAGCCGTGTAGGAGTACAACTCGGCCTGGATCGCTGGGGACAACGAGGGACGGCGGCTCTTGGTGCTGAAAACGATGTGGAGAAGAATTTGAGAAAGTGATTGAGACATGGCCTGATTTCCTTCCGTTTTTGGTTTCGGAATGCCCTTACAGGGCGTATCTATTTAGCGACTGTTTTCCCAGGGCGTTGCCCTGGGCTATTCTAGCATGCCCTTTCAGGGCAACCCCGAAGGTAGGGGCGACCGGGAATAGTTACGCGGCCCGTCCACAATGCAACTACGTGCCCCCGTTCCCGTTGCCTCGCAGGGGCGACCGGGAATGACCCGGACGTCTCCGCCGCCTGTCCTATCTTCNNAGCCATCCACAAAAGAAAAAGAACCAAAAAGAAAACTCCTACTACGACGAACCATTGCTACGCATGAGAAGGCGGTTGGGATCATACAAGGCGGTTGGGATCATACAAGGGCAGGCTGATTCCGCCATGAGATGAGAGATTCATGCCGAACTGGCGCTCGGCGCTCCCAGGGCACCCGCAAAACCCATCGCGTCTGGGCCGCGTAAGATAGCGTCTGTA